>CAVEFV010000030.1:0-25098 GCA_963615025.1 Firmicutes bacterium CAG:95 | reverse complement strand
GCCTCTACGGGTTGAGCAACTGGTCGGCAGAGACCTTCCGGCAAGTGCGCCCACGATATCCTATTTTCGACCTACTGGACGGTATCGTACTATCGGGCATAGAAAAGACTATCAAACCCGCACCCGAGATATATCGCATACTGCTCAACCGCTATCAGGTAGTGCCTGATGAGGCTGTGTTCCTCGACGACAACTCCGCAAACATTGAGGGCGCCAAGGCACTCGGTATACACGGCATCGTATTCCACTCCGCCACGCAAGCCCGACAAGAGATTGAGGCATTGGCGAAAGAATTGGAGGGGCGATAACAAGCATACTTATCCAAATACACGGAAAATTAGTTCAAAAAAGCCCAAATATATAAGGCATTTTCTTGCGCAAAAAGTTCGTATCAAACAGCAAGGGATAAGCAAGGGATAAGTAAGGGATAGGCAACCCTGCATAAGAGTTACCTACATCCATAAACAATAAACATAGTCAAACCAAAGAGTCTAATCTATTAAGATATGAGAGTACTAATCATAGGAGCAAGTTCGGGTATCGGGAAAGAACTATCCATTCGATATGCCTCACAGGGGAATGAGGTTATAGCGGTAGCCCGCCGCAAACCGTTGTTGCAGGAATTGGCGCAGATGAGTTCCAATATCCAAGTCGCTCCATGTGATGTGGCAGACCTTGAGGGTTCACAGGCTCTCCTTATGCAAGTCTTCGCGTCTCCAATAGACTTGGCTATCCTTTGTTCGGGAGTAGGAGATTTGAACCTTGACTTGGATTTTGCCATAGAACGACCGACATTGGACATCAATGTGGTTGGTTGGACGTTCTTCGCTGACTTCATCTATAAGAAGTTCGAAGAACAGCAATATGGTCATTTGGCTGTCATTAGTTCTTGTGGTGGTCTTCGGGGTGAACCAATGGCACCCGCTTATTCTGCCTCCAAGGCGTTCCAAATAAACTATACGGAGGCGTTGCGCAAGAAAGCCTTCAAAAGCCAACTGCCCATAGTGGTTACGGATATCCGTCCTGGATTGATCAATACACGTATGGCAAAAGGAGAGGGGTTGTTTTGGGTGATGCCCGTAGAGAAAGTTGCGACCCAAATAATGACGGCTATCACTAAGAAAAAAGACGTTGTTATAGTCACAAAACGTTGGTCTATACTCCATTGGATCATGAAACATCTGCCACGCTCCATCTACAAGCGAATGTAGGCACAACAATTATTATAAACTAACGATACTCAATGAAATAAAATCCTCTCCCACAATTAATGGGTAATTATACGGTTATTAATGTTTTATACCCAATATGCGTAGGGGTGCAATATGGTAAAATAACTTATACAAAAATATATGGACTACAATTTCACGGAAATTGAGAAAAGATGGCAGGCGTTCTGGGAGCAGAACAACACCTACAAAGTAAGCAACCGGAGCGACAAAAAACCGTTCTATGTACTCGATATGTTCCCCTACCCGAGCGGGGCTGGACTGCACGTAGGACACCCGCTTGGCTATATCGCCAGCGATATATACAGCCGCTACAAACGCCTGCAAGGCTTCAATGTACTTCACCCGATGGGCTTCGACTCGTACGGATTGCCCGCAGAGCAGTACGCCATACAGACGGGACAACACCCAGAAAAGACGACGATGACCAACATCGCTCGCTACATTGAGCAACTGCGAAAAATCGGTTTCTCCTACGACTGGGACAGAGAAGTGAAGACCTGCGACCCCGATTTCTATCGTTGGACGCAGTGGGCGTTCGTGCAGATGTTCCATTCGTACTACGACACCACACTGCAGAAAGCACAACCAATCAGCAAGTTAATAGCCAAATGGGAAGCAGAAGACCCGACATGGAAGACGCTTAGTGAGAGAGAACAGCAGGAGCGTCTGATGCAATACCGCATTGCCTACTTGGCGGACACGAAAGTAAACTGGTGCCCCGAACTCGGTTGCGTATTGGCAAACGATGAGGTAAGCGAAGGACTGTCAGTACGAGGCGGTTACCCCGTGGAGCAGCGTGTGATGCGGCAGTGGAACTTGCGGGTCAGTGCGTATGCACCACGCCTGTTGGAAGGACTCGACCGTATCGACTGGACGGACAGCCTCAAGGAGACGCAGCGTAACTGGATTGGACGCAGCGAGGGCGCAGAAATGCAATTCAAGATAAAAGGACAAGATGAGCCGTTCACGATATTCACTACCCGTGCAGATACGGTATTTGGTGTTACCTTTATGGTGTTGGCACCGGAGAGCGAGTATGTAGCACGCGTCGTGACAGCCGAACAACAGGCCGCCGTATCAGACTACCTCGATATGGTGAAGCACCGCACAGAACGGGAGCGTATATCCGACCGCCGCGTGACAGGCGTATTCACCGGTTCGTACGCTATCAACCCACTGACCAATGCAGAGATACCTATCTACATAAGCGACTATGTATTAGCCGGATACGGAACAGGGGCTATTATGGCTGTGCCCGCACACGACAGCCGCGACTACGCATTCGCCAAACACTTCAACCTACCTATTGTGCCGCTGATTGAAGGTGCGGACGTGAGCGAGGAGAGTTTCGATGCTAAAGAGGGCGTGATGATGAATTCGGGCTTCCTGAACGGATTGCAAGTGAAAGAGGCGATACAGAAGATGAAAGAATACATCACCAACACAGGACTTGGGCGTGTGAAGGTGAACTACCGTCTGCGGGACGCCGTATTCAGCCGCCAACGCTATTGGGGCGAGCCATTCCCTATCTACTACAAGGATGGTATGCCCTATACGCTGCCTGAAAGGGCACTGCCTTTGCGTCTGCCGGAGGTGAGCGACTTCAAGCCGACAAAGACCGGAGAGCCGCCACTCGGACACGCACAATTCTGGGCATGGGACGAAAAGAACGAGCAAGTGGTGGATAAGGCACTGATTGACAACAAGACGGTCTTCCCGCTTGAGCTATGCACTATGCCGGGCTTTGCAGGTTCGTCGGCATATTACCTGCGCTACATGGACAACCATAACTCGGAAGCATTGGTAAGCCACGAAGCAAACGACTACTGGCGACAAGTGAATCTCTATATCGGCGGTACGGAACACGCTACGGGACACTTGATTTACAGTCGTTTCTGGAATAAGTTCCTCTTCGACCTCGGATATATATGCGAGAACGAGCCGTTCCGCAAACTGATTAACCAAGGTATGATACAAGGGCGGTCGAATTTCGTATATCGATTGGTAGGCAGCCAAAACACCTATATCTCGTACGGGCTGATTGACAGCGAGGAATACAAGGGCAAAGTGCAACCTATCCATGTGAATGTAAACATCGTCAGCAACGACATATTGGACTTGGACGCTTTCCGTGCATGGATGCCCGAATACAAAGACGCCGAGTTCGTGCTTGAGGATGGTGTATACCGCTGCGGATGGGCGATAGAGAAGATGTCGAAATCGATGTTCAATGTGGTTAATCCAGACGATGTAGTAGCCAAATTCGGTGCAGATACCCTGCGCCTATATGAGATGTTCTTAGGTCCGCTCGAGATGTCGAAACCATGGGACACGAACGGCATCGATGGCGTACACCGTTTCTTGAAACGCCTGTGGAATATGTATGAGACACTCTCGGACGATGCCCCGACTGCAGACGAACTACGCAGTCTGCACAAACTCATTAAGAAAATAACTTGGGATATCGAGAACTTCTCGTTCAACACATCCATTCCTGCGTTCATGATAGCACAGAACGAATTGCAAGCACTGCACTGCACAAAGAAAAGTGTGTTGGAGGTATTCGCTGTGTTGTTAGCCCCCTACGCACCGCATATCGCTGAAGAAGCATGGCACCGCTGCGGACATGACACAACGGTATGCGATGCCCAATGGCCGGAATGCAACGAAGCGTACTTGGTGGAGAACACACAGAAATACCCGGTGCAGTTCAACGGCAAAGTGCGTTTCACGATAGAGGTAGCCAAAGACACTCCGCGTGAAGAGGTAGAGCGTATCGTCCTCGCCGACCCACAAACCGCGAAACAACTCGCCGGTGGTACTCCGAAGAAAGTCATCGTAGTGCCGGGCAGGATTGTGAATATCGTGATGTAAATTATCCACCAACAAAAGCAGTATCGCATAAACTATCACTCTCGTGAATACCGCACCCGAATAAGTTAGAAATATGCAAAGAGACACCATCTTCATACTCCCCTATCGCACCCCGTGCGGCACGCTTCTGCTTGGGTCGTTCAATAACCGACTCTGCCTATGCGATTGGCAGGTGGAGGGGCATCGCGTACAGGTCAATAGACGACTCCAACGCCTTTTACACGCAGACTTTACCGAACACATAACACCTGCTATCGAACAAGCGACCGCACAGCTAGACGAGTACTTCGCAGGTACACGCCGTGCATGCAGTGTGCCATTGCTCTTTGCGGGGACGGAGTTTCAAAAGGCTGTATGGAACGAACTGCTGCACATTCCTTATAGCACCACGATTTCTTATGCAGACCTTGCGCAGCGCATCGGTAAGCCCACCGCCGTGCGGGCAGTGGCGAACGCTACGGGTGCGAATGCGCTTTCTATCTTTGTACCTTGTCATCGTGTGATAGGCACTGACGGCTCGCTCACCGGCTACGCAGGCGGACTCCCCACCAAGCAATGGCTATTACACCACGAGGCAACCCAATCGCACCGTCACACCCCCGATAATCCCTAATCCTCCAATCCCGAAATCCGACACAACCATGCAAGTACGCATCGAACCAAGTTGGCAAAAAGTCTTACAGCCCGAATTCGACAAACCCTACTTCGAACTCCTGACCACCTATGTGCGGCAGGCGTACAAAACACAGACCGTTTACCCTCCTTCACGCCTCATTTTCAATGCCTTCGACAGTTGCCCGTTCGACAAAGTAAAGGTCGTCATCATCGGACAAGACCCCTACCACGAACCCATGCAGGCACATGGACTATCCTTCTCCGTACCCGAAGGAATACCCACACCGCCATCACTAAAAAACATCTACAAAGAACTGCAATCCGACTTAGGAAAGCCCATACCTGCCTCCGGCAACCTGCAACATTGGGCGGAACAAGGCGTACTCCTGCTCAATGCGACGCTCACCGTCGAGGCGCACTTGGCGGGTAGTCACCAGAACAAAGGATGGGAAGAGTTCACCGATGCCGCCATCAAAGCCCTTGCCGAGCAACGGGAACATATCGTCTTCATGCTCTGGGGGGCGTATGCACAGCGCAAGGCGGCATTCGTGTCCCCCAAAAAACACTTGCTCCTCAAAGCCGCACACCCCTCCCCTCTCTCCGCCGCAAAAGGATTCTTTGGCTGCCACCACTTCTCACAAGCCAACAACTACCTCGTCGAACACGGACAAACTCCCATCAATTGGTAACCTGCTATAGAATACAACCACCCGACACAACGAAAATATACTCATATTATTAGGTATCCGAATATAATCGCTAAAAATATCAAACGCATTCCCTGCAAAATAGCACCCCTTTTCCTCTGGAATACACAGAAACACGCCTCCGCCAAGCCCGATAAATAGCGTCTATTCCAAAGGTTTAATATAGGATCTATATAGGATGAATATAGGACGAATATAGGATGAATATACAAATCACATCCCAAAAACACACCAAAATCATCCAATTATCAATCCCTAAAAATAATTATCAAATTACATTTGGGTATATTTTACCTGTTACACAAGGCGTAAGATACTCCTTTATTCCTTATACGCCCTTGTCGTAGAGGAATTAACACGATAGAAACAATACTCTTGGACAGACATATCGTCCAATATTAGAGCATGCCACAGAATAGGATAAACCACCTACCGTAATCACTTCGTTTGGGAACGAAAACGGTTAGTTCATATCAGTAACAACCGTATTTGCGCACATATTCAAGTAAATCACTCATTTCGGGAGTAAGAGGATAGGCACCTTGTAGTTGGATGCCGTTATCCCACTTATGATAATGAGGTGAAAGACCTTTATGGTTTGCGGTGTGAATAGCATATAGTTTCTTGCCATCGGCACCATATCGAGAAATCTCCTTCACATCTTTTCCATCTGCAAAAACAGAAACATATATGCGATTGGCAGTATGACTTTCTTCGGGCAGTTTACCTTGCTTGTTATAGGCTTTTTGCCCTAATACAATGATATTGTCAGTGATATAACCTAAAGTATAATATTTTCTATTCTCATCAGATTTCAACAAACCTGAAGAATGCGAACCATTTCCTCCCATAGTAGATATTTTTTAGATTGTTGTTCAATTAGCACAATTCGATTATATGAACTTCATCAATAATATCAATGAGTTTGTGTCCGTCCAAATCCATCTGCTCTATCAACGCATTTGCATTGTCGAAAAAATGAATAAGTTGATGAGTAGATGGATCTAATTGGGCAGCACCTTCACTCCATCGCTGGACAAGATATTCTTTTTCGTGATAGGAAAACAAAACATCGTATCCCTCAATAGCAAAATCAAGAAAAAAGACTTCTTGATTATAGGTGCGATATCCATCATTCTTCGTACCATATTGGGCAATATCTGCAGGATACTTCTTATTATACGGGTATCCCAATAGGTCTCGCCCTATAACGGGATCATTGACTTCTTCAAAAATAGATTTTTCTTGTTCCATAGTGCTAATTATTGGTTGTATCAGTTTGATTATTCAAATACAAGTTCGGTTTGAGTCGCAGAGGTTGACGCTCGCTTGGTTTTAGTACGAGGTGGTAGAGAACGAAGACGGGTTATGTAAGGGTTCGGATAATAAGTAGAAATGGCTGTACATTCGCCATCCACAGGCATACCATAACGCAAGATATGGGTGGGTTGCAGTCGCTCTATGGCTTTT
Organism: Firmicutes bacterium CAG:95; assembly: GCA_963615025.1. Taxonomy (GTDB): domain Bacteria; phylum Bacteroidota; class Bacteroidia; order Bacteroidales; family Paludibacteraceae; genus Colicola. The sequence goes on along the minus strand of CAVEFV010000030.1, from coordinate 18,200 downwards.
CGGTAACCCTGTATCCATAAGTATTTGGAAAGTGAATCAGAGTTCGCACCATTACTATTAATGGCAATAGTTGTATGGCAAGGAAGCCCATCGAAAGCATAATCATAACTATCAGGAAGCGACCATGTTACATTGGCGATGACCGATATACCCATAGTTTGCAAATAGGCACCCATCGCTCGATTATAATAATGATTACAATAACGCTCCTTTGCAGACCAATTACGATACTGCGACAAGTCAGGCATAATAACATACGAATAACGGCGTAATGACTCCAAATAGCAATCCGGACGACGGAATAAAGGCATAAAAAGTCGGTCGCTGATATAAAAATGAACCGCAGAACTCGGCATAGTAACAGCAGTGTGTATCGCCTCATGAAAAGGCACAAGAGTAGAGGGAATAGTTTCTACCCTATAAGGTGAAAGATGGGGTATCCGGGCTGAACAAATGAATGATGGTGCATCTATAAACATATCATTGTTATGAGTAAATCTATTACAGGTTGAATTCAGCACAATAGTGTACAAAAAATTATACCAATGATCATAAATCTTGCCCAAATAGAAAAAATGCAGTACTTTTGTATGCACTTTCACTAAAGATGGTATAGTGGCGGTTATTCCTTCGTAAAAGTTTCCTACGCTATAGAAAGAATACGCTTTTGTACTATCTATTCCTATCTTGGTGTGCTAATCAAGATAGGTTTTCTTATTTTATCAGGTTATCGTCATCATATCATTTCTCGAAGTTCTATTTTACTTGTTACTTGTTCTCGTATCGCTATACTTTTGTTATTTCGATTGATTTTGCATATCGTTTTATTGTCATTGTAATGAAGCAACAGAATCTTTATTTCTTTTGTTTATCTTGCGGCAAACCATTTTATAAACCTCCCCGTTCGCTTCTTGGTCTAATTCTGCAGCACGAGACATATCATAAATGTAGGTTATATGCCGATAATCATATTGCAGCATATCAAATAACCCTTGGGTTTGAATATTGTAATACTTGCCGGATTTGACAATCCGAAAGGTATCATTATCCTTTTGCAAAACAAAGATTAGATAAAGAACCATCTCGTCTTCATCGTCAATCGCAAACTTAACCAACTTATCCTTACATAAGTGTAGTGCTTCTGCTGTATCTGTAGTAAAACTCAATTTACCGGTAGCCTGAATTGTACATCTTAACCGTACATTGCAATTATTGGTTTGAATAAATTTGAATGCCATTGTTATATATTTTATTATTATCAATTCCTATTTCATTTTATATTGACTTTATTTGACTCTAATTGCTATTCTTAATCTACTTAAGTTTTATTTCATATCTTTTTCAAATAAAAATACCACTATTCTCAATTTAACCTCATTAGGATTGCTGCAAAAATAGCAATTATAATCTATATGCACAAGTATTTCTGAAATAAAAATAAGTTTCTTCTGAAATTTTTACAGGATCGCAACAATTTATGTAATGGCTCTTTAATTGCAACTTACAATTGCGTAGCACTATCCGTTCTTCATTTCGTTCATATACTCGTCAACTCCCTATGGCTAAAGTTAATAATCAATAGGTTAGCACTACTATAATTATCATACCCACTATATAGAGTATCTCCATTATTGCCGCATACTGATCTATTGTGGATATTCCATACAACATACCCACAACGACCTTATATTTTTTCTTGCATATACACTACAACTATCTCCCCTATTCACTTGCTCTCCTCAAATAAATGCTTTATTTTTGCACCCTATTAGATAGATTTTAACTAAAGAATAAATGAAATGGCTTAACATATTATGTATCCTCTTGGTTTGCATAGCGTGCAACAAAGTACACACCCAAGAACGATACCTTGCAGCCGACCGACCGATGGTCATCCTCTATGGCATTGACAATAAACAGCCCTACATTGCCGATAGTTTACCTCGTCAAACGCCCGTACAAGTCAACACCGACAAATGTATTCGGATCAACCATACCGAATACATCCCCATTGCTCATAACAACAGCACTTTCTATGTGTTGGAACAAAACACCGCCCAAACACCCAACGACTGTGTCTTAGAGCAGAATATATGGGTACGCACACCTGCATCTGTCATCGACGATACCACATCGTCCCACATCTGTGGATTGGGCGAAAAAGGACACTCCTACAAAGTTATCGGATACGATAGATTGAACACCAACGGACAAGTCAATCGCTACAAAATTCAATACAACGACACCACAAGCGGTTATATCTACGCCAAGTACGCTGTATTCACCGAGCAAGAGGCTATCCTGCGCTATCAATCCGACTATTACGACTCCATACACAGTCGTGTAAGAAACACTTTCGGAGGAGGAGAGGCTATAGGATGCGACTTCTATCCGGTAGAGAAACCTGTCTTTCCCACGAACAAAATGCCCGAGTCATGCTATGCACTCTACCTCAATATCTCTCCTGCGGTCATAGGTAGAATCGATAGTTTCATCACCTTGGCGAAACAAACCAAAATCAACACTTTTGTCATCGACATCAAAGACAACGAGTGCCCTGCATACAAAGCAGAAGCAATGAAACGCTATTCTCCCACCAACTATAAATGGGGAGGGGCTAACAAAGAGAAAATGTACCACTATGCCCTCAAGCGACTACACGAAGAAGGATTCTATGTCGTCGCCCGTATAACCTGCTTCAAGGACTCATATTTTGTCAAAGATAATCCATCCTGTGCCATTACGGAAAAGGCTACAGGAAAACCTTTCTATCATAACAACGCCCATTGGCCTAGTGCCTACGACCGACAGGTTTGGCAATTCAATGTAGAACTTGCCAAAGAGGCGGTGCAGAAATTCGGCTTCAACGAGGTAAACTTCGACTATGTACGCTTCCCCGATAAAATGACAAGCATAGAAGCACAAGTCGACTACCATAATCAGTACAACGAAACCAAAGTACAAGCCATTCAACGCTTCGTCCAATATGCTTGCGACGAACTACACGCCTTAGGCGTATATGTCTCTATCGATGTATTCGGGGAAAGTGCCAATAAAGGCTACACTACACCTTACGGACAGTATTGGCCTGCAATAAGCAATGTAGCCGATGTTATGTGTGGAATGCCCTATCCCGATCACTTCGCCGCAGGATACGGCGGAATAGATAAACCTTGGAACAATCCTTACAAAACACTTTCAGTATGGGCAAAGTCTGTACAAGGAAGACAAAAAGAAACTCCCTCCCCAGCAAAAGTAAGAACATGGGTACAGGCGTACCATGTAATGCACTATGTCGATCCTGAGGGCATCGACTATAATGCTACAAACATAGAAAAGGAAATCCGTGCTTTATTCGACAACGGACTTGCCGATGGCTATACTACTTGGTTATCTACATCATCCATACAGCGATATACACAACTCAAAGAAGCCTTCACAATCGATTATCTCAAAGAGGCAAAAAGATGATAATTTACCAAGATAATGCTACACAAGGCATCTTTCTATCAAATACAATGGCACGATAGTTGGTAATCCAACGGAAAATACATAACTTTGCGCCAAAGGAAAATATATCCGACAATGATAATCATTAATATAGAAACATCCACATCAATATGCTCTGCATCTCTAACGGTCGATGCAGAACCAATCGTCTCATTGGTGGATTCCGATACACACAACCACGCCAAACAACTCCCCCTCTTTATAGACAACATCCTCAAAGAACTGCATTTCCGTCGTCTGTCGGTCGATGCAGTAGCATTGAGCAAAGGACCGGGCAGTTATACAGGTCTGCGCATCGGCACAGCATTCGCCAAAGGACTATGCTACGGGCTAAATGTACCGTTGCTCGCAGTAGATACACTCCAACTGATGGCAACACAAGCACTTATGGCAACCAATGCCAATATCTTATGTCCTATGATAGACGCACGACGGATGGAGGTCTATTGCTGTATGTTCTCTCGTGATTTGAACCCTATCACACCCATCGAGGCAAAAGTAATCAACGCCGACACTTTCAACAATCTACTACAGGAACACACGGTATGCTTCTTCGGAGATGGTGCCGACAAGTGCAAAACACTATTACAACACCCTAACGCCTCTTTCTTGGAAAACATATTCCCCAATGCGGCGAATATGGGCAGATGGGCGGAAAAAGCACACCGGGAGGGGCTAAAAGAAAATATCGCATATTTCAATCCCCTCTATCTGAAAGAGTACCATGCTCTGCATAGTCAGAATAAAGTATTACAAAAGACTTACTAACACATAAAACACAACATATAATCTAACAATTATGAAAACAGAAGAATTAAAAAAGAATTTTCGAGAAACCTATGGTCATCAAGCGAAAGCCGTCTATTTCTCACCGGGACGAGTAAACCTCATCGGAGAACACACCGACTACAATGGAGGATTTGTCTTCCCTTGCGCCTTGAGTTTTGGTACGTACCTCTTAATTGCAGAAAACAACGATGGACTCTTGCGCTTCAAATCTTTGAATATGCCACAAGTCATCGAACTGAAACTAAACCAACTGACGACTCCCCTGCCCGATAAAAGTTGGGTGAACTATCCTTTGGGCGTTATCGCACAGTTCATCAAAAAAGGAGTGAAAATCAATCAAGGATACGACATACTTATATGGGGCAATGTACCTGCAGGCGCAGGACTAAGTTCCAGTGCCGCACTCGAAGTAGTAACTGCCTATGCCTTCAACGATCTTCTGCACACCAACTACAATCGGAGCGAACTTGCTCACATGGGGCAGATGTCTGAGCACGAGTTTGCAGGAGTCAACTGTGGTATTATGGACCAGTTCGCATCAGCGCAGGGCAAAAAAGACCACGCCATATATTTGAACTGCGATACACTTCAGTTCGAGTTAGTACCTGTCAAATTAGAGGGTATAAAAATCGTCATCAGCAATACCCACAGCCCTCACAAACTCGACTCCGGTGCCTACAACGATCGTGTTGCGCAGTGTAAAAAAGCCGTAGAACAACTCTCAACCGTTAGACCTCTGAAGAACTTGGCAGAACTGACGGAAGAAGAATTCAAAAAGATAGAAAATGCTATCACCGACCCTATTGCACACAAACGGGCACGCCATGTCGTAGGAGAAGTACAACGCACAAAAGACGCAGTCAAAGCACTCCAAGAAGGAGATATATTGGCATTCGGGAAACTAATGTGCGCTTCACATATCTCGTTGCGTGATGACTACGAGGTAACAGGTCCCGAACTCGACGCTTTGGCAGAGGCTGCATGGAAGATCGACGGTGTTATCGGCTCACGAATGACTGGAGGAGGCTTTGGGGGATGCACCGTATCATTAGTCCGAGACGAGGCTATACCGACATTCATAGAAAAGGTAGGAGAAGAATATACACAACGCACAGGACTGAAAGCCGATTTCTATGTAGCGGAAATAGGTGACGGAGCGCGTAAAATCGAATAATATGATCGACGAACAATCATTTGCAGGACTGCTGCAACACAAACGAATTGGGCTCTACACGCTACGCAACCCCAACGGAATGCGCGTGCAGATAACTAACTACGGCGCAAAAATAGTATCACTCTATGCTCCCGACCACAAAGGAGAGTTCACAGATGTAGTACTCGGCTTCGCTACTTTCAAGGAATGGCAAAGCAAAGAAACATATTTCAACGCCGTCATCGGACGCTATGCCAATCGTATCAAAGACGGGCATTTTACGCTCGATGGTAAAGACTATCAATTGGCTACCAACAATGGTACAAATCACCTGCACGGAGGGGTCGTAGGCTTCAATGAAAAGGTCTGGGATGTAGTCGGACAGACTGCCTATTCCGTATCCCTGCACTACTGCTCCCCCGATGGAGAAGAAGGCTATCCCGGTCAGTTGGATGTCTATGTCACCTATCGCCTGACTCGCGACAATGCACTTAGCATCACCTACGAAGCAAAGACCGACAAACCAACCATCGTCGGATTTACTAACCATGCCTACTTTAACCTCAACGGAGAAGGGAACGGCAATGTTCGAAATCATATCCTACAAATCAATGCCGATTACTATACTCCTTTCGATGCAACTGCATGCCCCACAGGAGAGATACTCCCTGTCGATAACACGGATATGGATTTCCGCAAGCCTACTCTCATCGAAGACCGTATAGACAAACCCTTCTTCTTGTCTGGACGAGGTATAGACAACAATTGGGTGTTGCGCAAAGAAAGTGCAAAGAAACAGCCTGAATTGGCGGCAGTACTGCAAAACGGAGAACGAACAATGGAGGTATGGACCACCATGCCCGGTCTACAGGTGTACACAGGAAACTGGGTCGAGAAAAATATCGGAAAGGCGGGAAAAGAATACGATGTGCAGACTTCTATCAGTCTTGAGGCACAGAACTTCCCTAACTCTCCCAATGTCCCTACATTCCCCTCACCTGTCCTGCGACCTGGAGAAGTCTATTTCGAACAATGTATCTATAAGTTCACTTAATGAGACACTATTGTAGTATATTGAGTATAGTCGGAGTGATGGCACTTCTTTGCTGCTCATGTTCAACTCAAAAGAACACCGCAGCAAGCAGGTTCTATCATTCCACTACCACTCGGTATAACATCTACTACAATGGCAACCTCGCATTCCAAGAAGGCCTCAAGGCTATCGACAAGGCTAACCAGGATGACTTCTCCCGTATCATCCCGCTATACGCCATCAGCAACCACGATGCCGCGCAATCGGCTACTTCACAGATGGACCGTACCATCGAGAAATGCCGTAAATGTATCAAACTACACTCTATCAAAAAGAAACCCAAACCCGACCCAAAGAAACACAACGACCCTAAATACCAGGCCTTTCTCAATCAGAGAGAGTTCAATAAGTATATGGCAGATGCATGGCTCCTGTTAGGTATGGCAGAGTTCTACAAAGCCGACTTTCTTGGCGCCATCGGTACTTTCTCCTACATCATGCGCGATTACGACTACGACAAGAATGTCGTGGCACAGTGCCAACTCTGGATGGCAAGAGCCTATGCGGAAATAGGCTGGATGTATGAGGCGGAAGAACTCCTGCAAAAGGTCAATCAAGACAACCTCACACGGAAAAAAGCCTATCTATATGCCGCTTTCACTGCGGATATTAAACTCAAATCGAAGCAATACAAAGACGCCATACCTTTCCTGAAATTGGCAGTCAAAGACGAAAACAAAGAACAACAAACCAGATACTATTATTTGTTGGGACAACTCTACGAGCAACAAGGCGACAAAAACACAGCGTCTGCCATGTACAAAAAAGTCTCCAACAAAAGCCCTAACGCTGACATGGATTTCTCTGCGCGCATCAAACGAATGGAGTTATCTGCCGACATCATTGGGCTTAAGAAGATAGCAAAACAGTACAAGAACCGAGAGAAATTAGACTATGTCTATGGTGCCATTGGGGACATCTATCTAAGCAAAAAAGATACCACAAAAGCGCTCTACTGGTACAAAGCCGCCATCGATACCACACAGCAATCCGGACTTAAGAAAGCCAGTATCTTGGTTTGTGCGGCAGACTTGTACTACGAAAAGAAAAACTATGCGGCAGCACAGCCCTACTATGCGGAGGCAGTCAACATCCTATCCAACGAAGCACCGGAGTATAAACGCTGTTCCAAGCGTGCCGATATTCTCGGCGAACTCATCACTCAGCAAAACATAGTTCAGTTACAGGACTCACTGCAGTATCTCGGCACGCTGACCGAAGAACAACAACTGGCTATCGTTCAAAAGGTAATCGCCGACCTTGAGAAAGCCGAAAAAGAAGCATTGGAAAAAGCCGCACAAGAAGAGCGCAATGCACAACAAGGAGGACTCCAAAGCGTTAATACGCAGAACATGATTGGTGGCGGTGGCGGTACGGCGGAATGGTATTTCTACAACACGCAACTGCTGCGCTCGGGCAAGCAAGCCTTCCTGCGCAAATGGGGGAATAGAACGCTCGAAGACAACTGGAGACGAAGTAGCAAAATAACAACACCCGACTACGAAGAGAACGACATCGACTACAACGACTCCGACTCTATCCCTGCGGACAGTCTTGCTATCAGCGGCACAGGCAAAGAAGCCCTCAATCCTAAAGAGCCGCAATTCTATCTACAACAGATACCCAAGACCGAAGAGGCAATTGCGGAGTCTAACCGGCAGATTGCCGATGCCTTGTACGCCATGATTCTTGTCTATCAGAACAAGTTGGAGGACGAGCATCTGGCAGAGCAGACTTATCGGGAATTTCGTCGCCGTTTCCCCGAAGAACCGCGACTGTTGGAACTGTATTATCAACAGTATCTGAGCAAACTCAAAACCGACGACGCCGTTGGTGCCAATAAGTACAAAGAACTGATTCTCGCCGAATTTCCGAATAGCGAACAAGCCCACATTGTGAGCGACCCGAACTACTTCCAACGGCTGAAACAGATGGCAATCGAACAGGACTCTCTCTACCGGGTTACTTACGAGCAATACAAGCAAGCCCGCTTTGCCGAGGTCAAAAGCAACAAGGTGTATGCCGAAGAGAACTACCCGTTCTCACCGCTCATGCCTAAGTTCCTGTTCCTTAATGCAGTAGCAGTAGCCAAGACCGATGGGCAGACAGCCTTCGTAGAGGCATTGCAGGATATGGTTAACCGCTACCCAACAAGCGATGTCGGAGCAATGGCAAAAGACATGCTTGCCATGATGAACCAAGGTATGCAGAGTCAAGTGGGAGGTACCGTCAACTCGCTTACGCAGCATCGGACAACAACAATGGATACGAGCGACCGAGATACAATCGCCTCCGCCGACTTCTCAACAGAGCGTAATGAGCCGAGTTATATGTATCTGTGCCTGAACGCCGACGAAACCCTGCTCAATAACTTGCTCTACCAAGTCGCACTCTTCAACTTCTCGCAGTTCATGATTAAGGATTTCGACCTACGGGCATATCCTGTCTTCTACAACTCCGGACTGGCTGCATTGCAGATACTGGGCTTCGACAATTTAGATGAGGCAGACTGGTATCGCTCCCTACTGGAAAACAACACCGACCTGCAAGCATTCTTCACCGAACATAGCGTACAAATAGTAACTATCACCGAAACGAACAGCCAACTGCTCTACAATCCGTTCACTATCAACGACTACAACGACTTTATCAAGCACGCTGACTAATCAATCGCAATAGTTAATAAGAGGAATAGAAAAACATTCCGTCTGCTAACTTCTATAAATACAACATCCATCCCAGTAGGTCTCCCACCCATTCAAAGTAGCCTCCGCCAAGCCCTGTATTTACTACCAATTCCAAAGGATCTATATAGGATGAATATAGGACGAATATAAGATGAATATAGGATGAATATAGAAATCACCTACCTAACACCCCCACCCCACCACACAAACACCCGCCTCCATATATTAATCATCAACTATTAAATGTTAATTCTTGCCTGTTAATTGCCCGCTGTAGAGCCATAGCGTGCTATGGCTCTCAACTCCACTTCAAAAGATAAACAATATGTTCCCCTCACACCTCCATATTCCCCACTAATGCACAACCATAAACAACGCAGCCTTCATAATAACTGTAGAGCCATAGCATGGAAGGACTTCTAACTCCAATTCAAAGAACAAACAATATATTCCCCTCTAAACTATGTAACACCCTCAAACCTACTAAACCCATAAACTTATCAACTCATAAACCAAACAACAACTCTCAACAAAAAAAAGGGTTACTTGCCAACAACAAGTAACCCTTTTTGTAAAATGGAGTTTCTTTACTTACGAATACCCAATTCTTTGATAATAGCACGATAACGCTCAATATCTTGCTCTTTCAAATAATCCAACAAGCGACGACGCTTACCTACTAATTTAGTCAACGCCCTTTCTGTACCGAAGTCTTTATGATTGCTCTTCAAATGTTCCGTCAAATGTTGAATACGGAAAGTGAATAAAGCAATCTGACTCTCTGCACTACCGGTGTTCTTAGCGTCCTTGCCATATTGAGCAAAGATCTCTTGTTTCTTTTCTGATGTTAGATACATAACTGTAAGTATAATAAGTTAAACGATAATGGTCGTGCTTACACACTCCCACATTTATCGGTTCACGCTCATTGGCGAAAACCGACTGCAAAGGTACTGCTTTTTTCCTTTACCACAAAATAACTATCACATTTTTTTAGTGTTTCTCTATCTGGCAACTGCCAAAAAGGTTAACGGCAGAACTCTTCGGCTATCTGAATAGCATTCAATGCCGCTCCTTTTCTTATCTGATCACTAACGCACCAGAATACCAACCCGTTCTTCCTACTTATGTCTTCCCTTATTCTGCCGATATATACCGCATCCTTCCCCGATAGGAATAAAGGCATAGGATACTCCTTCTTCTCAGGCTCATCCATCAACCGACAACCCGCAGCCGTAGCAAAAGCCTCCCTCGCTTGTGCAACCGACACCGGTTCTTGCGTCTCTACCCATATACACTCCGAATGAGCGCGAAGCGAGGGTACACGAACGCAGGTCGCACTCACTAAAATATCAGAATGCATAATCTTGCGGGTCTCGTTATACATCTTCATCTCCTCTTTCGTATAATCGTTCTCGGTAAAAAGGTCTATCTGAGGAATAAGATTATAGGCCAATTGGTAAGGAAACCGTTCTACGGACACTGCTTCTCCCTCCACTATACTTCGATACTGCTCTTCTAATTCCTTCATCGCATGTGCGCCCGCACCGGATGCTGCCTGATAGGTCGCCACATGCACACGCTCTATATGGGAGATGTCCTCTATCGCCTTCAAGGCAACTACCATCTGTATGGTAGTGCAGTTCGGATTGGCTATAATCCTGCGGGGACAAAAATGAGCATCAGCCATATTAACCTCCGGAACAACCAAGGGTACATCTTTGTCCATCCTGAAAGCACTGGAATTATCAACCATGATTGCCCCATAACGGGTAATATCTTCTGCATACTCCCTCGAAACAGTCGCACCGGCGGAAGTAAAGACAATATCAACTCCCTTAAACTGTTCACCATGCTGCAATTCCTCTACTTCTATCAACTTGTCTCCAAAAGAGTAATAACTACCAGCACTACGAGCAGACCCGAACAAACGAAGTTCGTCTGTCGGAAATCTGCGCTCCTGTAGTATCTTTATCAACTCCTGACCGACGGCGCCTGAAGCACCTACTATTGCTACATTCATAATTCTATCTTTATTATAGTCTGGCAAAAAGATGTATCAACCCCATTATCTCCATCATAAAAGCAATGCCCAAATGCGCACATACACCACCCCATATATGCTTTGTCTTATAAGCAAGAATACCCAATACATATCCACCGAAAATAGCACTGCAACTCTCCAAAAGCGGCTTGCCAAAATGAACGGTACAATAAAACACGCACATAGGTAGCACGGCTCTCGGACCTAAAATAGCCGCCATACCTATTACCATCGCACCTCTGAAAAACACTTCTGTCGTAATGAAATCCAAACCGTAACAGGTCTCAAATATAGTAGTAACAGCCCATCTGGGCAAACCAAATACACCCTCATAAACATCCGGACGGAAACGAGGATAATAAGCCTGAAAATCGGGCAAAAAAGAAGCACCTGCCACAAACGGAAGCAGAACAAGCAAGGCTAATAAGTATATCTCTAAATGCTCCGTCTTTCGGCATAGCCCGTATATACCGTCTATCTTTCTGTCAAAAAGATACTTGTATATGACAAGCGGCAACACCACCAAGAATATACCATCTACAAACACCCACGAATAAAGCAGAAAATAACGCTCTATATACGACGCATTTATACCGTTGAACCAATCTTTGTATTGTGTATATCCCAACGCAATAGACATAAGACTGATGAAGAATACAGCCTTAAAGTAGAAATGTGGGTTACGCAACCTACCCCACTCTCTTCGAATAAGCAGGTTCGGTATAGCAACCCCGAAATAAACAAGGTTATACAGTATAGGAAACACCCACCACCCGTTGTTCGTCTGATAAATAGCACGGATATACTTATCATAACCGTCAAATCCATAAGCCAACACTATGAGTGTAGCGACATAAACTCCTGCATACAAGTAAGTCCATATATTGAAATCTTCACGGATAAAGTCCTTTATCTCCTGAATCAATACACAAAACGATTTCCTTACATTCATACTGCAAAGATACAGATAATTTCATAATTCTACAATCCGACCACCCTGTCAAAAACCACCACCTTTCCTCAAAAAACCAAAACACCTCCCCCACACGATTCATCCACCATCAAAGACCCCGACATAACAAAAAGAATATCAAAAAGAGAACATAGAACAAATAAGATAGTTCACTCACTTAGAGGTATTATTCATATTCTTACTATCAATGATAGTAGTTCCCCCATCACTACAATTAAAAATGTCAATCATATATACAAGAAAAGCGGATCATACTATCCGCTTTTCTTGTTCTACTTTCGCTTATAACTTACTCTTTTTCTTTATATTAAACACATCTTGTTGTGTTATACCGCAAAAGTACAAAATTTGAATGATATACACAACTGTCGTATATCATCACATAAGGGTTATACGTTGTGTTATACCGCAAAAGTACAAAATTTGAATGATATACACAACACAACCGCCATCCGGTACATTTGCTTTTTTGTTGTGTTATACCGCAAAAGTACAAAATTTGAATGATATACACAACTCTTCGTCGTTTTCCGTTTCGGAAAGTAATGTTGTGTTATACCGCAAAAGTACAAAATTTGAATGATATACACAACGCTAATGCCTTTTCCTTATCCTTTGCAATGGTTGTGTTATACCGCAAAAGTACAAAATTTGAATGATATACACAACACTCGTTCAATTCCTTGATAGCACTTGGAAGTTGTGTTATACCGCAAAAGTACAAAATTTGAATGATATACACAACATAATTAAATAACAGTATCATCGAGGATGAGTTGTGTTATACCGCAAAAGTACAAAATTTGAATGATATACACAACTGCATTGTCAAGATACTCCTTACTCTGCTCGTTGTGTTATACCGCAAAAGTACAAAATTTGAATGATATACACAACTCCAATTCAAGTTTTGAATTAGCAGTCTGCGTTGTGTTATACCGCAAAAGTACAAAATTTGAATGATATACACAACTCAACACCGTTTCATTATAATTTGTTTGCAGGTTGTGTTATGCCACGAAAGTACAAAATTTGAATGATATACACAACAAATGTTTGTGGGACTCCAAAAGAGTTATAGTTGTGTTATGCCGCGAAAGTACAAAATTTGAATGATATACACAACACAAAGGTACTTACCTCCAAACTTACAGAGTTGTGTTATGCCGCGAAAGTACAAAATTTGAATGATATACACAACCATTGAAGGATGATACTCCTTCATTCCGTGGTTGTGTTATGCCGCGAAAGTACAAAATTTGAATGATATACACAACTCGGGGCTTTTTTTGGCTTGCCACGCTTATGTTGTGTTATGCCGCGAAAGTACAAAATTTGAATGATATACACAACAATATGTTGCAAAGTATATATGTAAGCGTCGTTGTGTTATGCCGCGAAAGTACAAAATTTGAATGATATACACAACGTAGAAGTCCTTGTTGCCGCTGTACGACGGGTTGTGTTATGCCGCGAAAGTACAAAATTTGAATGATATACACAACCGAGTATCGCTTCGGGCAAGCGCAGGTTTGTTGTGTTATGCCGCAAAAGTACAAAATTTGAATGATATACACAACGATAGCAAGGTTGCCGAGATACGGGAACCTGTTGTGTTATGCCGCGAAAGTACAAAATTTGAATGATATACACAACTGTATGAAAGCGGTACTGATGGGCAGTATGGTTGTGTTATACCGCAAAAGTACAAAAAAATCCTATATGCCAAATTGTTTCGAGTGCAAAAGTGGCGTTTTAGTCGTTTTTTCTGTGAATCACACAGATATTGTAGTATATGTCGGTAAAAATGAATGAGTATATCGTGGATATCAATGGCAATGCGTAAGTGCAGACTGAGACGGCGATCGTTCATACTGTCCAAAAGGTTTTCCAGAACAAACAGGAGGCTACTCAACCATATTGAGTAGCCCCTGTTATGCATTGAACCTATCCTTTGGAGAGGTTGGGGAGTTCTCACTCCACCTCTACGCCTGTCAGCGTGTAGGTCTTGCCATTGCGGAGGATATAGACTTGTCCGTTGATGAGTACTTTTTGTGGAGTTGTGTCTATTTCGGTATTTTCGATTGCTGTAGCCGCAGAAGAAACAAACACTGCTTCGAGCGAAAGGTCTTCTAACACCGTGAAGCGGTAGGGGTTATAGGTCAAACCATTGCTCCATTGCTTGAATTCGTAGCCGCTATTTGGAATGGCAGTTAAAGTGATACGGGTACCATAATCATAGACACCATCTCCGGTAACTTCACCATATCGGATATCACAAGTCGTCGTAATGGTAAATTGGTCAATGGCAAACTTCGCAGTGTAGGTAGCATCGCCCTTTATCATTATTGTGCGAGGATTGTCGGTATTGCCATCGCTCCATTGCGCAAAATGGTAGTGTTCGTCGGCAATGGCGACTAAAGTGGCGGTTGTTCCATAGTCATATTCGCCTGCACCCTCTACGCGACCATTCGTGGCAGAGGTAGATATGTTATATGGGTTAGGGGCAAATTCAGCAGTCAAAGTAGTGTCTTGGAACACTACAAAGGTACGCAGATTATCCGTATTTCCATCACTCCATTGGGTGAAATGATAGTGTTCGTTAGCAGTCGCCTGAATGGTCAGTTCGTTGTCGCAAGTGTATGAAAGCATTTCTGCAGACCCATTAGCAGATGACTGTACGACGGCACTATATTCACGGTATTCTATGATATTCGTAAAAGAAGACCACCCTGTACTATTTTGATAAGCCTCTTTATCACAGGCAACATATACGGGAATATCTATTGGGACATTAAAAAAAGTATTGTCATTACATTGGGGCGGTGTTTTGGCTTTCACTTGAATAGAGTTAAGACCAGTACAATCCTTGAAAGCATAACTTCCGATACTTGTTACACTGTTACCGATAGTTACCGTGGTAAGACCTTGGCAATTATAGAAAGCAGACTCTCCAATACTCGTTACGCTGTTGGGGATAGTAATAGAGGTAAGACCCGTGCAACCACGGAAAGCACTGCTTCCAATACTCGTTACACTATTGGGAATAGTAACAGAGGTAAGACCCGTGCAATAATAGAAAGCCTTCTCTCCAATACTCGTTACGCTATTGGGGATAGTAATAGAGGTAAGACTGGTGCAATTATAGAAAGCCTTCTCTCCAATACTCGTTACGCTATTGGGGATAGTAATAGAGGTAAGACTGGTGCAATTATAGAAAGCAAAACTGGAAATGCTTATTGTCCCCTCTTTAATGGCAATACTTGTACCCTGTGGCATAGTGCCTTTGTATTTGTACAATACTTTGTTGATATAAACAACTCCATCGGGTTGGTTGCTGTACCACGCTGTATTACCAAAAGCGTCACCTCCTATGCTCGTTACACTGTTTGGAATAGCAATGGAGGTAAGACTGGTGCAATTATAGAAAGCACTACTTCCGATACTCGTTACACTTTCGGGGATAGTGATAGCACCTGTTGCGGTAGTATAGCCAGCCAATAAAGTAGTCTTTCCTGCATCTGCATAGACTAAATCGCCATCTATATACCCATTCACACTTCTTGCCCCCCATGGAGAGCCTGTGGCAGTACCATTATACACGATATTGGGAACATTACTGAAAGCACTCCAGCTAATACTCGTTACACTTTCGGGGATAGTAACAGAGGTAAGACCGGTGCAACCCTCAAATGCTCCCGCACCAATACTCGTTACGCTATTGGGGATAGTGATAGAGGTAAGACCGGTGCAATAATAGAAAGCAAACTCTCCAATACTTGTTACACTGTAGATCGTGCCATTATAGGTTACGGTAGTGGGGATAGTAACCGATGTAAGCCCATCATAGCCATCAGAAGAGAACTGTATTTTATAGGTTACCTCTGCTGTGTTAAAAAAACTACTTGTGATGTTATAATACAAGTCGCCGGACTTGAAATCGTACGCCCAGAGGACTTTAGTGACTAAGAACATAGCCACTAAAAATGACAAAAATCGTTTCATTGGACATCAGTATTTATGGTTTTACGACATCCACATTACACAGACTAAGTATGTATTTCACAATCTCTTCTGCGATTGCTTGTTTCTCTTGTTGCCATACTAACTCTGTAGCGGGGCTGCGGTTCACTTCAAACTCTTTTATCGAATGATTTTGGAAATAATTCACTTTCAGCCATCGATAGGCAGAACCTTTCACATCCCGCGAATGGGTACAACAAACAATGATATCCACCTGATGTCGTAGCAATTCAGCAACTGCCCATTGAATGATTTTCTTAGAATCACCTGCACTAGCGATACCAATCTTCTTGCCGCCTATTGTAAATATAGCGAGAAAATCTTTACTATTATCTCCATTCATAGCTTTAGTCGCTTCTGAAGGAAAAGCGGGAGCTATAGCTTGATCATAGTTCTTTTTCCGTTTAAGGCGGAACAGATGTTTTGTACCATTTGTTATCCTTTTAGACAGTAAGCAATACACTAACCATGCAGTGTAAGTTTTGCCCGAGTTTTTAGGACCTCGAATAAGAATAAATTGTGCCATACGTATTCAATTAAATTTGTCTCCACTTTGTTATTCGGCTATCGACTTCTCCGTTGTGTTATCAATTGTTCGTTATAATTTCATTAAAAGTTCACATTCGAAGTGAGTCCAATATCAATCAAATAGATGATCGTTTACAACGGTATCACTATCTTTGACCATATCACTATCTTTGACCATCCGTATTGCTCGTCCGATATAAGGAGTATTGCCTTGGAAGTATGGGAAAACAGAATGTTCACAGAATTTAGGTCCAGATAGTTTACTTGTAGGATAAATATAAGGGTTACAAGCAGCCCAATATAATCCCAATTCCCCCACACCGAGTACACATTTATCTTTACGATATCCGGCACAAGGTAAAAATACCGCTCCAAAAGCCTCCATAAACTCCCATTGAGTGGTATAAATGTTAATAACCGTTCCCACATCTTCTAAGCACTGGAGTTTCCACGAGTTAAAAGTTAGCCCTCGTAGTCCCCTTAATTCGCTCGGGAAATGCAAAACATAATTCTCTTCATCATCCACTTGCCCCCACGAATCCGGCAATAGAATTACCCCTAATGTGTCATACACCTTAGCCAAACCAAATAGGCATTCAGCCCCGCGACGCTCATAAAACACATAGTTCCATTCATCATCCGTTAATAAACGCCAGTTGTGGGTCGTCCGGCATTTGGGTTGATAAACTATGCCATTTTCTGCCCAGTTTTTAACGATGATTCTTCCAAAAACGTCTGCAGGTGGATTATTATCCTCAATACACGAACTGAACAAGTCGATCCAACCACTATACGATGGTGAGATATGTTCGTTATCTTTACCAATAATTTCATATTGGCGTGCGGCAAAACGACATGTATCGGTACTGACTTGATATTGCAGGTTTCCGGGAGCAAAATATACTTTCTTTTTTGCTGACACAGAAAATAGTGTTCTCCTCAAAGCAGGGGATTTAACTTCATCCTTAATGTTTGTAATCATAATGTTTGTAATTTTATAAGGTTAATTTTCAAAGCGAAATTCCAATAAACATCGATAAAAAAGAATATACCGACAACGGACATAGCGTCCATTATCGGTACATAAGGGGATGTATAGTATTGCTACAATTGTGCTATACAGAGGCGTCAAATACCCTGCAAAGCGGCTATTCGTAGAGAGAGAGAGAGAGAGAGAGAGAGAGAGAGAGAGAGAGAGAATTCTCAGCAAACAATATGTTTTGAATGAAGGTAATCATATCTCTACTTTTTGCTCTTATCTACATCGGTTCATTGATTCGCTGCAAAGATAAATTTATTTTTTTGATTAAGCAAATACACAAGAGTGTATTTTTAATAAAATTACGGGCTAATAGACATTTCTTGTACCTAAAATTGCTGTAACGGAATGATTTTCATAT
>CAVEFV010000029.1:0-25287 GCA_963615025.1 Firmicutes bacterium CAG:95 | reverse complement strand
TCCCCTCCCACCTCCATAATCTCCACTAATGCAAAACCTTCAACGACGCAGCGTTCATGCTCGCTGTAGAGCCATAGCGTGCTATGGCTCTCAACTCTCCTTCAAATAACAAACAATATGTTCCCGTTAAACCCAATAAACCATTTCAACCAACAAAACTTCTCCCAAATTCCTTAACTCCTAAACTCATCAACTCAACCACCACCCTACAACGATTTCAAATACCTGTCTGCTTCTATGGCGGCCTTACAACCTGCGGCGGCTGCTACTACTGCCTGCCTATAATGAGGGTCTGCACAATCTCCTGCGGCATACACACCCTCAATGTTCGTACATGGGCTATCCCCTTTTGTCACAATATAACCTTCTTTGTCGCATTGCAGATACGACGAAAACAATCCTGTGTTAGGACGATGACCTATAGCAAGAAAAAATCCGTCAATCGCAATATGTTCCTCGCGCTCATCTGCCTCTCCCTTGCGATAAACAAGGTCTGCACCTTCTACCTTCGTCTCCCCTGTCAATCGGATAGTATTGCACTCAAACAGTACTTCAATCTTTGGATTGTCAAACACCCTTTTCTGCATAATCTCTGCAGCACGCAAATAAGGCTTACGAACAATCATATACACTTTCTTGCACAAACCTGCCAAATACAACGCTTCTTCGCATGCCGTATCACCTCCGCCGACTACTGCTACCGTCTTCTGACGATAAAAGAAACCATCACAAGTGGCGCACGCCGATACACCACGACCTTTATATTCCTCCTCTGAGGCTATACCCAAGAACCTTGCACTCGCACCCGTTGCTACAATCACAGTATCTGCCTCACACTCGCTATCATCCTCCAACCACACCTTTTTCGGAGAGCAGGAAAAATCAACACGGGTAACTACGCTCGATATAAATTGAGTACCAAACCGTTCTGCCTGACGGCGCATATCATCCATCATCTGAAAGGGCTCAATGCCATCGGGAAAACCGGGAAAATTTTCCACCTCCGTGGTAATCATCAACTGACCACCTACCTGAGGACCTTCAATCAGAATAGGAGAAAGATTCGCACGAGCAGCATAAATAGCCGCTGTATATCCCGCAGGACCCGAACCGATAATAAGACAAGGTGTATGCATATTGTATTCTATTTGTTGTGTGTGTTCTATCGTAAATCGTTCAAATAAGCATCGGGGTAATCCAACCGAAACGAACAACTCGATTGGGTATATTTCGCTTGTTGGAGAGTCAAGGTGGTAACCTGCTGACCTTCTTTAATCTCTATCGATAAAGGCAGATACACGCCTCCCTCACCGCTACCTTCAACAGACTTCAGACGCAAAACAAAACGCTGAATACCGGCAGACGCATCTTTCGGAGTAAGAACAATAATATGCTGCGAAGGGTCTTTCGACGCCCGTTCCGTAACATTGCAGGCTTCTTTCAACGCCTTGGCATAAAGAAAAGGATTAGCCTCCAGCAACTCTTGCTCCGACGGAATAGACAAGGTCAACTCATCTGTAGAGGAATTATAAAGATACAATGTGCTGCCATCGTATGCGGCTTCAGTATCGAATATCGAAAGCAGAAAACAATTACCACGCATGCAGATGCTGCCTGTATAGTGCATCGGTTGTACGGTCTCCTCCGAAATGGTAATTGTAAAATCTGACTGCAAAGTCCTTTCCTCAAGGCACGACAGAAAGGAATCCAATGGAGTAGGGTACACACTCCTATGAAACAACAAAAGTACAACAATTCCCGCAACTCTGGGGAACCATCGTACTTTCTGCAACCATATATCCACCCTTCTTGCCATCACGATAAACCTAACTCCTGCAACTTTTTCTCCAACATACCAAGATCTTGTATCAATACATCCCTGCCTTTGGGACCTTTATTAGGACCAACAATGCCGGCCGCTTCCAATTGGTCAGACAATTTACCGGCGCGGTTATAACCTATCTCAAACGCACGCTGCAAACGGCTTGTAGAACCCTCTTGTTTCTCAACCGCAAAGCGTGCTGCTTTGGCAAACATAGGATCGAACTTTATATCCGAACTGTCACCATGAGCCGACTCGTCCGAACCATCACCCTCATACATAGGTAACTCGTACGGCAATGCATAACACTGTTGTGCTTTGATATGCCTCATTATTTCGTCCACTTCAGGTGTGTCAACAAAAGCACACTGAATACGAGTTATACTGCTCCCGCCTGCATAAAGCATATCACCACGACCAATCAAGTGTTCTGCACCCTTCGTATCAAGTACCGTACGCGAGTCGATTACCGACTGTGTACGAAGAGCAATACGGGTAGGGATATTCGCTTTAATAACCCCGGTTACTATATTCACCGATGGGCGTTGAGTGGCCAATATCACATGCATACCCGCTGCACGACCCTTCTGGGTCAAACGGGCAATAGGTGTCTCTACCTGCTTGCCGGCTTGCATAATGAAATCACCGTACTCATCAATAATAGTTACAATATACGGTAAATACTTGTGGTGTAGATGTTCGCCTACTACCTTTTCCGGATTCAAACGACGATTGATAAACTTATCATTGTAATCCTCAATAGTCCTAACACTTGCATCCATCAACAACCTGTAACGGTTCTCCATCTCAATAACAAGCGAGTTAAGTGTATTAATCACTTTTTCACAGTCGGTAATAACAATATCCTTCTCTTCAATATCGGGCGGCGCTGCTAAATAATGGTGAATAAGAGCCTTATACGGATAAAACTCTACCATTTTAGGATCAACCAACACAAATTTCAACTCTGCAGGATGTTTCTTGTATAGTAGCGAAGTGATAATCGCATTAATGGCAACCGATTTACCCTGCCCCGTAGCACCTGCAACCAACAAGTGAGGAGTCTTGGCCAAATCAAACATAAACACTTCGTTCGTAATGGTCTTACCAATCGCAATAGGTAGTCGCATCTTCTTGTTCTCTTGAAACAACCTGCTGGCTATAACCGAGTGCATACTCACAGTCTGTGGTTTCTTATTAGGTACCTCTATCCCAACCGTACCTTTACCGGGCATTGGAGCAATAATACGAATACCATCAGCGGCCAAACTCATCATGATGTCGTCTTCTAAACTCTTAATACGAGATAACTTGATGCCTTCTTTCGGGATAATTTCATATAGGGTAACCGTCGGACCTACAGTGGCATAAATACTCTTGATCTCTATACCATAACTCTTCAAAGCATCAACAATGCGATTCTTATTAGCGTTTTGTTCTTCCCTGTCTATAATAGGAGCCACATCATTATCGTATGTCTTCAACAGATTTAGGGTGGGGAACTTATATTGCGACAAATCTTTTCGCGGGTCATAAGGTCCGAGTTGCTTCAGATAATCGTCAGCCGATCCTTTATCCTCCGTCAGTTCTGTCTTCTCAACAGAATGAATAGTCAAGTCTATGTCATCATTGCTATCATTCTCTTTCTCTGCATCAGGCTTCTCTGTATCATCCTCATCCGTCTTTTCATTGGTAATAATAAGTCCTTCGTCCTCTACAATGGTATCATCTTTATCATTGAGAATAGTAAAATCATCCTCCCCATCCTCTATCTCAGGGGTATCATCCTCGTCTTTTTTACGACGCTTGAACAATCCTGCAATACGCTTCCCTATAGATTCCAAGGTAGGAATCGTCTTCTCATTAGTAGCCACCAAAAAGATAAGAAGAGTACTGAGCAGTATAAGAATCGTACCAAGCACTTGGGTGTAAGAAATAAGCCAACTACTAATCAAATAACCGCATCGACCGCCCAAGTAAAAGAAACTGTCAAACCCGATAATCTCTTGTAAAGAACCAAGAAAGAAACTACCCCACAATATCCAGAATATAGTATGCAAAAAAACTCGTATCTTTCTGCTACATTGAATAGCGCGGATAAGATACAAGCCAAAAAATATAATCAAAAAGAATATCCCCAACGATGCCAACCCAAAGCACGAATTAACGAAGAATTGTGATAATACGGCACCTTCTAATCCCGCCCAGTTCTGAATAGCCATTCTCATATCATGGCGGTCCGTCAGAGTCTGCTCCAATATAGAACAATCGGCCTTACCTGTAAAGAAGAACGAAAGAAAAGCAATCGAAGCATACACACCAAACCCAATAGCGAATATCCCGACAATAAACAGAAAACGCTCATTGCTGAATATCTCCCGAAACCTCCTGCTTCGTTTCTGATTCGAAGAAGTTCCCTCTATTGTAATATCCCTGTTCGGACGATGTGGTCTCTTTGGTGCCATATACTCGCTTCCTTGTTATACTCTTTCTCAATCAACAATCAACATTGCATCGCCATAATCACCAAACTGAAAGCCATGACTAATAGCCTCTTCGTATGCGTGTATCACATTTTCATAACCGCCAAAAGCAGCCACCATAATCATTTGAGTAGACTGCGGCATATACAGATTCGCAAGCATACTATTAGCAACAGAAAAGTCGTACGGTGGAGCAATAAACTTATTAGTCCAGCCGGAGAAACTCTTGATATGCCCATCAGTACCCGACACCGCTTCTAATGCACGCATAACATCTGTGCCAATCGCACAAATACGCTTCTTCTTCGAATGAAGTTCCTCTATCGTAGCAACCACCTCCGGACTTACACTAATCTGTTCAGAATCCATCTTGTGTTTTGTAAGGTCCTCTACATCTATCGACTTAAACACACCCAAACCGATATGAGAAGTGATAAATTCCATACCTATACCGCGTATCTCCATCTTCTTCAATATTGACTTTGAGAAATGAAGTCCCGATGCCGGTACTGCGACGGCACCTTCTTTTTGGGCAAAAAGAGTTTGATACCTCTCTGCATCTTCCGCGTCCCTTGCATCTGGGTTCTCACGGTCTCTCTTGATATATTTAGGCAGCGGGGTTTCTCCTAACTCAAACAAATGTTTTCTAAACTCTTCAGGAGAGTAGTCCGACAGAAAACGCAAGGTTCTTCCTCGGGAGGTAGTATTGTCTATAACCTCTGCAACAATGGTGTTATCCTCATCAAAATAAATCTTATTACCTATCCTTATCTTACGAGCAGGGTCAACAATAACATCCCAATAACGATTCTCGTGATTCAACTCTCGGAGCAAGAATACCTCTATACAGGCACCAGTACGCTCCTTGTGACCATAAAGACGAGCCGGAAATACTTTGGTGTCATTAAATATAAAGCAATCCCCATCGTCAAAATAATTGAGCATATCAGGAATAGACTTAAACTCTATCTCACCTGTCTTCCTGTGCAGTATCAACAAGCGTGCTTCATCTCTGTAACGAGCAGGGTATTGAGCAATTAATTCCTCTGGTAAATGGAACTTGAATTGGGATAATTTCATAGATATTGGTTTTATCTTTTATATACTGCGCAAGGCAGAACGATTGTTATTATTATGTTTTTTCTACTACATTCGTATTCAATATTTCTTCAAATTGTTCGATAGTCAAACTATCTTCCACCCGATAGTCTCCCACGTAGGTTCGTCGCAACTCGGTCAAATATGCGCCAGAGCCTAATGCAATACCTATATCTCGTGCCAATGCCCGTATATAAGTACCCTTCGAACATCGCACCTTAAGCCGCAACTGCATACTATCTCTATCAAACGACAATATATCTATCCCATAAATAGTAACTTGCTTCGGTTTAATCTCCATCAACTCACCTTTTCTGGCATAATCATAAGCCCTCTTCCCATTTACCTTAACCGCAGAAAATATAGGAGGCGTTTGCCATATCTGACCTTCAAAATCCTTAAGAGTAGAACGAATCAAACTCTCTGTAATATGATCTGTTGAATAGGTCTTATCTACAGCTTTCTCCAAATCATAACTCGGAGTAGTGGCTCCTAACTGCAAAGTGGTAACATATTCCTTTTCATGCGCCTGCAACTCATCAATCTTTTTCGTACAATGTCCGGTACATATCACTACCACACCCGTTGCCAATGGGTCTAATGTACCTGCATGCCCTACTTTTAGTTTCTTTATACCTAATCGGTTACATATCATCCACCGCACTTTCCCTACAATGTCAAACGATGTCCATTTGTAGGGTTTATCAAACGACAATATCTCTCCTTCTACAAAATCCATTCCCATCATTCTCCATTAGACGATGCTATAGATAATGGAGAAAATTCCCACCACAAGGCAGTAAATAGCAAACCACACAAGTTTCTGCTTCTTCACAACATTAATCATAAACTTACAAGCCATACAGCCTGTTACAAATGCTGCAAGAAAACCAACTATCATAGCAGACACGGGTAGAGTAGTTGCTGTTTCAGGGGTTTGCAAAAAGGCAATCGAATCAAGCAACGCCTCTCCCAAGATAGGTATCATTACCATCAAAAAAGAAAATTGTGCCACTGCACTTTTCTTTACACCACAAAGCAATCCTGTCGCAATAGTAGTACCCGAACGAGACAATCCCGGTAGTATAGCAACGGCTTGTGCCAACCCGATAATAACAGCATCCTTATAACTTACATCTCTACCTATTTCTTCTCCCTCGTTATTGGTTTTCTTCTCCCTCAGTTTACAGATATATTCACTCAACGACAATAATCCTGCAGTTACTACAAGACATATACCCACCAACAAAAGTCCATGACCGAACAGTGCCTCAACCTGATCTTTCAGAAATACACCAACAAAGAATATCGGTATCATTGAGATGAAGATCTTTGCCGTGTAGTCTTTTTCTTTATTCCATCGATGAGTGGAGAAATCTCCACGCAACAACCAAACAATCTCTTTCCACAAAATAACCAAAGTAGAGAGAACAGTTGCTACATGAACAATGATAGCGAATGTAAGATTCTCCTCCCCACTTGTCCCTAACAATGCTTGTCCAATCTCTAAATGGCCACTACTACTAATAGGCAGAAACTCTGTTAATCCCTGAATAATACCAAGTATAAGGGCTTCTAATACACTCATAATTCTTTCTATGGCGATTTACTGTTTATTCTTTGGTTTATAAAGGATAGCAAAAACAATCCCAATGAAACCAAACAAAGATATCATTGGTCCCACCGTAATGCGTCTTACCGAGAAAATGTCAGGATTGTATTCTGTTGCTCCACTTGGCGCACCTAACATTAAAATAAATCCCACAACAATGATAGCAAAGAATATGGCTATTAGAATGATATTTAACTTAGGAAGATTGTATTTCATGTTGATTTATCAATTTATTATCAAATTTCTTACTGTTTACAGCATTAAATGTAGTACAAGTCATTTGTCTTTGTTCGAATATACTTGTTTACTGCAAAGCACGAGGCAGAGAATGTCGTCAATAATCCGAAAACAAAAACAGTAAGCACCACAATGGCAATGTTCTGTACATTAAGCGTAAAGAACCGTATTCCTACATATTGATTACAATACCACATCAGTATGGCTATAAGTCCCAATGCAATAATAACCGCAATAACTCCTATACATACATTCTTCCTCACAATCGGTGCTTTAATAACCCAAGGAGTTGCACCCACTAATTTCATTGTGTTTATAAGGAAACGCTTCGAGTAAATGTTCAAACGAATAGTATTTACAATCATTGCAATAGCAATAAACAATAACACTAACGCCATAGAGATAAGTATGATGGAAATCTTACCGATATTATTATTCAATATATCAAGCAGATTTTCCTGATAGGAGACCCTACTGACAGCAGGAAAAGAAATTAATATCCTTTCTATATTTTTGATACTGTCTATTTGCACATTCTCTGCGGTAAGATGTATTTCATAAGATGCAGAAAGTGGATTGTAGCCAAGAAACTCTACAGGGTCTTCTCCCAAGTTCTGTATATGTTGCTGCAATGCTTCGTCTTTGTTGATATAACGGAAGTCTTTTGTAAAAGGGGCAATGTCAAGAAGTTTAGCGACACGCGCTACTTCCGTGGAATCTGCCTCCTCTGTCAATACTGCCGTTATAGTCATATTCTCTTTGGTACTATGTATGAAATTGTGCAAAGACAACATCAATACAACTTCCACCCCAACAAAGAAAAGCATCAAGACAATGCTCACCGTTGTGGTAAGGTACATATTCCAAAAATAGTGTCGTTTCATCTATTTATTTCACAAAACAAATATAATCCACTATAAACGCTCAAGAATTAGGTATTACACAGAAACGGTAACACCTAATTCTATAATTAGCTAGCGTGCTGTTAATCGGCTTAATACTCCCAAAGATCTTGTTCAAAGGTGAGTAGTTCGTCGGTAATACGTTGCTGCTCTTTCTTTATTTCCTCTTCACTCTTTGCGTACGACAAAATCATTCTATCGTACATATTGCTATCACCAATCAAATAAGAGGTGTACAATTTTTTCGCAAAGAACTCATCAAAAGTCACACGCTTAGTGTCGTTCTGTTGAGGAATAAGATACTGCTTTGCCAAATAAGGGCGTAACTCATCAAAAGCAATCCAGAACAACATCGACTCTTGAACGGCTTGCATAAGGTTGGTTGAATCATTTGACTGAATCATATCAGATTGCATCGGAGCAATACCAATAATCTTTGAATACAAACGCGAGTAATGTTTATCAAAGAATATCTCCTCCTGAATAAGATACTTCAACTGATTTTTTACAAACCCCTCATAAGGATAGAAGTGGAATGTCATCCCGTCGCTAATTGGATCGTAATGCAATAACATAGCATCAGAGCATTCTACATTGTAGTGACAAGTATCTTCCGAGTAATCAGCCAAAGGGTCACTTATCAAGAACAAACTGGGTATCTGTGCTTTTGGAATTATGTTTTGGTCAGTAAAAGTAGGCTTTATTTTGTCCATAGCCTTACGATATACAGGTAATCCATCAACCATTGCATCTACAATTACCTTGAACAGACTGCGATATTCAGGGTCATCGTATCTCACAGGGAAATAGAGTTGATAGTTTTGCTTATATCGCATATCAATGATACGATATACTATTCGTGAATATACAATATCATCACGACGATGGAATACACTCATTAGTGTATCTGCTGCATCATTCAGTTCTGCTGTTTCAAACATAACAGTCCCTCTATTATCGAAATAAGGATTAATAGGGTGCTGTGCATTTACAGTCAGCATAGCAGACAATAAGATTACCAAAACACTAAATTTTTTCATACTATTATGTTTTATTCCTTTCAACGGTTCGTTTGCTTATCTATCAATTCAATGTCAAAGGTATACCACGCAAGCGTACTATATTCCCCTCTGGACCTTTTGCCTTGATATCAATAATATTTATTACAGAACCTTGTTTCAATTTTGACAACTGGTCTATCTGTTGTTTTGAGAACTTGTTTCCCTTTGTTTGAGAAATACCCATCGGAGTCTGTACTTGGAACGAGACTATAGTAAACGGCAAATCAAGAAGCCCATCAGGTCCATAACTTGCTATTACTGTAGCGTTCGGGCTTAGCAATGCATTTCGTGCCACCTTACCTTCTTGATATTCGGTAGAACCACTCTTGAAATAGGCTCCTGGTTTAGGTAACTCTTTAACACGATATACTTGTTCTCCCATTGATATCCAACGACCTTCCAATTCTGCTTGTACTGCGATAGTTACTTGTTTGCTTGTAGCATTAGGTTTGATAAGCCACATACCTCTCTGGTGAGTAGATGCCGCTCCTGTTACGCTAACTCTTATCTTATCGTTAGATATACCCGGTACTGATATGGCAAACTTATTTTGATAGTCACGATACATAATGTTCAAGTCGGTATTGGATATGGTAACCGAAGGTTCTCCTACACTATATGAACTCTCAAATGGCAGGCGTATTTCTGTGCCATCGTGTTTAGGCAAACGAAGTTCTCCAGAGTATTTGAATGAACCCGTACTTCCACAACCTACCTCATATATGCCATCGTCATTTAGTTTGTTAGAGTTGACATAGTAGATAGGTTTTTTTGTTGAGTCAACTGCAGATAATACAATCTTCGCTTGATATTTTCCGCCGCGCATCACATAACTGGATACCGGAATAACAAGTGCTTCAAGACTATTTACACGGAAGTCACTTGCGTCACTTTGAGTTTGAAGTAATTGTGCTACTTCTCCTTCTGCAGACCGTATATCATTCTGTAACTTGGTAAGAATAGTTACGGATGCACCAACAGGCATACCTTCGAAAATAGTTGCTTCCCAGGAGATAGGGTCTCCGTCGTGATTCTTACCCACAGGTGTGGCAAATGTCTTTTCCACAGAAGCTTGCAGGACAGAATCTTGTACAAGAGTTTTAAGGAACTCCCTATAACCTTCTACATATTTCCGAAGTGTTTCACCATTTGTCAGACCGGTATTCTTATCGTAATATACCATTGCGTATTGCCCCGTAACATCCAAATTGCTATTGCCTTCAATTTTCCGAACATTAGGGTCGGCTTTTTTCTTCCCGTCAGCAAGAACTGCGATTTGGTATTTGAAGTCCTGTATGTAATTAAACAAACTATCAGACTTTTGCCTCAATAATTGCGCATTGTTCCATGCGTCCTCCATTTTAATAGGATTCTGCTCGTAGGCATATTTGAAGTCGTCATACACAGTTGCATTGCGTGTTTCAGAGGCTTCAATAGTTGAGTGTAAACTATCATCAACCAGTTTGAAGCCGTTCAATATATCGGTACTTACATTCAGTGCCAACATAGCGGTCAGCACCAAATACATCATACCAATCATTTTCTGTCTCGGGGTTTCCGGACAATTTTTCGCTCCACTCATAACTTACTAATTATTTAATTGTAATTACCGTACGCTATTTATTAGTTGAGAGCGGATAACATATTCCCATATATTTGGTTCAGTCCAGTAATTTGTGATACCAATTTCTGTTGAGCAGCAAGATAAGCAGCCGAAGCCTCTTGTGAACTATTTGAGTTATGGCACATCTTATCTACGCTATCACTTACTTGTTCAATCTTCGCTGTTTGTGTTTTGATGATATCTGCTTGCTCTTGTATGTTTTTCAGTTGCAATTCATAGACAGCATTTAGTGATCCGAGTTGTACATTAACGGCTTCTACACCTTTACCGTACTCTTTCACTTGTTTTGATACGCCTTCCATATCACTAACAACACTTTGATAGGATTGTCCTAATTCTTGGTATTTTATACTTAAGGCATCAGATGCTGACTTCAAAGAGTTTTGTGTTGCAGCAAATCCTTCAGCGGCCTTTCCTGCAATGTCCATTTTCTCTGACAGATTATTTGTTTTCTCTGCCAATTGACCTAGCGATGCTAATTGAGATGCTGTATTGCCTAATTTCTCTATGCCTTCTTTCAGGCGTTTCATATCTTCTTCTGAAACAGCAGGGACAGACACTCCTTTTTCTTTGGCAGAAGTTTCTACAACGGAACCATTTCCTCCTATGTTACCAACAAAATTTGGCCGTGGCAGATCCTTGTGCGCTTCCATGATAGTCGGGTTACAGTCCTGCCCAAGTAATTGTGGGAATATATCCTCCCAGTGATATACCGGATGTGGTTTTTCGAATACGCCAATGAAGAATAGGAACGATTCTGTGAACATACCTACCATTAATACTTGACTTGCTAACGGCCAATGCAATATTTTGAATAACGCACCTATAATAACTATAGATGCACCAATGTTATACACAACACCTACAGCCCTTTGACCACGGTAAGACTCATACCAACGCATGAAAGCGCTTTTTTCTTTTTTTGCCATTATTGTAAAATTTTCTGTTATTATTATTTGGTTATTATTATACCTTAAATGCTTGATGTATATATGTTGTGTGTGTATTGCGCTTATCTTTCTCCAATGAATGATCGTACGCATCTAAATCCAATATAGGAGCGACTTTCATATTCGTATTCATAGGTACGCGTCCCGCATTGCAGATAGTAGGAGATGTCTTTCCAACTACCACCCTTAACCACCTTGCGTTTCAGGATGTCCGGATCATTTTTCCTTGCCATATATTGGTGTAGAGGATTAAGGTCGTTTACATAAGCATTGGATGCTGTGTTATAGGCAGAGCAAGTCCATTCTGCCACATTACCTGCCATATCAAATAGTCCAAAGTCGTTTGGACGGAATTGCGCTACACGCATAGTCATTACGCCTGTGTCGTCCATATAACTACCTCTATAGGGCTTGAAATTGGCCAAGAAACATCCTTTGGAGTCGCGTGCATAGTTACCTCCCCAAGGATAGGTTGACATTTTTCTACCTCCACGAGCAGCATATTCCCATTCTGCTTCTGTCGGCAAGCGATATACTTGTGCGTCTATACCACTGTTGTTCTCAAAGTAAGCAGTACGCCATTTGCAGAAAGCATACGCTTGATCCCAGGTAACACCAACTACAGGATAATCGGAGAAGCCTGTATGTGAGAAGTACTTAAGTAGCATCGGCTCGTTATATGAGTATTGGAAATCTCTTACCCATACCATTGTGTCGGGATAGACATTGATAATCATAGATGTGATAAGGTCGTTGGGTTCTCTGAGGGGGCGTACAATAGTACTGTCGTGTATTCCTCCGAACTCATCCACCCAAGCGGTGTCTACTCTGACTTGTGCGCCTTCCGGATAGCGTCCTTTTGCGACATCGTAACGATTATTAGCCTTTGCTGCTTCATCGTAGTTGACCCACTCGTAGCGGTAGTGAAGTAGTTTTGTATTGAATGTGTTGCTTTTTCCATAGTATAAGGACGACATAATCTCTTTTATATCTTCGTCCTGGCTGTTCCATGGCAATTTCTTTTTCCAGTTGATGGAATAAGACTCTTCTTCGTCGTAAGCATTCTCGTCGATTTTAGCGTACTCGGTATATCCTGCGTCAATCAGCGTTGTGTAAGCAATAGAGTCGCGCACCCAATATACAAACTGTTTGTATTCATTGTTGGTTATTTCCGTTTCATCCATCCAAAATGCACTGACGGTAGCCATAAGTTGGTTGTCAGGTTGGTTGAATATGGCCGTTTGTGTGTTACTTCCCATTAAGAATGCCCCTTGTTTGATGAATACCATACCATAAGGGTTTGCTTCTTTGAAGTTACCTTTTAATCCTACGCCTACAAGTTCGCCCGCAGGCTTATTACAGCCTATAAAGACGAGGATGATAAGTGTTAATAACGACAACTTGCTTACTTGTCTCATAATAGTTATTATTTGTTATAAATATCTTATACTTTTGTAACGGTTGGCACGCTTTGGCTTGAGTATATTGAAACCATACGCCAAATATATCTCGTGTGAACCATAACTCTCTAATAGTAACTTGGTTGTGGGTAACTCGTAGGTGTATCCTAAAGTTAATCCCGTTATTATGTCTATCCCCAATAATACCCCTACATTATTTCCAATCTGGTATGCAAGTCCCCATCTGTACTTTTCTTTATACTCGCACATCATTGTTATGTTGCAGTCCCACGAGGTAAAATCTGTCATCACCATTGCACTCGGCTTTAATACCCATTGTGGCGCGTGCTTTATTTTCCAGTTATATCCTCCCACAATGTACATTGTTCCCTTTAGGCGTATTGTGGTGTATTCACCCCATTCTATTTTCGGAGTGGTAATGTGCGAATAGGATATTCCTGCAAACCATTGGTTGGTTGTATAGTAAATTCCCAATCCCATATCGAAGTTCATTCCACTCACTTTGCCTGTTGGTATCACCTCATCGTTTGATTGGTGGTAGGTTGAACCTTGCAATTCTGACAAGTTGACGCTATCTCCTTTGAACCCCACACTTACAAATCCTAAATCAACCCCGATACTCAAGTATCCTTTCCCTAATTTCTGCCGATAGGCATAGGCTACATGCAGTGTTTGATTGGTAAACAATCCATATTGGTCGTTCATAAACCTAACGCCTGCCCCATGTGCTGTCTTCCCGATGATAAAAGGTGACTGGAATGTGAAATATGTAGTCATAGGGGCGTTGGTAATTCCCGTAAACTGCATTCTATGCAATCCGCTCACTTTCATCAAGTCGCCTTCTCCTGCCGCTGCAGGATTAAAGGCTGTTGGCATATACATATATTGTCCTATTACCGGGTCAAATTGTGCTTTTACCGTATGGATAAAAACGACTATAAATAGTAAAACAATATATTTTTTTCTCATTTTAATCCCCCTGCGATAAGCAAGCAGTGTTGCTTATCGTTTGTGCAATCAATACTCGTCCTCGTTGAAGAAAAAGTCTTCTTTGCTTGGATAGTCGGGCCACACATCTTCGATTGACTCGTATACTTCGTCCTCGTCTTCTAATTCCTGTAAGTTTTCGAGCACTTCGGCAGGTGCACCTGTTCTTGTAGCATAGTCAATCAGTTCTTCTTTTGTAGCCGGCCATGGGGCGTCCTCTATTTTTGAAGCTAGTTCTAATGTCCAAACCATAGTATCATCTTTTGATTAGAGTATAATATCTTCAAAATACCGCGCAAAGGTATTTTTTTTTTGTGATATAAACAAGAGGTATTCTATTTTTTCCACAAAAAAATCTCACATTCGTCAATTTGACCCACATATCGCGATAATATGAAAAAGAAATCGCTTAACCTATTGACATATTGTAAACAGATTTTCTCTCTTATTGGCATTATATCGTTTTGGGGTGTGTTGTTATCGGGATTTTGCAAGAAGAGTGAGACGATGTTTCTTTCGAGTCGTCGTGTGATCGTACGGCAGATGTGACATAGTGCTACCCTTTCGTTTCCGTTGGGCAATATAAATCCGTGTGTGGGTTGCAGGTCTTTGCTTAGTTCATCGATACTGTTTTCTACCCACTTGACATCTTGTTCGTTGATCCAGTTTGCGTTGTCGTTGCTTGGTGCTGTCGGGTCAGCGAGGAATGCCCCAAGACCAAATAACTTGTTTTGTATGTGCAAGAGTAGTTCGGCGATGGTTTGCGGTTGGTTGTTGATTTTGGCGAGCAACAGTCCTATAAAGGAATTGAGTTCATCGGCTGTGCCATAACATTCGAGGCGCATATTGCTTTTGAGTGTTCGTTGTCCGCCGATGAGAGATGTCTCTCCGCAATCTCCTGTTTTTGTGTAAATTTTCATAATGGTTAAAGATTTTATATGTGAATGTAATATGTTCGTTTGGGTAATTGTGACCTTAAGAAGATGATTCCTGTATGGAATGTATCAAGACAGGCTCGGACTCGTTGGTCGTGTCTTATTTGTTTCCATGCGGCAGCCATTTCTTTTGACGCATGTATGTCGTCGATCAGTATGACGCTGTTTTCCGTACAGTGGTTGGCAATGAGGTCGAAGTAGTGTAGTGTGGCGTCTTTTTGATGGTTAGCGTCGATAAATGCGATGTCAATAGGTTGGTTGAGTGTTTGCAGTGTGTCGGGTAGTTGTTCGTTGATATTCCCTATGACTTGTGTGATATTGTTGAGATGTAGTCGTGTGAACACATTTTCCGCTTCGTCGGCTATTGTTTGACTGCCTTCGAAAGTGATTACTTTTCCTTGTGGTGCGGCGTGGCTAAGGTAAGCGGTTGTGATACCGAGACTTGTACCGAGTTCGAGGATGCATTTGGGTTTGAGTGCGTTTGCGATACGGAATATCATTTGCGCCTCTTTTCTTGGTTTGAGTGCTGTTTTTGCAATGCAATCGATTCGTCGGTTTCCGCTTGTTTTTGTGCCGAAGTCGTCAACATAGACCGTTTGCTGATTGTTGAGAAGTCGCAGCCGTTCTTTTTCTATATTTTCGAAGCAATAATAGGCGTTGGTGTCGTATATAATGAAGTGTACGAGGTCGTAAAGGAACGGTGAGTGTATGCCATATCCGAGTGTGTTTTTTGCTCGGAAGATATGACGGATGTAATATAATGCCCTGTATGACAAGTTTTTATATTGTATTGTCGGAAGAAGCATTGGTGTTTGTTTTTCGTTGTATGGTGTTTAGTCGGTTGTTTTGTATGTCCGGCTGCAAAGATAGTAATATATTGCAAAGATTATACATTTTTGTGTTATTTTTTATTGTTGTTGGTAGGGAGGTGGCTGAAAATGGTGAGAGTTGAGGGTGATTTGTTGGTTGATGAGGTTAGGAGTTTATGTGTTTAGGCGTAGTTTAATTGGTTGAAATGGTTAATTGGGTTTAACGGTAACATATTGTTTAGTCTGCGAAGGGGAGTTGAGAGCCATAGCATGGTATGGTTTTATAGCATACATAAATTAATAATTAACAATTAACAATTAATATGCATAGAAAGCAATTTTCCATGTGATTTATAGGTTCTTCCTATATTCATCCTATATTCGTCCTATATTCATCCTATATAAAACCTTCGAAATACACAGGATTGATGGGGCTTTGCGGAGGGTAGTTTTTGTGTTTGCGGGACGAATGGGGTAGGTGGGAGGATCTGTCTTTTCAGTTGTTTTTGCGCCATTTCGATACTATCTATTAAGAAGGTTTGTGTATTAAAGGAAATAATTGTACCTTTGCGCCATTGTATGGGGTGCGAAATTTGACTTGTTATGTGCTGTAAATTGACATACGGGGGTAGGAGGACGGGCTGTGGATGACAAAGAAAAGGCAGCAGAGAACAATGGTAGAGGCAATAACTAACTGAATATATTATTTTATTTATCAACATTATGTGGTTAACAGATTCATCTATCGGCCGTAAGTTCGTTATGAGCATTACAGGCCTTGCATTGGTCTTTTTCCTGCTATTCCATGGTTGCATGAATGTGGCTTTGGTGTTCTCGGAAGAGGCCTACAATTGGATTTGCTCGGTGCTTGGTGCTAACTGGTATGCTATTATCGGTACACTTGGTCTGGCATTGCTCGTCCTTATTCATTTCCTTTATGCTCTGTGGTTGACGATACAGAATCGTCTTGCACGGGGTAATGACCGCTATGCCGTCTCGGCTCGTCAGGAGGGTGTAGATTGGGAATCGAAGAACATGCTTATCATTGGGCTATGTGTGTTGGGCTTTATTGTGCTGCACCTTTACAATTTCTGGTTCAAGATGCAGTTTGCCGAACTGACGGGTATAGAGACGGGTGCTTTCGACCCGCAGAATGGTGCGGCATACGTAAAGGCATTGTTCACGACACCAGTCAGCGGACAGATTTACTGCGCTTTGTATTTAGTATGGTTGGCAGCCTTGTGGCTTCATCTGAATCACGGCGTATGGTCTGCATTGCACACCTTAGGCTGGAACAACCTCAAGTGGATGAAACGCACCAAGGTCATCGGCACCATCGTCGCTACCTTGGTTATTCTGCCGTTTGCCGTAGTAGTCCTTTACTATCTCGGTATGGGCATCGGTATGATGTGCGCATAAACTCGAACTTGTCAAATTAGTAAATAGTAAAATTGTCCAATATAAATATGGCAACAAAAGAACAATCAACGCAGGTTATCACGCCCGAGATGGCGAAGATTCCTGCAGGTCCATTGGAGCAAAAATGGACGAACTACAAAGACCACCAGAAGTTGGTCAATCCCGCCAACAAGCGCAAAATCGACATCATTGTTGTCGGTACGGGCTTGGCAGGTGCATCGGCAGCGGCGTCGCTCGCAGAGATGGGCTTCAATGTGTTGAACTTCTGCATCCAGGATTCGCCTCGTCGTGCGCACTCTATTGCTGCACAGGGCGGTATCAACGCAGCGAAGAACTACCAGAACGACGGCGACTCTGTCTACCGCCTCTACTACGACACCATCAAGGGTGGCGACTACCGTGCGCGTGAGGCAAATGTCTATCGTCTGGCAGAGGTCAGCAACAGCATTATCGACCAGTGCGTGGCGCAGGGTGTGCCTTTTGCACGCGAATACGGCGGCTTGCTCGACAACCGTTCGTTTGGTGGCGCACAGGTGAGCCGTACTTTCTATGCCAAGGGTCAGACGGGTCAGCAGTTGCTCTTGGGCGCTTATTCAGCCCTGAGCCGCCAGATCGGTAAGGGCAAGGTCAAGATGTACAACCGCCACGAGATGCTCGACATCGTCATGATTAAGGACGAGAACGGCGAGGAGCGTGCGCGCGGTATCATTGCTCGTAACTTGATTACGGGTCGTATCGAGCGCTTTTTTGCTCACGCAGTCGTCATCGCTTCGGGTGGTTACGGCAACACCTTCTTCCTCTCTACCAACGCCATGGCATCCAATGGTTCTGCCGCTATGCAGATGTACCGCCACGGCGCATATTTCGCTAACCCCTGCTACGCACAGATTCACCCGACTTGTATCCCCAAGCACGGCGATTTCCAATCTAAACTGACGCTGATGTCCGAGTCTTTGCGTAACGATGGCCGTATCTGGGTGCCGAAGAAACTCGAAGACGCACAGAAACTGCAGCGTGGCGAAATCAAGGGTCGTGACATCCCCGAAGAAGACCGCGACTACTATTTGGAGCGCCGTTACCCTGCGTTTGGTAACCTCGTTCCCCGTGATGTGGCATCGCGTGCCGCTAAGGAGCGTTGCGACAAGGGCTATGGTGTCAACAACACGGGCTTGGCGGTGTTCCTCGATTTCTCGGAGGCCATCCAGCGCCTGGGTAAGGATGTGGTAGCCCAGAAGTACGGCAACCTCTTCCAGATGTACGAGAAGATTGTCGACGAGAACCCGTACGAGAACCCGATGATGATTTTCCCCGCTATCCACTATACGATGGGTGGTATCTGGGTGGACTACGAGTTGCAGACCAGCGTCAAGGGCTTGTTCTGTATCGGTGAGGCGAACTTCTCCGACCACGGTGCCAACCGTTTGGGAGCATCGGCGCTGATGCAGGGTCTTGCTGACGGCTATTTCGTTTTGCCTTATACGATTCAGAACTACCTCGCCGACCAGATTGGCGTGCCTCGTATGTCGACCGACCTGCCTGAGTTCGCTGAGGCAGAGAAGAAGGTTGAGGACAAGATACAGAAGTTGATGTCTATTCAGGGCAAGCGTTCTGTCGATTCCATTCACAAGGAGTTGGGTCTTATCATGTGGGATTTTGTTGGTATGGGTCGTACGGCAGAGGGTCTTAAGACGGCTATCGAGAAGATTGATGCCATCAAAAAAGAGTTCTGGACAAATGTCTATATTCCCGGCGAGGCAGGTTCGCTCAACAACGAGTTGGAGAAGGCGCTTCGTTTGGCAGACTTCATTGAGATTGGTCGTCTGATGGCTATCGACGCGCTCAATCGTGAGGAGTCTTGCGGTGGTCACTTCCGTGAGGAGTACCAGACGCCGGAGGGTGAGGCACTGCGCCAGGATGATAAGTTCTCGTATGTATCGTGCTGGAAGTACACCGGCGAGGACAGCGAGCCGGAACTCATCAAGGAGCCTCTCGAATACGAATTCACCGAGCGCAAAACCCGTAACTACAAAAACTAAGCAACAATGGATAACTACATAAACATTAAGGTAAAAGTTTGGCGCCAGGCAGGGCCAAAAGCGCAAGGATACTTTGAAACCTACGAACTCAAAAACATTTTCCAAGGGGCTTCGTTCTTGGAGATGATTGATATCCTCAACGAGCAACTCATCAGCGAGCATAAGGACCCTATCGCTTTCGATCACGACTGCCGTGAGGGTATCTGCGGTATGTGCTCTATGTATGTCAATGGTCACCCGCACGGGCCTGACAGTGCTATCACCACTTGCCAGTTGCACATGCGTAAGTTCCACGATGGCGAGACCATCACCGTAGAGCCGTGGCGTAGCCGTGCTTTCCCGGTTATCAAAGACTTGATGGTAGACCGTCAGGCGTACGATAAGATTATGCAGGCAGGCGGCTTTGTCAGTGTCAATACGGGTGGTGTTCCGGACGCTAATGCCATACCAATCCCGAAGGCAGCCGCCGACGAGGCTATGGATGCTGCGTCGTGCATCGGTTGCGGTGCGTGTGCAGCGGCTTGCAAGAACGGCTCGGCTATGTTGTTCGTGTCGGCTAAGGTGAGCCAACTCGCTCTCCTGCCGCAGGGCAAGGTCGAGGCGGCTGCTCGTGCCAAGGCTATGGTGGCTAAGATGGACGAATTGGGTTTTGGTAACTGCACCAATACGGGTGCTTGCGCCGCCGAGTGTCCTAAGTCGGTGTCGTTGGCGAACATCGCTCGCCTCAACCGCGAGTTCATCTGCGCCAAGTTCCAAGACTAATCGCTCTTGTGCATACAAAAAAAGAGGGATTGCCTATCTGGGCAGTCTCTCTCTTTTTGTATGTATGTGCATAGTAGCCTTCAATCCTCCTTCTATCCTCCCTGTATTCTCCGCCCTGTCTTTCCTATATCCGTCTCGAGACCTGTATATAGGATAACCGAAGCATAACCGATACATAACCGATACATACATATACCATCTCTATACTTTCAAGCATACTCGACCGTAGGAAAACCGTACCCAAAACATACTTATAAGAATTCCTTATTTAACCTGTTTCCTCGGGTGCCTGTAACTCTCAACTCTACTCCACACTCAACCCTCAACTAAAATTTGCACAATCCAAACAATTGTTGTACTTTTGCAGCGGATAGTAACAAAAAATAATAGCCTATGATATAAACCCCGCACCGATAAGCGGTGCAATGACATATTAGTTAGCGTTGTAGCCAAACTTGACATTTTGAAACTTCGACACTTTTGAAATGTAAATACGAATCAAGCAAAAGCAGATGACGCTCACGCCAACCGCGTGGGCTTTTGCGTAGTTAAATTTGATTCGTATAGGTAGTCGAAGACCTCAAAATGTCAAATGAAGCGAACGAAAGTTCACGCTTATTTTATGTATGTATGCGAGCAACAACTTAAAAACAAATCTATATGGATATGGATAAATTCACAGAACTGCTTCATCAAGTCCAAGTCTATGTAAACGAGGACAAACAGCATCGCGCCGAGGCGTTCCGACGTGGCGAGTGTTACAATGTCTTCAATGTGTTGGGCGTGGACAATCAGGAACTGTCCCACTCAGCGTTCCTTGCCGCACTGCTCAATCCGCATGGCAGCCATGGCATGCAGGATGCTTTTCTCAAAGCCTTTATCGACACCATCGCACACGGCAGCACCAAACCCGAACTGGACACCGCACACGCCCAAGTCTATACGGAGTACAATATCGGCAATATCACCGAGACTACGGGCGGACGAATCGACATCCTGATTACCGACCATAGCAATACCGGCAGCAACAAAGGACATGCCATCATTATCGAGAACAAAATTTGGGCAGCCGACCAGCCCAACCAGTTGCTGC
The DNA here is from genome assembly GCA_963615025.1 of Firmicutes bacterium CAG:95. Lineage (GTDB taxonomy): Bacteria > Bacteroidota > Bacteroidia > Bacteroidales > Paludibacteraceae > Colicola. Next base: position 4,036 of record CAVEFV010000029.1, on the reverse strand, counting down.
GCTACCACAACTTTGCACCAAAGGCTATGCTGCTATATCTCACCCTCAATGGCGACGAACCAAGCGACCAATCAAGAGGCACTTTGAACACTCAAGACGGCGGCTATCAGTGTATCTCCTACCGCAGCGACATCATCGGTTGGCTGCAGCAATGCGCAAAACTATCCTTCGACAAACCGCGTGTGCGCGAAACCATTAACCAATATATCGACCTGTTACAACAACTAACCAATCAAAACACAATGGAACAGAACAAAGAACAACTTCAACTCCTGACGGAGAATTTCGAGCAGGCAACAACTATCGAACAGAGCATGCCTGATGTACGGAAACATATCTTCCAAGACATCTTCCGCAAGCAAGTGGAGGAGCAACTTGAGAAAGAGGATGCCCCGAAAGTAACCATTGCGGATTGCACATCCGATGGTTACTCGTCCTACACTATCAGTTTCCGCCCTGACGGCTGGACGCAAGACAACCTGTTTCGGTTCACAACAGAGGGCGGGAAAATGTACTATGGTGTCCGTCGCGCCGTGGTGCAAGAAGGTATGCACGATGAGAAGATAGATACCACAGGCTACCACCGCAACCCGTGGTGGATAGTCTGGAAATGGATGCCCGAAGAGTACCAAAATTGGAGTAAGGATTCAAAAATCTTTATGCGAATCCTGTCTGCGGACAAAGATGTAAATGCAGGTACAGATACAGTAGCCTCCACTATGGTAAAATGTATTCAAGAGACATTGCAATTCATTGCAAACAACCACATCGAACTCAAATAACCACGTAAACCAACAATACAATGAAAAAGAATATCTTATTGACGCTTATTGCGTTGATGTGTGCTATATACGCACAAGCGTATGACTTTAAGTCCGGCGACTTGTACTACAACATTACGAGTTATGCAGAGCCGTACACCGTTGAAGTAACCTATCAAAAATGGTTGTCTTCGGATAACTACAAACTCACATCAGTTATTATCCCTGCAACCGTAACCTATAATGGTAAGACTTATAGCGTAACGAGTATTGGAAATGAAGCTTTCAGTTGGTGCACGCGTCTTACCTCTGTTACTATTGGCAACAGCGTAACGAGTATTGGAAAGAATGCTTTCTTCAGTTGCACGGGTCTTACCTCTGTTACTATTGGCAATAGCGTAACGAGTATTGGAAGTAGTGCTTTCTCGGGTTGTACGGGTCTTACCTCTGTAACTATTGGCACTGGCGTAACGAGTATAGGAGATAAGGCTTTCTATGAATGCACGGGTCTTACCTCTGTAACTATCCCCAACAGCGTAACGAGTATTGGAAATGAAGCTTTCAGTTGGTGCACGGGTCTTACCTCTGTAGCTATCCCCAACAGCGTAACGAGTATCGGGGAGGATGCTTTCTCTTATTGCACGGGTCTTACCTCTATCACCATCCCCAACAGCGTAACGAGTATTGGGGATGAGGCTTTCCGAAATTGCACGGGTCTTACATCGGTGGTTTGGAATGCCAAGAAATGTGGCGGTTGGACTGAGTATAAAAAATCTCCTTTCTATTCTGTAAATGGTAGTATTAAATCTTTTACTTTTGGTGAGGAGGTTGATAGTATTCCCCAAGATCTTTGCTATGGTATGAGTAAATTAACCTCCATCACTATCCCCAACAGCGTAACGAGTATCGGGGAGGATGCTTTCTCTGGTTGCACGGGTCTTACCTCTGTTATTATCGGGAACAGCGTAACGAGTATTGGAAGCAGTGCTTTCAATGGTTGCACGGGTTTTACCTCTATCACTATCCCCAATAGTGTAACGAGTATTGGATATGGTGCTTTCAAGGGGTGCACGGGGCTTACATCTATTACTATTGGCAACAGCGTAACGAGTATTGGAAGCAGTGCTTTCAATGGTTGCACGGGTTTTACCTCTATCACTATCCCCAATAGTGTAACGAGTATTGGATATGGTGCTTTCAAGGGGTGCACGGGGCTTACATCTATTACTATTGGCAACAGCGTAACGAGTATTGGAAGCAGTGCTTTCAATGGTTGCACGGGTTTTACCTCTATCACTATCCCCAATAGTGTAACGAGTATTGGATATGGTGCTTTCAAGGGGTGCACGGGGCTTACATCTATTACTATCCCCAACAGTGTAACGAGTATTGGAAATAGTGCTTTCTATGGTTGCACAGGTCTTACCTCTATCACTATTCCCAACAGCGTGACAAGTATTGGCAGTTGGGCTTTCTATGGTTGCACGGGTCTTACCTCTATCACTATCCCCAACAGTGTAACGAGTATTGGATATAGTGCTTTCTATGGTTGCACGGGTCTTACCTCTGCTACTATTGGCAACAATGTACCGAGTATTGGATATAGTGCTTTCTATGGTTGCACGGGTCTTACCTCTGTTACTATCGGCAACAGCGTAACAAGTATTGAAAGTCGGGCTTTCTCGGGTTGTACGGGTCTTACTGCTATATCAGTTTCTGCAGGATCGCCTCCTGGGATACAAAGTGATACTTTTGAGGATGTTCCTACCAATATCTCTATTTATGTACCTTGTAATGCTGTGAAAGCCTATCAAACGGCTACTTATTGGAGTAAGTTCACAAACTATATAGAGAGGTTCTATCCAATAACAGTTACTACACAAGACAATGCAAAAGGTTCTGTCCGTGTCATCAAGGAGGCGACTTCTTGTACAGACAACACGGCTATTTTTGAGGCAACTGCCAACGAACACTACTATTTCGATTGTTGGAACGATGGCAATACCGACAATCCGCGCACGGTATCAGTAGAGGGAGGTGTTACCTATACGGCTATGTTTGGGGAGAATATATATACCATTTCTGCTACTGCTACGAATGGTCGGGTAGAGGGTGCGGGATATTTGGTAGAGGATGAGGGTACGGGATATTATAGTTACGGTACAACTGCTACTTTGACGGCTGTAGCCGACGAGCATTACCACTTTACCCAATGGAGCGATGGTAATACCGATAACCCACGCATAGTATTAGTTACTGGTAACGCTGCTTATACGGCAGAATTTGCAATAGACCAACACAATATTGGGGCAACAGCCCAAAATGGTCGCGTAGAAGGTGCCGGTACATACGACTATGGCACGACTATCACCCTCACAGCTACTGCCGATGAACATTACCACTTTGAGCGTTGGAGCGATGGTAATACAACTAACCCACGGAAGGTAACAGTCGAAGGCGACGCAACCTATACGGCTGTATTTGCACCGAATCAATATACCATTTCTGCCACTGCTACTAATGGTCGGGTAGAGGGCGCAGGCAAATATGATTATGGTACAACTGCAACTCTGACGGCTATAGCCAACGAGCATTACCACTTTACCCAATGGAGCGATGGCAATACGGACAATCCGCGTACGGTAGCAGTAGAAGACAATGCCACCTACACCGCAGAGTTCAAGCCAAATCCATACACTATCACCGTTTCCGCAGGCGGACATGGTAATGTGAGCGGCGGAGGCACGTATGATTACGGTACCACTGCCACCCTGACAGCCACTGCCGATGAGCATTACCATTTTACCCAATGGAGTGACGGCAATACGGATAACCCGCGCACGGTATCGGTAGTAGGCGATGCTACTTATACTGCCGAATTTGCTATTGACCAACATACTATTACCGCCACTTGCGACCCGCAGCAGGGTACGGTAACAGGTGCAGGCACATACAACTACGGCACGCAGGTTACATTGACTGCTGTTGCCAACAAGGGCTATGAGTTCGCGCAGTGGAGCAATGGCTTGACCTATAACCCCTATCGCTTCACGGTGGTAAGCGACTTGACCCTCGAAGCCGAGTTTATTCCCGCCACAGCAATAGACAATGTCTCAGCCGATACCACCACTCCACAAAAGGTGCTTATCAACGGACAAGTCTATATCCTCCGCAATGGCAAGACTTACACCACAACCGGTGTCGAAGTAAAGTAGAGATACGGGCTAATAGACATTTCTTGTACCTAAAATTGCTGTAACGGAATGATTTTCATA
>CAVEFV010000028.1:0-26925 GCA_963615025.1 Firmicutes bacterium CAG:95 | reverse complement strand
TCGCCAGCGACAACACAGAATTAGTACTTGACAAAACGACCATCACCAAAGCAGATGCAGAAGCCGAAGGTGGCGTAGAGGTAACCGCTACCCTAACCGCTGCAACGGCAGGCATGCAGACGGCAACGATTACCCTCTCTTCGGAAAACGCAACTGATGTTAAGGTAACAGCCTCGTGGCAGGCAACAGCCCTCAATAAAGTAGCCACCATCGCTGCCCTCAAGGCGGGAGTAACAACAGACCCCGAAGTATTGTTCCTCTACACAGGCGAAGCGGTTATCACTTACTACGAATTGACGGGCGAATATAGTACACCGACATTCTATGTAGAAGATGCAACGGGTGCCGTACGCATCTACGATTACTACGAGAACACATGCATAGTCGGCGACAAAATCAAAGACTTCATGGTTGTCGCATCATCGGAGGAGTTATATAGAGGTTTGCCATTCTCTTTCGTTTCAGCACCTACTATCGTCAGCAGCGGAAACGACTGGACACCCCAAGTGGTGACGCTCAAACAATTGCAAGACAATGCTGCCGACTACCTTATGGAGTTAGTGAAAGTAGAGAATGTTACGCTCGACAACACCGAGGCGAACTACAAGGCAGGCAACAACGCCATCTCGCAAAATGGTACTTCGGGTGCTTTCAACTTGACAAGCGACAATACTTTGGTAGGTACGGCTAAGCCCGCTAAGGCAGACATCGTAGGTATTTCCTACTACACATCCGGCTACAACATCCGTGTGCGCACGGCGGCAGACATCGTAGCGAAGACCACCCCGACGGCTATCGAGACCATCGCCCTCGACCAACTCACTGGCGAATATGAGGTGTACACCCTTTCCGGACAACGCACCGACGCTCTGCAGCAAGGTGTCAATATCATCCGTCAAGGAGATAAAACATATAAAGTAATCCGCTAATATCCACACTACACCCCGAGAACTCGAGTTCTTGGGGTGTACTATATCTACATGATTTTATGCAGTTAAAAACATACCTTCTAACAGTATGCCTCTTCTCGTCGGTACTCTGTACCGCCGCCACTAACCTGTTAAGCAACGGCGACTTCGAAGACGCAAAGTCGAATCCCCTTTTCGGTGTAGAATTCACCGATTGGACATTCGGTGGTGGGATAGCCATCGAAACAACCGACATACACGGAGGAACCAAAGCCCTGCGAACAGAAGAAGTAACCGTCAGACGCAGCCTGCTCCAAACTGTCAACCTCAGAGACGATGTCGTAGGACAAGAATACGAAATCAAAGGCTACTACAAGGTGTTATCTGCCAATGCCGGAGACCTCGCCCTCAACTGCCTATGGGAATGCCTGCCTCCACATTCTGGCACACCACACGATAGCGTAGTACTCAACCAACCTCTCGATGCCACAAGCACCGGCTGGCAATCGTTCAGCGTAACGACCACCAAACCGCAGAATGGAACAACCTTCCATTTTAGCGTTTCAGTCAACAAAGGCGTAAAAGTCATCTTCGACGACTTCTCTCTCACGCGCACCGAGAAAACAGTACCTTGGTTTACAGTTACGCCCGAAACAATCTCTCAATCCGATTGCTCACTCGGAGACTCAGTCTTAGTGGCAGATTTCTTGATACGACAAGGAAACCTCACACAACCTATCGACCTCTATCTCACAGGCGCCAACCGCACAATGTGGAGGCTCGAAAAGACACAAGCCACTGCTGCCGAAGAGAGAGTCAAACTGTGGTACAAACCCACGGCAATAGGTAAACATACAGGCGCATTCCTCATCGAGAGTAGTGAGGCGCAAAACGATAACAAGATGTACTCCCTATCAGGCACTTGTATCGACCCGACAAAGTCGCCGACCATCACAATCAATCCTGCTTCCCTGCCCGTATTCCGTGCAGCAGTAGGACAGACCGTAGTGGATTCTGTTGCCCTTACCTCCGAGAACTGCATCGACCATGTCTATGCCACAATATCTCCCGCAGGCACAGGGTTTACCATCGACCGCTCTCTCATCCTCAAGAATACTTCCACTTATGTCTATATCACCTTCTCTCCTTTCGTAGTAGGCACGGCTACGGCAACCATCACTTTCACTACGGCGCGGGGCGATACCAAGACAATCACCGTAACAGGCGAAGCAACCGAACCCGCACCGGAGGTGGTCGATTGGCAAACCGACTTCGATTGGAAGACACGAACACCACGAACACTGCTCATAGAACCATTCGATGATATCAATCATAAAAAGACATTGCTTCTCAATGAATGGCAAAATGTAGTCAAAACAGGTACCAGACCCTGGTGGGGATACGAGGATATCAATAACGACGGCGAACATTGCGCGACGGCAACGGCTTACATCTCTGGCGTTACCGACTCAACACTCTTCACAATGTGGCTCGTAACGCCCGCGCTCGACTATAAGAGCGCCGCCAACCAAGTGTTCACCTTCCGTGTACGGGGCGACTATCTGCTCGAAGGGCAGAGTGCAACGCTCAAACTATACTATATCGATGCAAACAATACAGCGGATGTTTACTTTGAGGACCTGCAAATAGCCATGCCGTCAACAGAGGATGAGGCAGGAGAATGGCTCGACTTCCAGGTGAACCTCACCGGACAGACCACTATCGCAGATGTATTCTACATGGGCTTTTGCTTCACCGGATATAGTGGCACCACAGGGGCTGCCACCTACCTCATCGACGATGTGTCATGGGGACGCACCGACCTCCCGCTCATCACAGCCGACTCTACGCAGGTCGTTGCCGTCACCCAACCCAATAAAACAGTGTCCGTACCCATCAATGTGCAAACCAATAACCTCGCGGAACCTGTTTCTATCACGATTGCAGGCAGCAACAAAAGCGACTTCTCTGTCTCCGAATCCTCCCTCCCTGCAACAGGCGGAACCTTCACACTCACCTTCAAATCCGATAAAGAAGGCGTACACCAGGCCTACCTGCGCTTGCGCTCTCGTGGTGCAGTCGAGGTGCGTATCCCGATGGCGGTATTGGTAAAGAACAACCTATCTGTGGAGGACATCAACGACCCCGCCTCCCCGTCAAAACGGAGTAGGGTGGTTTACCGCAACGGACTGTTTTACATCATCACCCATAGCGGAACAACTTATACTATAACGGGTACACAAATCCATTAACATCTCCCGTCATACCACAGAGGCTGCTGAATAATCTTTAGCAGCCTCTGTCTTTATTATTATTTGCTACCGATTTCAAAGGATTTATATAGGATGAATATAAGACGAATATAAGACGAATATAGGATGAATATACCATGAAATGACCACTTATGACTCATATATGAGTTTTGCTTATGTATGACACTTATGCTCCGCCTGCGGTCAATTAGGCACAAAGCGTTTTCTTCGATATTGTTTACACTTGCACAAAATACGACTTTTCCTCGAGATAGGCAAAAACGGCACGCAAAAAACCTACTTAAAAACCTACCTAAACACCTTACAAGAACCCTATAAAAGTCCTATGTGCTAAGGTAGTGCTATGGATGTGCTATGGATGTGGTATGGATACAAGTGCCTGATTAGTGGCTGAAAAGAAAGGGGCGTTTATAAGCAGCCACTTTGTCGTAGGGCACACATATTAAATTATCGTTAAAAAGTGCCGTTAGTTATTGCAAATATCCAAGAAATGGAGTATCTTTGCAGCGAATAGTAACAAAAAATAATAGCCTATGATATAACCCTGCACCGATAAGCGGTGCAATGACATATTTAGTTAGCGTTGTAGCCAAACTTGACATTTTGAAACTTCGACACTTTTGAAATGTAAATACGAATCAAGCAAAAGCAGATGACGCTCACGCCAACCGCGTGGGCTTTTGCGTAGTTAAATTTGATTCGTATAGGTAGTCGAAGACCTCAAAATGTCAAATGAAGCGAACGAAAGTTCACGCTTTTTTCGTGTATATACCTACGGGGAACTCAACAAGCAACTGCAGCAAATATACACAGAAAAACTAACACGAGAATAACCACATCGAATTGGATTAACCATTAAACTAACAATATAATGAAAAAGAAAATTTTACTAACACTCATCGCATTACTGAGCATAGCGCATTATGCTCAAGCGTACAACTTCCAATCCGGCGACTTGTACTACAACATCACAAGCAGTACAGAACCATACACTGTCGGAGTAACCTATCAATCTTCTTCGGACAACTACAAAGGACTAACATCGGTTACTATTCCCTCCACTGTAACCTACGATGGTACAACCTATAGCGTAACGAGCATAGGAGAAAGTGCTTTCTATAATTGCACGGGTCTTATCTCTATTACTCTCCCAAATAGCGTAACAAGTATTGGAGATTGGGCTTTCAGCAGCTGCACGGGTCTTACCTCTATTACTATCCCAAACAGTGTAACGAGTATTGGACAGGCGTCTTTCTCGTATTGCAGAGACCTTACCTCTATTATTGTTGAAAGCGGTAATACGGTATATGATAGTCGTGAGAATTGTAATGCGATTATAGAAACAGCAACGAATACACTTACACACGGTTGTAAAACAACAGTTATCCCCAATAGCGTAACAAGTATTGGAAACTCTGCTTTCTTTAGATGCAAAAGTCTTACCTCTGTTACTATTCCAAACAGTGTAACGAGTATTGGACAAAATGCTTTCTCTTATTGCACGGGTCTTACCTCTGTTACTATTCCCAACAGCGTAACGAGTATTGGAAGGTGTGCTTTCTCCGGGTGTACTGGTCTTACATCTATTACTATTCCTAACAGCGTAACTTTTATTGGAGACAGAGCGTTTAGTAATTGCAGCAATTTGATATCCGCTACGCTTGGCGACAATGTAACAAGCATAGAGGAGCGTTTGTTTCAACAGTGTTATAGTCTCACATCTGTAACAATTGGTAGAAGTGTTAGGAGTATCGGATATAGGGCATTTATAGGTTGTAGAAGTATCCTATCTGTTATCATCCCGGACAGCGTACTTAGTATTGAAGATGATGCATTCCTTAGTTGCGAGGGACTTAAATCCGTCATAATAGGTAATAGTGTAAAGAGCATTGGTAATAGAACTTTCCGTGGTTGTACAAGTCTAACAACTCTTACTATCCCAAACAGCGTAACGAGTATTGATGATTATGCTTTCTATGGTTGCACAGGTCTAACCACTGTTACACTTGGCAGTAGTGTAACGAGTATTGGCAGTTCTGCTTTCAGTGGTTGCACAAGTCTAACCTCTATTACTATTTCCAACAGTGTAACGAGTATTGGGAACTATGTTTTCTCGGGCTGCACAAGTCTAACCTCAATTACTATCCCCAACAGTGTAACAAGTATTGATGATTATGCTTTTGCTGGTTGCACGGGGCTTACCTCTGTTACTATCCCTAACAGTGTAATAAGTATTGGAAAGCGGGCTTTCTCGGGTTGCACAGGGCTTTTCTCAGTGATTATACCAAGCAGTGTATCAAGCATCGGAGAAAATGCTTTTTCCGATGTGCGCCACATTGCATATAATGGAACGGCAACCGGCTCTCCTTGGGGGGCTCAATACATGAATGGTTTAGAGGAGGGGTATTTAATCTATGATAATGCAAAAAGAACAACTATACTAGCATGCAATCCCGCTGCAACGGGCGCTATTGATATTCCCAATAGCGTAACGAGTATAGGAAATAGTGCTTTCGCTGGTTGTACGGGTCTTACATCCATCACTATTCCAAACAGTGTAAAGTATATTTGGACCAGTGTTTTCCAAGGTTGTACGGGGCTTACCTCTATTACTATTCCCAACAGTGTAACGAGTATTGGAAAATATGCTTTCCAAGGTTGCACAGGTCTTACCTCTATTACTATCCCTAACAGCGTAACAAGTATTGGAACCTATGCTTTCGCTTTTTGCACGGGGCTTACCTCTGTCACTATTCCAAACAGTGTAACAAGTATAGGAGATTATGCTTTTTACATAGTTCCAAATATCGTATATAATGGTACTGCTACAGGTTCTCCATGGGGCGCAAGAAGTGTGAATGGTTATGTGGATGGTTATTTAGTCTATGCAGATGCAACAAAGACTACTCTGTTGGCATGCAGCAGTGCTGCAACAGGTGCTATCACTATCCCAAACAGCGTAACGAGTATTGGAAATGGTGCTTTCTTTGGTTGTAGTGGTCTTACCTCTGTCACTATCCCAAATAGCGTAACGAGTATTGGAAGCGATGCTTTCGAGCTTTGCACGGGTCTTACCTCTATCACTATCCCCAACAGTGTAACGAGCATTGGATGGTATGCTTTCGAAGGTTGCACAAGTCTTACCTCTATCACTATCCCCAACAGTGTAACGAGCATTGGAGGTAACGCTTTTTGTAATACTGCATGGTTCTACAACCAACCCGACGGAATAGTTTATGTTAACAAAGTATTATATAAATACAAAGGCACTATGCCGCAGAATACAAGTATTGCCATTGAAGAGGGAACAGTCAGCATTTCAGGTTGTGCTTTCTATGATTTTTATGATTGCGATGGTGACCGCTATACTCGTACAGGTCTTACCTCTATCACTATCCCCAATAGCGTAACCAGTATTGGAGATTATGCTTTCCAGGAATGCACGGGTCTCACATCTGTTACTATTCCCGAGAATGTAACAAGTATTGGAGAGAGTGCTTTCAGAAATTGCTATAGTCTTACTTCGATTTCTATCCCCAATAGCGTAACAAGTATTGGAGCCTATACTTTCGCTGATTGCACGGGTCTCACCTCTGTTACTATCCCCGAGAATGTAACAAGTATTGGAGATGATGCTTTCTACAATGTTCTAAATATCGTGTATAATGGTACTGCCACTGGTTCGCCATGGGGTGCAAGAAGTGTGAATGGTTATGTAGATGGCTATTTTGTCTATGCAGACGCTACAAAGACTACTCTGTTAGCATGCAGCCGTGCTGCAACGGGTGCTATTGCAATCCCCAAAAGTGTAACAAGTATTGGAGAGAGTGCTTTCAGAAATTGCTATAGACTTACTTCGATTTCTATCCCCAATAGCGTAACGAGTATTGGAGATGGCGTTTTTTATGATTGCTTTGGTCTAACTTCTATAACAATCCCAGAGAGTGTAACGGGTATTGGAGAGTCTGCTTTCGAAAGTTGCACGAGTCTTGCCTCTGTTACTATCCCTAACAGTGTAACAAGTATTGGAGAGCGGGCTTTCTCAGGTTGCTGGCTACTTGACTCTATTGTGTGGAACGCTAAGCATTGTAATGGCTGGTCTTATTATAACGAAGCTCCATTCTACTCTATCGCATCGCAAATAACCTCTTTCACCTTTGGTGATGAGGTAGATAGTATTCCGTATGCGATTTGTGATAATATGCAGAATCTGCGGAGTATCAACATTCCGGAGAGTGTAACGCATATTGGAGTTTCTGCTTTCTATGGGTGCAGTGGTCTCACTTCTGTCACAATCCCGGAGAATGTAACAAGTATTGGTAATTATGCTTTCAGAGGTTGCACCGGTCTTAAATCTATCCGAGTGGAAGCACAAATCCCACCGCAATGTGGTGATAACAGTTCTTACCATGTCTTTTACAATGTCCCGACGGATATTCCTATTTATATTCCCTGTGGCACAAAGGAGGCGTATCAAGCGGCTGCTATTTGGAGCAGTTTTACGAACTACATTGAGATACCTTCCTATAGCCTGACAGTTACAACACAAGATGAAACAATGGGCTCTGTTCGTATCACCCAAGAAGCAACCTGCAGCGATAACACAGCAGTCTTCGAAGCAACTGCCAATAATGGGTATCTGTTCTCACAATGGAGCGACGGCAACACCGACAATCCACGCACAATAGTGGTTGATGAGGACATAACCCTCATAGCGCAGTTTGTTTCCTCTCCTACTGCGATAGACAACACCTCTGCCGATACAGACACCTCCACCACGCACAAAGTTCTCCGTAACGGACAAGTCTATATCCTCCGCAATGGCAAAACCTACACGCTTACAGGCATAGAAGTAAAGTAAGGATATCTCTTGTTTCTTTCCAGGAAGAGAAAATAACAATGCACCATTATGGGCTGCGCAGTAAGTTGCGCAGCCCATTTTGCTTAATCAATAATCGTCAAATGGTAAATCGTCAAATTGTCCAATCATAGTGGCTGTAGAACCATAGCGGGCTATAACTCTCCTTCTCATCCTTAATCCGTTTAGTAGGTCAGCCCGAATGTCCATAGTGGCACGGTCTGTTGGTAGCCGAATTCTATGTCGTCTTTTACTATATAGGCGTTGGGAACATTGGCAATCTGGTGTTTGCCTTTGTTTTTGCCCCCCACTTCGAAGGTGTAATCGTTGACCACAAAGTCGGATACCTCGGAGGACACCACCGAGTAGCGCACACGCATCTGGTTGAGAAAGAATGTCTCCCGCACATTGCCTATCTCCGCATTTTGCGGTGCTAATACATATATCAGGTTGGTGTTGTCTAAATATATCTTCTCTACTTTGCCGATGCCCCGTATGCCCGCCGTAGCATCCCGCAGCGACATCAACATTCCTGCCCGCTCCATATAGTACAAGTACTCGCTAATATCATTGCGCGAGATACCCGTCACCTGCGCCAATTTGGCATAGTTTGGCTTAAATGGCACGCTCTCCGCCACCACGACCAACAGCATTTTCAGCCGCCGTGCCACCGACACGCTGAGGTTGGCATAAGTTGGAATATCGTTTTCCATGGTTCGGGTAATCACCTGCATCAGTGCCGTGGTGTAGTCGAATCCTTCGTGGGCAAAGGGATAATACCCCTCCTGCAGGTATTGCCGGAAGAGCGGCAACGGGTGCTGCACACAGGGGATAGCCACTCGGTGTTGCAAGATGTCCTCCAAGGTGACGGGTTTCATATCAACATTGTGGTATAGCGCCAGATACTCACGGAAACTGAGCCCCTGCATCTCATAGACTGGTGCACGACGGCTTAGGTCGGCTAACCCATGGTAGATATCCAACACCGAAGAACCCGTGAATACAATCTGCATATCGGAGTATGTGTCTATCATCTGCTTGAGTTGTTGCGACCAGTTGTTTGCCTTATGTACCTCGTCGATGAATAGGTGCTTCCCGCCCTGCTTATAGAACGCATCCGCCACTTCTGCCAGTGTGTGCGTGGCAAAATAGAGGTGGTCTGCCGTGATATACAGCGTGTCTGTGGTGGATAGGTGCTGTTTTATATGCTGCAAGAGCATCGTTGTCTTGCCTACGCCACGAGGGCCGACAATACCAAACACCCGACTATGCCAATCCAAATCGGCATACTTGTAGCGGAAGAACGATACCGTCGTCTTGGCTAACATCACCTGTTGATATTCGAATAATGCATCCATATATCTTGCTAATTTTGCGGCAAAGATACGATATTTCGCCTACTTATACAAGAAAATGCACCAAATAAATGCAGATTTTACCAAAACCTGCACTAATTTGGTGCAAAATAAGCTATAAACAATCGGTTTTATTGATTAGAAAATGATGCAGTATGAAGATATATTTTAAAGCCCCTGATAATTAGGTACCCCGGTAACTTTCAAGTATCATTTTTCAACTAAGAATCAACTAACGGCGACGCACTTAACGGGCTTCGCCGAAGAACCCACAGCCGATGAATTTTCTTTGCTTCGTTTCTTTAGTTCACGCAAAAGAAATGAAAAACATATTCCAACTATTAGCAATTGTTTGGTGTGCTTACATGGTGGCTGTAGAACCATCACCCTGCTATGCCTCTCAATTCCCTATCCCAATAACTATATTCCCATTTTATAGATCCTCTATCTCTCCTACTAAACTTGCTAACTCCTCTCCACACTCAATTGCCCTCACCTCCTTCCAACTGAAAACCATCAACAACACACCCCATCCACTCCCACACTAAAAAAAACATATTTTTTTCGAAATATTTTGGTGGTACAAAAAAAAGCAGTACCTTTGCACCGCTTTTCCGCTAAACGGGACGAGGAGTCAACGCAAAACCGCTTATCGTACAGCGTCAAAACGCCTCGGGTGTAGGTTAGCAATGCCTCTTTAGCTCAGTTGGCCAGAGCACGTGATTTGTAATCTCGGGGTCGTTGGTTCGAATCCGACAAGAGGCTCAAAAAGCGAAAACTTAGGCACAAGAGAGTGCCGTCAGTGTTCTGATTTTATTGAGGGTAGTTTCCAGAGTGGCCAAATGGGGCAGACTGTAAATCTGCTGCGTAATCGCTTCGGTGGTTCGAATCCATCACTACCCACTCCTTTCGCTTGAATCAGAATTCTTGCATAAGTCAGGCGGCTGTACAAGAATTCTTTTTGCTATAAAGGAGTCGCACAAGTAGTTCTTGCGCACTATTGCGGAAATAGCTCAGTCGATAGAGCACTAGCCTTCCAAGCTGGGGGTCGCGGGTTTGAGTCCCGTTTTCCGCTCAAATCCTTTTTAGAGAAGAGATCGCTCAACTCTGCTCTGCAAAAGGTGTTGCTAATGTAGCTCAGTGGTAGAGCGCATCCTTGGTAAGGATGAGGTCGCGGGTTCAACTCCCGCCATCAGCTCTGAAATAACACAAAATGACACTCCGGGTAACAAGGAAATGTCTTGTGTGTAAAGAGGTAAATTAATAGTATTAACGTTAATAACAAATTGTACAATTATGGCAAAAGAAAAATTTGACCGTTCGAAACCACACGTGAACATTGGTACTATTGGTCACGTCGATCACGGTAAAACTACTCTGACCGCTGCTATCTCTCTTGTACTCCACAAGAAAGGTTTTGGTAACGAAGATGTTAAGTCTTTCGACCAAATCGATAACGCACCTGAAGAGAAAGAACGCGGTATCACAATCAACACTGCTCACATTGAGTATGAAACGGCTAACCGCCACTATGCACATGTCGACTGCCCGGGACACGCTGACTATGTAAAGAACATGGTTACTGGTGCTGCGCAGATGGATGGTGCTATCATCGTAGTTGCTGCTACCGATGGTCCTATGCCTCAAACCCGTGAGCATATCCTTCTCGCTCGACAAGTGAATGTACCTCGTTTGGTTGTATTCATGAACAAGTGCGATATGGTAGATGACCCCGAAATGCTCGACTTGGTAGAAATGGAAATGCGCGAATTGCTTACCTTCTACGAATTCGATGGCGATAACACTCCTGTTATTCGTGGCTCTGCTCTTGGCGCTTTGAATGGTGTTCCTGAATGGGAAGACAAAGTAATGGAACTTATGGATGCTGTTGATAATTGGATCCAACTTCCTCCTCGTGCTATCGACAAACCATTCTTGATGCCTGTTGAAGATGTATTCTCAATCACTGGTCGTGGTACAGTTGCTACAGGTCGTATCGAAACAGGTGTTGTTAAGGTAGGCGACGAAGTTCAAATACTCGGACTTGGTGAAGATAAGAAATCAGTTGTTACGGGTGTTGAAATGTTCCGTAAACTTCTTGATCAAGGTGAGGCTGGCGACAATGTAGGTCTGCTCCTTCGTGGTATCGATAAGAACGAAGTTCGTCGTGGTATGGTTATCACTCACCCGGGTGTTGTAAAAACTCACAGCGAATTCAAGGCTTCTGTTTATATCTTGAAGAAAGAAGAAGGTGGACGCCACACTCCGTTCCACAACCACTATCGTCCTCAGTTCTATATCCGTACTATGGATGTTACTGGTGAGATTACTCTTCCTGAAGGAACAGAAATGGTTATGCCGGGCGATAACTTGGAAATCACAGTAAAACTGATTTACCCTGTTGCTTGCTCAGAAGGTTTGCGCTTTGCAATCCGTGAAGGTGGTCGTACGGTAGGTTCTGGCCAAATCACCAAACTCCTCGACTAATATCGCAAGATAAACAGTCTGAAATATTTCTCTCTGTAATAGTAGCATAGGGCGAAAGCCCTTGCTACTGAGAGAGGGAGATATCTGAAATCCGGAATTTATGTGGCACGGAACTCCTTAAGCGGTTTTCTGTTGCGGAATAAATTCTGACGAACGGAAGTAGCTCAGTTGGTAGAGCACTGGTCTCCAAAACCAGGTGTCGGGAGTTCGAGCCTCTCCTTCCGTGCAAATTCTCTGAATAACGGACTTCGGTTAACACGGGTGTGCTATCTGGGGTCTTTTGCAGCGAATATAAACAACGAAAAATCTACACGATATGAAGATATTCGATAACATTAAAGCGTCTTACACAGAGTTGGTCTATAAAGTAAGTTGGCCAACACGCAAAGAGTTGACCAACAGTGCTGTGCTGGTGTTAATTGCTTCCCTTATACTTGCACTGCTCGTTTGGTTTATTGACTTCTGTTTCGAGTCGCTGATGACCTTTATCTATGGTCTCTTTTAAGGTAGAATAACTATGGCTGAGAATAATCTTAAATGGTATGTCCTTAAAGCAATCAGCGGAAAGGAAGCCAAAGTGAAAGAGTATATTGAGGCTGCTTGCAAAACAACTGATTTGGGTCAGTATGTTTCACAAGTCCTTATTCCTACCGAGAAAGTAGTCCAATTGCGTGGGAACAAACGCGTCACCAAAGAGCGTAATTATCTGCCGGGTTATGTCCTCGTTGAGGCTAACCTTGTTGATGAGTGCTATCCACGGTTGCGCAATGTACCCAATGTGTTAGGTTTCTTGTCCGATGGAAAATCAGTAGTGCCTACTCCTGTTCGTCAATCTGAGGTAAATCGTATTCTCGGTAATATCAACGAGCAAGAGGATAGCAAACTGGTGGAGATACCATTTGTACTCGGAGAGACTGTCAAAGTTACAGACGGACCTTTCAAGGACTTTAATGGCGAAATCGATGAAATCCTTACCGATAAACGCAAACTGAAAGTCATCGTGACCGTCTTCGGACGAAAAACACCTATCGAATTAAGTTTCAATCAAGTGGATAAAGAGTAGGAGACTATGTTACGGGTCGATATACTACTCAATAGTTAACTAACTATAACAACAGTAAATTAAAACATTATGGCTAAAGAAATTGCTGGACTTATTAAACTGCAGATTAAAGGTGGTGCGGCAAACCCATCACCCCCGGTAGGACCTGCTCTTGGTTCTAAGGGTATCAACATCATGGAGTTTTGCAAACAATTCAATGCCAGAACACAAGACAAGGCAGGAAAAGTACTTCCTGTTGTCATCACTTATTACTCCGATAAGACCTTCGATTTCGTAGTAAAAACCCCACCTGTAGCAATCCAATTGCTCGAGGCTGCTAAACTGAAGAGCGGTTCTGCTGAACCCAATCGTAAGAAAGTGGCTTCCATCACAGAGGAACAATGCCGTCAAATCGCTACCGACAAAATGGCTGACCTCAATTGCTTCGAGGTGGAACACGCTATGAAAATGGTCGCCGGTACGGCGCGTAGTATGGGTATTACTGTTAAATAATTAAACTTCAATTGAACTATGAGTAAACTGACAAAAAACCAAAAGTTGGCTTTAGAAAAAATTGAAGAAGGTAAAGCCTATACACTCAATGAGGCAGCAGTTCTCATCAAAGAGATTACTACTACCAAATTCGATGCATCTGTAGATGTAGATGTACGCCTGGGAGTTGACCCCCGCAAAGCAAACCAAATGGTGCGTGGAGTCGTTTCTCTTCCTAACGGCACAGGTAAGCAAGTGAGAGTTCTCGCACTTTGTACTCCGGATCAGGAAGCCGCAGCCAAAACTGCTGGTGCTGATTATGTCGGATTAGACGAATATATCGAAAAAATCAAAGGTGGTTGGACCGATGTCGATGTCATCATCACTATGCCTCAAATAATGGGCAAGATTGGTGCTCTCGGACGAGTTCTCGGACCACGCGGACTGATGCCTAACCCTAAGAGCGGTACTGTAACAATGGATGTCGCAAAAGCCGTTACCGAAGTTAAGCAAGGTAAAATTGATTTCAAAGTAGATAAGTTTGGTATTGTGCATACCTCCATTTGTAAGGTTTCTTTCCCCGCAGAGAAGATTGCTGAGAATGCTAAGGAGTTCATCCAGACACTCATCAAACTAAAACCTGCTACTTCCAAAGGAACCTATATCAAGAGCATCTATTTGTCAAGCACAATGAGTAAAGGTATCAAAATTGACCCTAAATCAGTTGAATAAGTTAACAGTTTGGAATTATGAAAAAAGAAGATAAGACCGCGATAATTGAGCAACTGAAAAGTCAATTGGATGAATATGCTCATTTCTATGTGACAGACATAGAAGGACTCAATGCTGAAAAGACTAGCGCACTTCGTCGTGCTTGCTACAACAAAGGAATCAAACTCGTTGTAGTAAAAAACACCCTTCTGCATAAAGCACTCGAAGGGAAGAATATCGACGAACAATTGCTCGCTTGCCTCAAAGGCAATACAGCCCTTATGCTCTGCAATACAGGTAATGTACCTGCTAAACTAATCAAAGATTATGCAGATAAAGACAAGAAAAACCCTGATGTTAAGCCCGCTCTCAAGGCAGCATTCGTTGAGGATGTAACCTATGTGGGAGCCGAACAACTTAATTTCTTGGTCGCTATCAAGAGCAAAAACGAACTTATTGCCGACTTGGTCGCACTCTTGCAATCTCCTGCAAAGAATGTTGTTTCTTCCCTGCAATCGGGTGCAAACACCTTGCATGGAGTACTCAAAACACTCGGAGAAAAAACTGCATAAACAAACAACGGGCAACGCCGCTTAGCGTTGCATAATAAAACAATAAAAATAACTTTTCTAAATTATACGACAATGGCAGATTTGAAAGCTTTTGCTGAACAATTGGTTAACCTTACAGTTAAAGAAGTAAACGAGTTAGCCCAAATTTTGAAAGACGATTACGGAATTGAACCTGCTGCTGCAGCTGTTGCTGTTGCTGCTGGTCCTGTTGCTGGTGGTGCTGCTGCCGCTGAAGAAGAGAAAACATCATTTGATGTAGTTCTTAAATCAGCAGGTGCTGCTAAACTTGCTATCGTTAAGTTGGTTAAAGAACAAACTGGTCTCGGCTTGAAAGAGGCTAAAGACCTTGTTGACGGTGCTCCTTCCGTTATCAAAGAAGGACTTGCTAAAGCAGATGCTGAAGCACTCAAGAAAGTCCTCGAAGAGGGCGGTGCTGAAGTAGAACTTAAGTAATAACACAACTTCAAACTTAGGTTTAGAGTCCCTTCGTAGGATGGACTCTAAACCTTTTTCTCTCACTATACGGTGAATGTAAAAATTATATAAAACACAATATGTAACAATGGACTTTTGTAAATATGTGTAAAAGATTAGTCTGACCTTTTGGCTGATAGATAACACGAACTGTAAGTCCACTCAATATATCATTCATGGCGTCAAAAAAACAAACTCAGAGAGTCAGTTTTTCTTCCACGCAGAAGCAAATACCTTATCCTGACTTTCTCGAGATACAACTAAAGTCCTTCCGTGAATTCCTGCAGACCGACACGGCTCCGGAACAAAGACGAAAAGAAGGGCTTTTTAAGGTCTTTTCCGAGAACTTTCCTATATCGGATACACGCAATAATTTTGTACTCGAATTTCTTGACTATTATGTAGATCCCCCTCGCTATTCTATCGAAGAATGTTTGCAGAGAGGATTAACCTATAGTGTACCCCTTAAAGCCAAACTGAAATTGTATTGTACCGACCCCGATCATGAGGATTTCGCTACACAAGTACAGGATGTCTTTCTGGGTACCATCCCCTATATGACTCCCAAAGGCACTTTTGTTATCAATGGTGCTGAACGCGTCATAGTAAGCCAGTTACACCGTTCACCGGGTGTGTTCTTCGGAACAAGCAAGCACTCCAATGGTACACAACTCTATTCTGCCCGTATCATCCCGTTCCGTGGTTCTTGGATTGAGTTCGCTACCGATATCAACAATGTAATGTATGCTTACATCGACCGTAAGAAAAAATTACCGGTTACAACTCTTCTCCGTGCCATAGGTTTCGAAAGCGATAAGGATATCCTGGAACGCTTCAATCTGGCAGAAGAAATCAAAGTAAGCAAAGCAGGACTTAATAAAGTGCTTGGCCGTCGATTGGCAGCACGAGTCTTGAGGGCTTGGACTGAAGACTTTGTGGACGAAGATACGGGTGAAGTTGTAACAATCGAGCGTAACGAACTGGTACTGGAAAGGGAGACAGAACTGACGAAAGAGAACATCCAAGCCATCCTCGATTCTGGAGCCAAGTCTGTACTGTTGCATCAAGAAGGTGCTACACAAAATGACAGCAGCATCATCTTCAATACTTTGCAGAAAGACCCTACCAACTCCGAGAAAGAGGCTGTGCTGTATATCTATCGGCAACTACGCAATGCCGAGCCTGCCGACGATAACACTGCCCGCGAGGTAATCAATGGACTGTTCTTCTCCGAGAAACGCTACGATTTAGGCGAGGTAGGACGCTATCGTATCAATCGCAAGTTGAATCTTGATATTGATATGAATATCCGCGTCTTGACCAAAGACGATATCATTGAGATTATCAAATATCTGATAGCCCTCATCAATTCCAATGCCGAAGTGGATGACATTGACCACCTCAGCAATCGTCGTGTTCGTACAGTGGGTGAACAACTTGCCAACCAATTCAGTGTAGGTCTTGCCCGTATGGCTCGTACCATTCGTGAGCGTATGAATGTTCGCGACAACGAAGTGTTCACACCGACCGACCTGATCAATGCAAAGAGCATATCCAGTGTCATCAATAGTTATTTTGGAACGAATGCGCTCTCCCAGTTTATGGATCAACAGAACCCATTGGCTGAGATAACACACAAACGCCGTATGTCTGCACTTGGTCCTGGTGGTTTGAGCCGTGACCGTGCCGGATTCGAGGTTCGAGATGTACACTATACACACTATGGTCGACTCTGTCCTATTGAGACACCTGAAGGACCTAACATCGGTCTGATATCCTCCCTTTGTATCTATGCTAAAATCAATCGGTTGGGCTTCATTGAAACCCCCTATCGTAAGGTAAACGACGCAGTAGTCGATCTCTCTGATAAAGGCATCGTCTATATGACGGCAGAGGACGAAGAACAAAGTTATGTGGCACAAGGTAACGCACCTATCGATGAAAAAGGTAATTTCCTTAACAAGAAGGTAAAAGCACGCTACGAAGCCGATTTCCCTGTTGTTGAACCGGAACAAGTCAACCTTATGGATGTTGCCCCGAGTCAGATTGCTTCTATCGCTGCTGCGCTTATTCCTTTCTTGGAACACGACGATGCAAACCGTGCCTTGATGGGATCAAACATGATGCGTCAGGCTGTACCTCTGCTCCGTTCTGAAGCACCTATCGTGGGTACTGGCATCGAAGGACAATTGATACAAGACTCCCGTACGCAAATAGTCGCAGAGGGTTCAGGCGAAGTCATCTATGTGGATGCTGACCATATACGCATACGCTACGACCGCTCCGAAGCCGAAGAGTTCGTTAGTTTCGATCCTGCAATCAAGGAATATACATTGCCTAAGTTCCAGAAGACCAACCAGAATACAACCATCGACCTCCGACCAATCGTCCGTAAAGGCGACCATGTGGTGGCAGGACAAATCCTCACGGAAGGATTTGCTACCGAGAATGGAGAGTTGGCACTCGGCAAGAACCTTAAAGTGGCATACATCCCTTGGAAAGGATACAACTACGAGGACGCTATCGTACTTTCAGAACGCATCGTACGCGAAGATATGTTCACTTCAGTCCATGTAGTGGAACAACTCCTCGAAGTGCGCGAAACCAAACGGGGATTAGAGGAATTCACAGCCGACATCCCCAATGTGAGTGAAGAAGCAACGAAGAACCTCGACGAGAATGGTATCATTCGTATAGGTGCTCCTATCGTTCCCGGCGACATCATCATTGGTAAGATAACACCTAAGGGCGAAAGTGACCCAAGCCCGGAAGAAAAACTTCTTAAGGCAATCTTTGGCGACAAAGCAGGGGATGTGAAAGATGCTTCACTCAAAGCCACTCCTTCCCTCACCGGTGTTGTTATAGGCAAACGCCTGTATCAAAAGGCTATCAAAGACCGCAAGGAAAAGATGGATGACAAGTCCAAATTGATTGCTATTCAAGCCGAATTCGATCATAAAGTGTCTGAACTCAAACAGCAACTCATATCCAAACTGCTCATCCTTACTGAAGGTAAGACCTCTGCCGGCGTCAAAGACCTTATGGGTACCGATGTCATCAGCAAGACAAGCAAGTTCACTCGCGAACGCCTTGAGCAAATCGACTATAACTCCGTCATGTTGTCCAAGTGGACCACCGATTCCGAGAAGAACAGACTGATTGAGACTTGTGTGCTGAACTACCTGCGTAAATACAAAGAGTACGATGCAGAACTCAAACGCAAGAACTTCGACCTCACTATCGGAGACGAACTGCCCAATGGCATCATGCAGATGGCTAAGGTTTATGTCGCCAAGAAACGCAAAATCCGTGTCGGCGACAAGATGGCAGGACGACATGGTAACAAAGGTATCGTCAGCAAGATTGTACGCGTGGAAGATATGCCTTTCTTGGAAGATGGTACACCTGTCGACATAGTTCTCAACCCGTTGGGTGTTCCTTCTCGTATGAACCTCGGACAGATATTCGAGGCAGTGCTTGGATGGGCAGGAAAAGAAATGGGTGTCAAATTCGCAACACCTATCTTCGATGGCTGTACAATGGAAAGTCTGAATGATTGGACCGACAAAGCCGGATTGCCACGCGCAGGTAAGACCTATCTTTACGATGGTGGTACGGGAGAGATGTTCGACCAACCTGCAACCGTCGGTGTTACCTACTTCATGAAGTTAGGACACATGGTGGATGATAAGATGCACGCCCGCTCTATCGGACCGTACAGCCTTATCACACAACAACCTCTCGGCGGTAAAGCACAGTTCGGTGGACAACGATTCGGTGAAATGGAAGTCTGGGCTCTTGAGGCACACGGTGCTGCCCATGTACTGCAAGAGATACTTACCGTTAAGTCCGATGATGTCACAGGACGCGCTCGCACTTATGAGGCTATCGTCAAAGGTGAGCCTATGCCTACTCCGGGATTGCCGGAATCACTCAATGTCTTGCTGCATGAGTTACAAGGATTAGCCTTGAGTATTAACTTGGAATAAGATTCGTAAACAGTTAAGGAGACTTCTACGAATAAACTTGCTAACGATTTGGAACCGATTGTGGCGAAGAAAGAAGGAAAAACGCTATACATGCCAACCAACCGACCAACCACAAGATAATCAAATAGGAACACAATACAACAAAAGAGGTCTCTGTATAAAGATAGAAACTAATTGTTTAATTCAAACGGGGAACAGATAGAACTCCCCTTAAGTAGTAAATTATTCAAACATGGCTTTTAAACAAGATAATAAGAAAACAGGCTTCAGCAAGATATCTATTGGTCTTGCCTCACCGGAAGAGATATTGCGTCTGTCAAGAGGTGAAGTCCTGAAACCTGAGACAATTAACTATCGCACATACAAACCGGAACGCGATGGTTTGTTCTGCGAACGAATCTTTGGTCCTACTCGAGACTACGAGTGCCACTGCGGTAAGTATAAACGCATTCGCTACAAAGGTATCGTCTGCGACCGTTGTGGTGTCGAGGTTACCGAGAAGAAGGTGCGCCGTGAGCGTATGGGACACATCCAATTGGTTGTACCTGTCGCACATATTTGGTATTTCCGCTCCTTGCCTAACAAGATGGGATACCTGCTTGGGCTGCCTACTAAGAAACTCGATTCTGTCATCTACTACGAGAAGTATATCGTCATCCAAAGCGGTGTCATGAAAGACGAGAAAGTCAACGACGAACAAGTAGTCGAAGACAACCTCTTGCTCTCGGAAGACGAATACCTCAATCTGCTTAGCCGTCTTCCGGAAGGCAACCAACAACTCGAGGACACCGATCCTCAGAAGTTCATTGCCAAGATGGGTGCAGAGGCTATCTACGATATGCTTGCCCGCCTCGACCTCGATGCCTTGTCCTACGAATTACGCGACAAAGCAAGCCGCGACTCCTCACAGCAACGCAAGGCAGAAGCCCTCAAGCGACTCCAGGTAGTTGAGGCATTCCGTGCTTCACGCAATCGTAACAAACCCGAGTGGATGATACTGAAGATTATTCCTGTTACCCCTCCAGATCTACGACCCCTCGTTCCGTTGGACGGTGGACGCTTTGCCACCTCCGACCTCAACGACCTCTATCGTCGTGTCATTATCCGTAACAACCGCCTCAAACGACTTATCGAGATAAAAGCACCGGAGGTCATCTTGCGTAACGAGAAACGAATGTTGCAAGAGGCAGTTGACTCGCTGTTGGATAACTCTCGTAAAGCAACTGCCATCAAGAGCGATGCCAATCGGCCACTCAAGTCTCTCTCCGACTCTCTGAAAGGCAAGCAAGGACGCTTCCGTCAGAACTTGCTGGGTAAGCGTGTTGACTATTCGGCTCGTTCCGTCATCGTTGTTGGTCCTGAACTGAAAATGCACGAGTGCGGTCTGCCTAAAGATATGGCGGCTGAACTCTACAAACCGTTTATCATACGCAAACTTATCGAACGGGGTATCGTCAAGACAGTCAAATCTGCCAAGAAGATTATCGATCGCAAAGACCCGATTATATGGGACATTCTAGAGCATGTCATGGAAGGACACCCTGTCCTCCTGAACCGTGCGCCGACCCTTCACCGTCTCGGTATCTTGGCATTCCAGCCCCGTATGATCGAGGGTAAGGCTATCCAGTTGCACCCACTTGCTTGTACAGGATTCAACGCCGACTTCGATGGCGACCAGATGGCAGTACACTTGCCTCTCTCTAACGAAGCCATCCTCGAAGCACAACTCCTCATGCTCGGCTCCCATAACATCCTGAACCCTGCCAATGGCGCTCCTATCACCGTTCCTTCGCAGGATATGGTGCTTGGGCTTTACTATATCACCAAAGAGCGTTCCGGTGCCAAAGGCGAAGGACTTATCTTCTATTCTCCTGAAGAGGCAGAGATTGCTCTCAACGAGAAGAAAGTCGATATGCACGCCAAGATAACAGTGCGCACGCAGGATATCGAGAACGGCAAACAGGTAACCAAACTCATTAACACTACCGTAGGTCGTATTCTCGTTAACCACTATGTACCCGAAGAGGTAGGTTTCGTCAACGAGGTGCTTAAGAAGAATACTCTGCGCGACATCATCGGTAAGGTAATCAAAGTATGTGGCGTGGCGCGTACTGCTCAGTTCCTCGACGACATCAAGAACTTAGGTTATAAGATGGCCTTCAAGGGAGGTTTGTCTTTCAACTTGAACGACATCATTATCCCTGACGAGAAATCGAAACTGGTGGCTGATGGTAATGCCGAGATAGAGGAAATCACCGGTAACTACAATATGGGTCTTATCACCAACAACGAGCGTTACAACCAGGTTATCGACACATGGACTCATGTGGACAATGCCCTCACGCAAGTGTTGATGAAAGAAATGTCTACCGCAGATCAAGGCTTCAATGCCGTTTTCATGATGATGGACTCCGGTGCCCGTGGTTCTAAGGCGCAGATCAAACAGTTATCCGGTATGCGTGGTCTTATGGCTAAACCGCAAAAGGCAGGTGCTGAAGGTGGACAAACCATCGAGAACCCTATTCTTTCCAACTTCAAAGAAGGTCTGTCCGTGTTGGAGTATTTCATCTCTACGCACGGTGCTCGTAAAGGTCTTGCCGATACTGCCCTCAAAACAGCCGATGCGGGTTATCTGACACGCCGTCTGGTCGATGTATCTCACGATGTCATCATCACGGAAGAAGACTGTGGAACATTGCGGGGTCTGACGGCTACCGAGATAAAGAAGAACGAGAATGTTGTGGCTTCGCTCTACGACCGTATCTTGGGTCGTGTCAGCGTTCACGATGTAACCGATCCCCTCACGGGTGAACTCATCGTGGCTGCAGGTGAAGAGATAAGGGAAGATGCTGCTGAACGCATACAGAACTCACCTATCGAATCTGTCGAAATCCGTTCCGTACTCACTTGCGAATCCAAACATGGCGTCTGCGCTAAATGTTATGGCCGTAACCTTGCCACTGGGCGTCTGGTAGAGAAAGGAGAGGCTGTCGGAGTCATTGCTGCACAATCTATCGGTGAGCCGGGTACCCAGTTGACTCTTCGTACCTTCCATGTCGGCGGTGTTGCAGGTAATGTCGCCACAGAAAGCAGTTACACACTCAAGTACGATGGTATAGTCGAACTCGACGAACTCCGTACCGTGCAGGCGCACGAAGATGGCAACCCGCAAACGATTGTCGTTTCTCGCCAGACCGAACTCCGTCTGCGTGACGAAAAAACGGGTATCGTACTGACCTCCTTCAACATTCCTTACGCTGCCAAACTCTTTGTGGAGAATGGTAAACCTTATACCAAAGGACAGAAAGTCTGTGAATGGGACCCCTTCAATGCAACGATTGTCATCGAAAGTGAGGGTACCGTACGCTTCGAGGATGTCATCGAGAATGTTACCGCTAAAACGGAAACCGACGAGGCTACCGGACTGCGTGAAACGATTATCATCGACTCTAAGGACAAGACCAAAATGCCGTCGGCTGTCATCATCGATAAGAAAGGAAATGCTTTGCACACCTATAACCTCCCGATTAACGCGCATGTCGTACCGAAAGAGGGAGAGAAAGTCAAAGTGGGTGACCTCCTTATCAAGATACCGCGTACTGTAGGTAAAGCAGGCGACATCACCGGTGGTCTGCCCCGTGTAACCGAACTCTTCGAGGCTCGAAACTCATCCAATCCTGCTATCGTCAGCGAGATTGATGGCGAGGTAACCTTTGGCAAAATCAAACGAGGTAACCGTGAACTTACTGTAACCTCCCGTCTCGGTGAAGAGAAGAAGTATCTCATCCCGCTGTCAAAGCAGATTCTGGTACAAGAGAACGACTTTGTACGGGCAGGCACGCCTCTGTCCGATGGCGCAGTAACGCCCGACGACATCCTTGCCATCAAGGGACCTACCGCCGTACAAGACTATATCGTCAACGAAGTACAGGATGTTTACCGTCTGCAAGGTGTGAAAATCAACGATAAGCACTTCGAAATCATTGTGCGTCAGATGATGCGCAAAGTCGAAATACTTGACCCGGGTGATACACGCTTCTTGGAAAAACAAGTCGTTGATAAGAACGACTTCATGGAAGAGAACGACCGTATCTGGGGCAAGAAAGTGGTTGTCGATGCCGGAGACAGCGAAATCTTCAAAGCAGGACAAATCGTTGCACCTCGCCGCCTCCACGACGAGAACTCAAGTCTTAAACGACGCGACAAACGAATTGTTGAGACCCGTGACGCAATGCCTGCCACTTCCTCGCAGATTCTGCAAGGTATCACACGGGCTGCTCTCGGCACAAAATCGTTCATGTCGGCGGCTTCCTTCCAGGAAACCAACAAGGTACTCAACGATGCCGCTATCAATGGCAAGGTCGACTACCTCGAAGGCATGAAGGAAAATGTCATCTGCGGACACCTTATCCCTGCCGGTACAGGACTTCGTGAGTTCAGCCAGTTGGTTGTACACAACAAAGAGGAATACGAATATCTGCAAGCCTTGAAACAGGAGGGCGAAGATGTAGAATAAACATTCTTGGTTCAATAAAAAGAGAGTGGGTAGTGCTGCCAAGCATTGCCCACTCTCTTTGTTTGTGTATGGCAAAATGTTATGTAATGTGCTCTTGTGTCGGCAAAATTACATTTTTTTGCATGAAAATATACAAAGTGTTGTGTGTTTGAAAACTATGCTTTACCTTTGTTGAGTATATGTATTATTTGTTTGGGTGGAGCAACAATATTGGAATTGCTTATATAGAACCAAAATATATTTACTATGAACAGAATTGCATCAATCAATCAACAACCCTGTCTATATAAGATAGGTATTCTGTTAGTTCTCCTGATTTTGTTTCCTTTTTGCCTTTGGAGCGCTCCTCTTTCTTCTGTCTTGCATCCGGAATATACATTGTCAGTTGATGGCAATCGGTATATTATCGACTTCGTAATGCCGGAATATCGGATAATGCGGGAAGATTCGTTGGATGCTGTCGAAGAACGGCACTTTGGACCTTGGGTAAGTATGAAGGAGGATGATTGCCCTGTTTTTGACATTATTGATGTGAGAGCCGATTGCGATTATACGGACATCACATCATATCCCGAACTCCCGTTCTTTTCAATAGATCTGCTTATCCCTCGAAATGCAGAAAGTGTTAAAGTACAATTCCTGCCGAACGATATGGAAGAAGTGTTTCTCAATCGCTACATTCAGCCCGCAGTTTCTGGGATCGATTCCGAAGAAGATTGTTTCAATTTTCAGTACTATAAGAATGGAGCGGATAGTGTTTATCCGAAAGGATTCTACAGAAATTACTATGAACTGAGCGATCTTTATATGGTTGGTGCATGGAAAGGAGTCACTTTGTCCATATTCCCCTTTGCCTATTATCCGGATGCATATACTGCAAAAGTTCTCAAAACAGGTCGTTTCATTATTGATTTTGATGGTGGAAACCTAAGGGATGAAATATCGGATGTTTTGCAGCACTCTGATCTTACGGCAACGATGGCAAAACTGACTTTCAATACTTTCGATGACGATGCTGTAAAATTGGACGAACGTCCTTCCTACCTTATAGTGGCGGCTCAGGAAGCAATGGCTTCTTATCTTCAACCCTATGTGAATTACAAAATAAGGCAGGGATATAATGTACAGGTTGTCTATTTGGACCAGTGCGGAAAATTGGGGTGCGATGGAGATATTATGAAGGATTTTATCAATAAAAACAATGGTGTTTGTTCCAATCCTGATTATGTTTTGCTCGTGGGCGACCTGAAAGAAATACCGCCTTATTCTGGAAAGAATATAGACACAGACCCTTATACGGACGATCCGTACCATCCTCGTATTAGTCGTTGGATTGTAAAAGAAAAAGACGGACGCTTTCCTGATCTTACTGCAATTATAACGAAAACGATGGATACGGAATATGAATATACGCAATCCAATTCTTCAGCAGCGTTGTTCTCGGGTATAGATAAAGAGAAGAAAGGATTTAGTAGAAGGATGTTCAAAAGTATCAAATATACAGCGAGACAAAGTTTTGCCAAGATGCAAGTGCCATATACTTTGTACGATGGACGCAGCGTTGCGGTAAATTTCAATTCGATGAAGTCTGCATTGCAGGCAAATCCACGCTTTTTTGTGTATTCGGGGCATGGATATGCTTCCTCTTATTCGGGTATAGCGCATCCGTATGACGTATTTCCTTCTGATTTTCAGTTGACAAATAGTATTTTATCTCTCCAAAACATTTCTTCTCCATTCCCGATGGGATTTGGTTTCGCTTGTACATTGAATACGTATGAAATTATCAATAGTTTTGGCGCAAGTTGGGTTTCGGAGCAATCAGGTGGAGTCTCGTTCTATGGTTCAACAACCATATCATATTCTGCATCCAATTACTACCTATGTCGCCGGATGTTCATCACATTAAAACAACTGACTTCTCGGTTGGGGAACTTCCCTGTCAGTGTATGGATTCAAACGGCGGAAACAAAATACAAAAATGCGTTGTGTACTGAAACACGTAAAAGACAAGCATTAAGATATTCCCTGATAGGTGACCCGACTCTGTATGTCTATGGTTGTAAAGAGGATGGTGCTGTAGCACCATTTCATAGTCCTCGTAGAGAAGTATTGGAGGAAACAGAAAGTTTGGCTGCAGAAGAAATCTTGGTCTTTGATGTAATGGGGCGCTTGCTCTATCAAGGTGATAAATCGGACTCCGATTTGTCCCTTCCAAGTGGTTTGTATATAGTGCAGCATATCACCGATACAAACACCTCTTCCGAAATAAAATATATCCAATAACTTGTAATTATGAATCCTTATGAAAAAGTCTCTTTTGTTATATTTTTTTCCTCTGTTATTCTGCGCATGCAACTACGAAACAGACCCTGACAAACTGCTTCCATGGTTGAACGAAATGAACCTCTATGCAGGAGAAAAAGTCTATAATGTTGATGATTCCATATCTTTGGTGTATAACAACCAAAGACGTGATACATTTAGAGTTTGTTTTGTGGAAGATATATATTTACAAATTTGTTGTCAAGGGTTCAATAGTGCTGTTTTAGGAATACATCATGATGGACAGGTAACAGATGCTGGGGTTAGATGTGAGATTGCAAATCCGAATGATACCATAGCACTTCATATATGGAAAAAGGAAAAAGATAAACCAATTATTTCTATTCGTATTGATGATATTGAATGTGAACCCTTTTCCGAAGATATAGATTTCTCTCAAGATACACTCATTTTGAATGACAGGAAAGGTCAATCTGTCACTTTGGTGCGTCATATCGGCATCACCGAAATCAAATCCGCAAACGGAGATATATGGCAACTTCAGGAAAGCCATTGAGTAGAGTCTGACATCATAATTTGTTCGACCCCTCAACGAACCCTGAAGCACCCCCTCATCGACAGACAGAGAAGACAACAGCGTACATTGTCAATTGTCAAATCGTGAATTTCTTTCTCCTTCAAATGGCTTGCAGGTTGTGATTGGTGGAACAATTGCTCCTCCAGATAATGTTTTAATGTCTCTTTAATGGAACATTCTTGGAAAGATAGTTCGTAAAGTCTGTAAAGTGGTGCGGGTTGTTGCTTTCGGCCTTGGGTCGGTGCGTCAAAAATCGAACGAGTACTGCGAAAAGCGGAGGTACTGTCTGAACGAAGTGAGTTGTGCCGTAGCCGCAGGACGAGTGAGTTATATTTTTGGCAACGCCCGACACACAGCCGATGAATTTTCTTTGCTTCGTTTCTTT
>CAVEFV010000027.1:0-27205 GCA_963615025.1 Firmicutes bacterium CAG:95 | reverse complement strand
AACTGATAGACCAAGGCGACATAGACCCTATTGTAACCCACTACCTGCGTGGCGATAATGAATTAGATAACCACAAGGTGTTTAAGCAACCTATAATGCGTGCTAAGGGCTTTTCTCTATTAGAAATAGGAGTTCGTAAAGAAGGTGGAAATTATGATGATGTGATGCGTATGGATCAACCGATAGAAATTGTTGTGCGATATGCCTTATCGTGTGAACATAAACAATTACATCTTACATTGCACTTTAAGGACGAAGAAGGACAGATTATATTTTCCTGTTGTGGCGGTGGGCGTTGCTATGATTTGCACCATACTCCGGGAACTTATGAACAGATATGTCACATACCTGCTAATACTCTTAATTGGGGAACTTATGTTTTAGATTTATATGCAGTAGAGGATATGGCTCGTTCTTTTGCGCGGGAGTACGATTTGATATCTTTTACTCTTGCTAATAAGGCGATTGCTTGGGGAACTTTTATGGGGAAAGAACCGGGGTATGTAACGCCGAAATTTGAATTCGATGAAAAATCTCTCTAAAGTATGATAAAAAGACTCTTACATATTGTTCCCGATGATAAATTTATAGATTATGCGATTGATTTGTTTGACAATACCTTTGTTGAGAATAGGTATATATTTTTAACAAATGAGGCGTTCTGCGCATTTAAATTTATTAAAAACACAACAAGGATAGAATGTGTAAATACGAAGGATGTAAATAGGCTATGGCAAGACCCCAATGTTGATATGTTTTGTTTCCACTCGTTGGATTATAATAAGTATCAGTATGTTTTGTCTATACCCCAATCGAAAAAAATTCTTTGGCTTTCATGGGGATACGATTTGTATGGAGAGATAGGTATCTGTCCTCCTGTCTTAAAAATTCCTTGTTACAAGCTATTAACAAAGGAGTTTCTTCAGTATAAATCGTTGAAGACGCATATAAAGGAATGGCTTTATTTTGCATTGCATTTGGAAAGTAGCATTAGGAAAATATACATGTTAAAACAGGCAGAGCGCAGGGCTATTTGTTTGCAAAAGCAAGTACTTCAGCGAGTAGATTATATTTCTACGGTTCTCCCTATCGAGTATGAGATGTTACGAAAGAAAACCAAGACAAGGGCGCAGTATTTTCCGTTTCAGTATTCTTCAAGAAAAAAAACTCAAAACTTACCAATGTCCAAAAATGCAAATTTCATTTTAGTTGGGAATTCTGCATCTGCGACAAATAATCATTTGGATCTCTTAGATATTTTAAAAAATCGTGGTATCACCAATGTTATACAGATGCCTATTTCGTATGGGGACAAATACTATGCAGAGCATTTAAGGCAGGTTGCTGCCCAAAGTAAACAGAAGATAATTACTATCTCCGATTTTATGGAGCGAACTGAATACATATCATTGTTAAGTCAGTGTAAGGCGTTGGTATTGGGGTGTATACGCCAACAGGCATTGGGGAATGTTAATATTATGTTGTCTCAGGGCGGTAAAGTTTTCTTATATAAGGATAGTATAGATTTTCAATTTCTGAAGAGGGAAGGATGCATTGTCTTTTCAATAGAAGATGATTTGACAGTTGAAAATATAGAAACCTCGTTGACGATAGATGAGATTTCTATAAATAGAGAAATCCTTGATAGACTGTTCGTCTTTGACAATGTTCTTAAGCGGGTAAATGAGTTTTTATGTGAACTAAATTGATCGGTATGGCGTATAAGATAAACTTAGATACATCTAAAAATTGTATTATGCTCAGCATCTTAGTGGTTTCTCATAACCAGAAGCCCTTGTTGGAGCGTTGTTTGAATAGTATTCTAAAACAAGAAATTCCTTGGCCGTATGAGATTATTGTTTCTGATGATGCATCTACAGATGGAACATGGGAAATGCTCCAAGATTATGTGCATAACTATAAAGAATTTGTAGTTGTGCAGGTTAATTCAGATGATGCTAATCCCAAATCAAAATCGGAACGAAGCGGATACACACGAGGTAAGGCTTATCAGTTAGCACGAGGAAAATATATTGTCCATATTGATGGAGATGATTATTTGCGAGGTACAAATTGTTACAAGAATCAGTGTCTTTTATTAGAGGCGAATCCTCAATGTAGTATGTGCATGCAAAATATATGGGAATATGAAGATGGACAATCTATAGAAGAAGGATATTCATGGCATACTTTGCACAAATTTGCAACAGGTCAAATTATAACTGCACAATCTTATTTTTCAGACCATCTTTTTCAACTAAACCAATCATTTATGATGCGTCGTAATCCCGAACAAAATGCGGCGCAGATATATGGTAATTACTATGTGGATAGTATAATAACAGCCCATCACCTACAATTTGGACCGATTGTATATTTGGATCAATGTGATTATGTTTATGTACATTATCACAATAATATCTCAAACTCCATGACACCCACAGAACAATTTGTGGTATGGAATCTTGCGTTGACCATATTTGGAGCAATTCAAGTTCCTTCTTTTGCAGGATTATATTATGTAAATAATCTGTCAACGATTCAAGATTTAGCCAGATTAGCTGAGAGAGGAGTTGAATTATCAGATTTGCAGCGAAAATCACTAACGCATAAAAAAGCCTTTTTGTACAGAGCTTTTGGTCGAGTAAAAATCCCTGTAATGTGGAAATTGCGTTTGCATTTAATCAGGTCATTTATAGGGCGTATAATAAAATACGATATGAAAAATTCGCTGTCTATGTTTTTTCTTCATTTGTTGGTAGTAGGAATTTACTTTCCGAAGACTATCAACTTTTCTTTGACACACAATTAAAAGATTAACACCATACAGAGCAAATAATTATGGAACCCAATCAAATCACAGTCACATCTCCTTTACTGCCGCCATTGGACGAGTTTGTATCGTATCTTCAGCAGATTTGGGACAGCAAGTGGATTACCAATAACGGCTCTTTTCATCAGCAGTTAGAAAATGCCCTAACCCACTATCTTGGGGTGGAGTACTTATCGTTGTTTACCAATGGTACTTTGCCGCTTATTACGGCTTTGCAGGCGTTAGACATTACCGAGGGTGAAGTTATTACCACTCCCTATTCTTTCGTGGCAACGAGTCATGCTATTTGGTGGAATAAACTGAAGCCTGTTTTTGTGGATGTCCTACCCGAGAATGGCAATATGGATCCAACGAAGATAGAGACTGCAATCACGGACAAAACGGTTGCAATTATGCCTGTTCATGTCTATGGCTGCCCGTGTGATGTAGATGCCATTGATGCTATTGCCAAGAAACATAACCTCAAAGTTATCTACGATGCCGCCCATGCCTTTGGTGTTACCTACAAAGGTCGTTCTATTCTTGAATGGGGTGACATCAGTACACTGAGTTTTCATGCAACCAAGGTGTACAACACCATTGAGGGTGGCGCTATGGTGATGCATAGTGCGGAAATGAAATACGATGTGGACAACCTGAAGAATTTCGGTTTCCGTGGTGAGACTACGGTCGTTGCACCAGGTATCAACTCCAAGATGGACGAGATGCGTGCTGCCTACGGACTCCTTAATCTAAACCAAGTAGATGCTGCCATTGCTGCCCGCAAACGAGTTGCAGAAAAATATGTAGCCGCTTTGAAAGATGTTAGAGGAATAGAATTATTCCCTTATGAGATAAATCCTGCTTTTAAGTGGAATTATGCCTATTTCCCCATTCTTGTGACTGATGACTATCGTATGACTCGAGATGCTTTGTATGAATTTATGAAGATGCAAAATGTATTAGGTCGCCGCTATTTCTATCCGTTGATTACTGACTTTGAACCCTACAAAACCTATCCGAGTGCAGTCGCATCCAATCTCCCCATAGCCAATCGCCTCGCCTCCCAAGTCATCTGCCTCCCCATGCACCACGCCTTGTTGGAGGAGGATACCTATCGAGTATTGAATTGCATTATATGACGTTGGAGAAAGGTAAAATGATATGGCAAAAATGGATAAAATCATAGTAGAATCATCTGAAATATCTGTACTGAATGGCTTTAATGGTGAAGACTACATCAGTTTGACAGATATGGCTCATAGCCAAATGCAAGAGCATATTATCTTCAAATGGATGAGTCTGAAAAGTACGATTGAGTATTTGGGAGAGTGGGAACTTATATACAACCCCAATTTTAATTATACCGAATTCGGTACAATTAAAAATGAAGCGGGGAGCAATAATTTTGTCCTTTCTACTAAGCAATGGATTGAACGCACAAATGCTATTGGTATTATAGCTAAAACTGGGCGTTATGGAGGGACCTTTGCTCATAAAGACATAGCATATC
The DNA here is from genome assembly GCA_963615025.1 of Firmicutes bacterium CAG:95. GTDB lineage: Bacteria > Bacteroidota > Bacteroidia > Bacteroidales > Paludibacteraceae > Colicola. Next base: position 22,880 of record CAVEFV010000027.1, on the reverse strand, counting down.
ATTTTGGTATGTGGATAAGTCCGCGATTCCAACTCTTGTTGGTAAAACAATACCAACTATTGCAGGAAGAAAGGCAGCGTGTGCTTGGTTGGACAGCCAAACGAGAACTTAGCAAACTAAACTATCATATTCATACAGATGCTATAAAGACAAACTTAATTCCATTGGAAATTGATGCCAAACATAAATCGTTGATATACGCAGAAGAAGCAGATGTCTTAAATGTGGCACTTTTCGGGATAACTGCAAAAGAATGGCGTGAAAGCCATCCACAACAAAAAGGAAACATAAGGGATTACGCCACTATCAACCAATTGATATGTTTGAGTAATTTGGAGAACTTAAATGCTGTATTTATAAATGATGGCATGAATCAATCAGTACGTTTGGCACGGTTAAATGAGATTGCCATAAAACAAATGACAATTTTAGAAACGTTGGATAGGAACGCTTTATTTGACTCTGAACCGACACATGTCCTTCCTCCTAAAGTGGACAGAAGTGTATAATTCGATTATTATAAATCTGTAAAAATATGGATACAAATTTATTGCTTGTAATCGCCCAAATAGTTTCGGTGGCAATTATCCCCATTATTGTGTGGTGGATGGGAGTCAGATGGAATAAGAGAAATGCAAAACAAAAAGCAAAACGTGATTTATTTTTCACACTTATGGCTAATCGTAAGTCTACACCGATTACGAAAGAATGGGTTGATGCTTTGAATACGATAGATATTGTATTTCAAGATGACCACAAGGTTCGTAGGGCTTGGCGTGAGTATTATGATAGTTTGAATGAGAACTCACAATATAATTCAGAAAGCAATGCTTTCAAACTTGATATGCTGTCAGAAATGGCTAATTCGTTAGGTTATAATGATTTGAAACAAACTGAAATAGACCGCTTTTATTCACCGAAACAGTTTGTTAATGAATAAAATACACAAGGTTTATTAGTTAGTGAAGCATTAAGAGTTTTATCGCATTCAAAATCAAATGCAGAGTCATTTACAGATGAGGAATATGCACAACATTGTGAAGAATTAAAAAAATAGGAGGAGACAATTATGACTGAAAAGTGGACAAATTTTGTGGCTCTATTCTCTGCAACTTTGGAGAAATATGGTATCTCCTTTCCTTCTGAAGAGGAGATGCGCACCCTTTTAGAATCTATCAAAGAGGCATCCAATGATGATATTGATAAGTTGCATATTTCACAGCAAGAGAAAGTCTCTATGAAATTGTATAATGAAATGTTGCAAAAGAAATTAGAGTACATATATAGCCAATGCAGAAATAAGCAAAGTTTATAGAATGACGACATTAGAAATAATGTATCCTGTATTCAAAAAACGGTGATTAGAACTTTACTCGCAACAAAGAAATTTACGATGTGCGAACAAAATAAAGATATAAAAATGAATGGCATCCCAATCTCTGCTCGCTTATACAAAGATGCGGAATGTACATCATCTTCGGTGGGGGAGTTCTGCATTATTGGAGATAATAGTCGTGTTCGATACTCTAATTTGGGAGACTATGTTCGTGTGGATAGGAATACGCTGATTCAGCAATGCGAGATTGGTAAGCGAACATATACAGGTCCGTTTGATATGATTTTCAATGCTAAAATAGGTAGTTATACATCAATATCGTATGGGGTAACAATAGGTCCTCCTGAGCATAATTATCATAAAACGACTGCCCATCCATTTATATATGATTCTTTTTTCGGTATAGTAACAAAGGATAATTGCCTGAGAAATGGCAAGTTTGATAAGCCAATAGAAATCGGGAGTGATGTTTGGATAGGTGCTAATGTTACTATCTTACGTGGTGTACATATAGGAGATGGTGCTGTGATAGGCGCGAATGCTCTAGTTAATAAAAATATCCCCCCCTATGCAATTGTAGCAGGCTGTCCTGCAAGGATAATAAAGTATCGTTTTAAAGAAAGTGTGATACAGAAATTGTTAGAATTACAATGGTGGAAATGGTCTGATGAAAAAATAAAGCGCAATTTGAATTTATTTTTCAATGAGCCGACAATAGAAAAATTATCCCTAATTGAGTAAATATAGAGTTTATGGTTAACATACTTCTAACATCCGCAGGACGTCGTGCATATATCGTGGATTATTTCAAAAGTGCTTATGGCATTGGTAAAGTGTTTGCTTCCAATAGTTCATATACTATCGCCTTGAAAAGAGCAGACGGATATTTTATATCTCCATTGATTTACGACATTGACTATATTCCATCTATAATTAAATACTGCAAACAGAACAAGATTAACGCAGTTCTTTCTCTGTTCGATGTTGATTTGTTAGTATTATCCAAACATACAAAGGATTTTGAGGATAATGGCATAAAACTGATATTAGCACCCGCAGATTTCGTGGAAATATGTAATGATAAATATAGGACTTATCAATTTATCAGTCATTTAGGATTATCAACTCCTAAAACATATATTCACATAGATGAAGTTAAGGAGGCTATCGCGAATGGGGACTTGTCATATCCAATTGTTATCAAACCGCGTTGGGGAATGGCATCAATTGGAATATACAAAGTATATGATGAAGAGGAATTGTTGGTTTTCTCTAAAAGATGTTATAGGAATATATTTGATTCATACCTAAAATATGAGTCATCAATGACTAAAGATGACGCTATCATATACCAACAAATGATGACTGGCAAAGAGTTTGGCTTGGATGTACTTAATGACTTGAATGGACACTATATAAGAACTTTTGCCAAAGAAAAGGTCACAATGCGCAGTGGTGAAACTGATTTGGGACGCACTGCAGAGCCTACTCCCTTTGTTGATTTGGGTAAGACGATAACAAAGCATAGCGGTCATAAGGGAATCTTATCTATTGATTGTTTCCTTACACCTGATAATGAGGTCTATGTTACAGAAATGAATTGCCGTATATCGGGACACTATCCGCTTTCGTATTTGGCAGGTTTCAATTATCCTCAATTATTGGTTGATTGGCTGGATGGAAAACCAACAGATGAGAGTTTATTGCATTTTGAAACAGACTTATATGTGGTTAAGGACTTATGTCCGGTGATTTTAAGATAAAACATATAGTTATTGGCTATATTAGGGTGCGTGAATTTGTGTTTTATTCAGTGAAATAAATAAAAATAGTGAAATAGCCTAATTTTAGAAATTATGGAGCGTCTATATCAACTTGCACAATGTAAAACAATTGAAGATTCTAAATTATATCTTCGACAATTTATGAACTTCTTTTTTCAAACAATAAAAGCAAGCAAATGTTACCATACGAAATCAGAAAGTGAGGCTGATTGCTTAATGTTAGTACAAATGTTGTTCACTCGCGTTAATTGTTTTTTTAAATTGATAGATGGCTTTGATTTCCATTTTGGGAATGTGCAGTTGAATAAGATTATATGCCCTTCCACAATGTTTTCTATTGTTAGGGATATCTATGAAGCATTATGTACGTTTGAGTTAGTATTTATATTACCACAAACAACAGATGAAAAGATAATAGCATATAATACTTTTGTTGCGGCAGGACTAAAAGAGCGTCAAAGTTTTAGTATAAATACCGATGCCGCAAAGGCTGTAAAAGAAGAAGATTCTTTAGAATGGAAAGAGATAGAGAACGCTATTCATAATACACAATTATATAAACAATTAACGATAGATAATAAGAGGGCATTTGATAATACTTTTAATAGTACACACCCAATATATCGTTGGCATATTGATGAGATGGGTAAATTAAAGAAAGTAAGTTGGGAAGATGCTTATAAACTTATTGGACTCAAGGAAGATACTTTTAGTTCTGTCTATAGTTTTCTTAGTTTGCATACTCATCCTACATCTATATCTTTACGACAATTTCGTGATTCGTTTTTGGAAACTAACCCTGCATTTGTATGGCAGGTTTGTTTTGCTTGTAAGATAGTTTCTATATTGCTTAGTGTGTATATCGCAGATTTCGGTCATAAATTTGATTTTGTGAAGAACTTATTTGATGAACAAGAGGAAGACGTTCAGTGGATGTTAGATATTCAGAATAAGGTTTTCAGAGGTGATAATTATGTCCTTAGTAACAAGTGGAATGTAAGTAATAAATGAAAATTGCAAATATAATATGGAATACCAAATTTTGCTTAATATTGTAGAACGAGTAAAGAAAAGTGGAAATAAAGAAACAATAACTCCACGAGAACTATTAAGTGCATTCGGACTGGAACGACGAACTCGGAATAATTGCTGGCGCATAGATGAATTTCTAAAGGAACACGAGATAGAGGTTGTTCCTAACTACAATGACGTGTGGATAGATACGTCTATTACATTGCAACGAAAGCAAGTTGCTATGCGGAAGAATAGTGATGTGCCGATAAAACAACTGCAAGTTTTAGAGGCTGCCAATAAGAAACCAATTATGGTTGATAAGAATGATACTTTAGATACCGCAATAACTTGTATGCAATTGCATAATTACTCACAATTGCCAGTCTTGAGCGGAGGTCCACGTAGTTTGTGTGGGTATATTTCATGGCAGACTATAGGAATCGCAAGGGCGAATGGTATTTGCTCGAATGTGGTAAAGGATTATATGAAAAAAGACTATAGGTCAATGTCACTGACGGATTCTTTACTATATGCAGTCTACGAGGTTTTTGTGAGGGATTTTGTCGTTGTGCTTAATGAATCAAAGGAGGTGTGCGGAATAATTACTACATCAGATATTTCGAAACAATACCTTTCTTGGACGAAACCATTTGTGTTGTTAGAGGAGATTGAGAATCACCTACGTGTTTTGTTAGAGGGGAAATTCCTATTAGAGAAAGTTCGGCAAATTTGTAAAGATAAAGACCGAGAAGTCAATTCCATTGATGATTTAACGTTTGGAGAGTATTTGCGGCTTATTGAAAATGAAGGTGATTGGAGTAGGTTGCAATTGAAATCTGTAGATAGAAAAACTTTTTTTGCATACATTAGATGAGATACGAGAAATAAGAAACGATGTTATGCATTTTGAACCTGCGGGGCAAACTCTTTCACAGTTGTCGGTGTTGGAAGATATGACTGGTTATATGCGTACATTAACAGAATTTCGACAAGACAAGGATAACTGATAACGTTAAAAACCATTTGTCTTTATGCTTATAATACAACTTTCATAGTAACCATAAAGTACCTTGTTTATAACCACGAGTTGTCGCTATATGATTTGGAGGAAATGTGAATCTTAAGTTTGTAATTTGTTTTTTGTTTGAGAGAGCAAATGGTATAAATGAATAATATACTAGTATCAATAATCATTCCAATGTATAATGCTGAGCATTATATTGCGGAAACGATAGAGTCTGTGTTGAACCAAACATGGAAGAATATAGAATTGATTATCGTGGATGATGGAAGTTCTGATAATTCCCTATTGATAGCCCAAAGATATGTTTCTAACAGAGTCTTTGTATATACTCAAGAAAATCGAGGAGCACCAATAGCGAGGAATTTGGGTTTTAGTTATTCCCATGGTGATTATATTCAATATCTGGATGCAGATGATTTGTTGTCTCCTGAAAAAATAGAAAAACAGGTAAATGCAATTCGTTCTACGAGAGAGAGAAATGTGGTGGCAACTTGCACGTTTTACCAATATATAAATGGTGAAATACAACCGGAATGGAGTAGTCTTGCAAATGTTAATCACGATTATAATGCAGGTGTAGATTTACAAATTGATTTATGGCGATATTTTATACCATCTTATATCCCAAGTTGCTACTTAACACCGCGGCACTTGATAGAGTCGGTTGGTGGTTGGAATGAACATCTGATAAAAAATCAAGATGGTGAATTTTTTGCAAGGGTATTAGAGAGGGTTGATAATGTTGTTTTTGTAGAAAAGGAATATGTTTTATGGCGGTATGTTGCAGATAGTATCTCCCACACTCATTCGGCTATGAAGGCTGATTCTGTATTGAAAAGTTATATCTCTATTGCAGAACTATTGTTGAAAAATGTTGGAGCAACTGCTAAAATTGCGATAGGTGTAGCCTTTGGTTATATGATATACTACGATATCGTAACTCACAAACAACTCAAAGAGGCATTGAGTTTCTTGAAACAGAATCATATCTCACCAATATATCCGTCGAATAGCATTGTTTTTCGATGGAGTACGGTGTTATCAAACCAATTATTGGGAAGAAAGATAAATGAATTGTATAAAATAATGAAATCTGTAATATGGAAAAGAACGAACCATTAGTTAGCATAATTTGTATTACATACAACCATGCACCATACATTCGGCAGGCAATCGAGGGATATCTTATGCAGAAGACCACTTTTAAGTATGAGATTATCATCAGTGATGATGCCTCTACAGATGGTACAACTGATATTATTCGTGAATATGCCGCTAAATACCCCGATATTATTCACCCTATATATCATGCAGAAAATGAATACTCAAAAGGTCCAAACATCGCTGTTACATATTGGACGGCAGAAGCACATGGAAAGTATTGGGCGGTTTCTGAGGCTGATGACTATTGGACAGCCCCTGACAAACTGCAGATTCAGATAGATTTCTTGGAAACGCATCCTGAGTATGTGTTGTGTTTCCATAATGTGGATGTGATTAGCCCGATAGAAGAGGAAAGACACATGTATGACCATTTGGAGGAACGTGAATATTCTGGTATAGAAATATACAAAAAATGGACGATTCCTACATGCTCTGTAGTTTTCCGCAATGTGATTTATTTCCCGATTTCCACTTTTCAAGATGTTTGTTTCGGAGATATTTTTCTATTCCTAAATTTGGCTCAAGCGGGGAAGTTATATTGCATTAATCGAAAGATGGGAGTATACCGCCGTAATGAGGGTGGGGTGTCTTTTTCTATGTCGTTAAAGAAAGCAAAGGCACTAATACGGCAGTACATTTTTATGACACGACATTTTGCAGCCAATAAAGAAATTGTGGATTATAGTGAGTATTGTGTATTGGTATATTGTTGGTATATTATGTATGATTCTCAAGAGGCTACAATCTGGGATAAAATCAAATATCTACGATTGGAGAAAAAATATGCCCATGAAAGATTCCTTACAAAAGCAAATATCATGTATTGTATCAATGCCATGATAAAAGGCATATCAAAGAAATGAAATATATTTGCTGTTCACATACAAGTGCATTTGGTGGGGCAGAACTTGCGTTAGCCGAATTAATGCAGTGCTTATCTAACGAAGGACAAGTTCTTTTGACTATGCCAAATCAAGGTCCGTTTCGGGATTATATGCAACACTTGGGCGTTTCTAATGTCAAAGTTAGGGATTGGGCTCTGTGGATGCAACAAGATTTTACGATAAAGCGGCGTCTGAAATGTTTGTTTAGACTATGGACCGGATTTCGAGATTGTCTGTCGTTTTTCCGCATAGAGCGACCGAATATCGTCATTGTGAATACAATATCCTCTCCATTACCACTACTTGTTGCAAAATTGTTGCATATACCTTCTATTGTGTTTATTCATGAGGTGGGTGGTTTTGGCGTTTATCGTTTTTTGTTTGGAGAATCTGTTACCAAAAGATGGATAGGTCGGTTGGCAACTCATATCGTATGCAATTCAAAATATACTTTTGAGGAATACCAGCGATATATCCCTATACAAAAAATGTCTATAATTTACCAACCTATTAATATTCAGCCTATAGCAAAATTACAACATAAACACTATACAATAGGTTGTGTTGGAGTATTATCTCCGCAGAAAAATTATGAATTTCTCTTATATGCCATTAGCAGCCTCCCTAATGGTGTCCATTGTCGTATTGCAGGTTTTTGTGGTAATGAGTATGGTGAATCCATGAAACGATTGTGCAAACAATTAGGAATTGCAGACAGGGTAGAGTGGTTAGGTGTTGTGCAAGATATGTCTGCATTTTATGCGTCAATAGATGTCTTGGTGGCTTGTGGCAAGCAGGAATCTTTAGGACGCTCTGTCATAGAGGCCATGAAATGCAAAACTATTGTAATTGCCTCAAATGAAGGAGGATATCGCGAATTGGTGTCTGATAATGAAACGGGATTTATGTATAAATCAGATGATGAGAAAGATTTCTTGCGAGTTGTGACAAATGTACGTCATACCCCGGCAGATTTGTTGTCCCGAATACAGACCAATGCCGAAAATTCTGTGCAGAATACATTCTCCAATCGTAATTTCTGTACATCTTTTTTGCAAGTACTAAGGATTGTCTCTAAATGAAAACATTAGCCATTGTAATACCTGCGTACAAAGACAGCTTTTTGTCGGATACATTATCTTCGTTGGCTAGTCAAACCTGTAAGGATTTTGTGGTGTATGTCGGAGATGATAATAGTCCGAATGCGATTGAGAAGGTAGTTACCCTTTATCAAGATAAACTACATATCATCTATCATCGTTTCGATACGAATGCAGGAAGTAAATCTTTAGTGCAACAATGGTATCGCTGTGTGAATATGACACAGGAGGATTATATTTGGCTTTTTTCGGATGATGATATATTACCGGTAGATGCTGTTGAGCGTTTTTGGAATTTCGAAAAGCACCATACTTTCGATATTTGCCGGTTGCCTTTGGAATTAATTGATAAAGACGGGCAACCTTTTCTTCTGTTGGAAGACTATCCTGCGAATATTAGTAGTTTAGACTACTTGAAGATGCGTTTACAAGGGCGTATCTTAAGTTCTGCATCCGAGTATATATTTACCCGTAAACGATATGAAGAATGCGGCTTTGTGGAGTTCCCTTTAGCCTGGTGTTCCGACGATGCCTCGTGGGCTAAAATGGGAACAAATAGAGGTATTTATACCATACAAGGAAAGCCTGTCGGTTTCCGTATTTCCGGAGAAAATATCTCTTCACAGAAAGATAACTTATTGGCAAAAATCCAATCAGAGACTCTTTTTGTCAGTTGGATACACTGCCATTTTCCTGAAATTGAAGAAGAATATTATTATAACTACCTATGTGCCAGGTATCTAAAATGTAAAAAGATCGGTTTTCGGAAAAGACTTGGCATTATTATGCCGTTAGGCTTTATAACGATATGTCATCGCTTTTTGCTCGTTTGTAACAGTGTAAAACTTTATAAAATTGCAAAGTATGTATAATATTCCCATTCTATTTAATATCTTCAATCGCCCCAATCCGACTCAGAAGGTATTGTCGGTTATCCGTGATATTCAGCCCAAGGTATTATATATCCATGCAGACGGTCCACGAGCAGATAGACTTACTGACGCAGAAAAATGTGCTGAATGCCGTGATTTGGTTATGTCGATGATTGATTGGGATTGTGATGTTCACACTTGGTTTGAGAAAGAAAATAAAGGGTGTGGGAGAGGACCGGCAGACAGCATTTCGTGGTTTTTCCAAAATGTAGAATATGGCATTATCTTAGAAGATGATTGTGTCCCCAATCATGATTTTTTCCGATTTTCGGAAGAAATGTTATTGCGTTATCAAAATAACCCGCAAATCACTTCTATTGCAGGAAGTAATTTTCAGGATGGGCATAAGCGCGGGAATGCTTCCTACTACTATTCCCGACATAATCGTATTTGGGGGTGGGCTACATGGCGAAGAGTATGGGAACAATACGACTATTATATGTCTATCGCAACGCCGGATTATATTGAACAATTAGTAGATAAGTGTTTTGTAAGAGCGTGCGATAGGAAATATTGGAAAATGGTTTTTTCTCGTGTCGTTAAAGATAGAATGGAAGATAGTTGTTGGGATTATCAATTTATGTTTTTACAGTGGCAAATAGGAGGCTTAACAATTACACCCAATAAAAATTTGGTGTCGAATATCGGCGATGATCCGGATGCAACGCATACGAATTGGGTAGGTAATCCAAATCTAAATCGTAAAACGGAGGAGTTATATCCTTTACGGTATAATGATAGCATTCGTGTGGATAATGTTGCAGATAATTACTACATGGATAATTATATACTCTATCGAAAAAATATACTACAGCGTATAGGAAGAAAGATGAGAAAATTATTTAGGGGACTTCTCTCTAAATTCCCCATTTAGTGCTTTATCGTTGGGTAATGTAAGATATGATAGCGATAATGTATAGATGAAAGTATTTGTAGATTCGGGATGTAATGTGTTGTACGCATCGTTTTATCTGCAAGGGTTGTACGAAGTGTACGGAAAGCACAATGTTGTGTTCTGCAGTCGTCCGTTTCGTGGATTGCGGTATGGGTTGCATACACATATCTTTGCCTTTGTCGTAGAAGGGCGCAAGTTTTGTATTGACTTTGCTGACTCCAACCAAGTGTTCTTTACGGAGTTCTTGGAGTGGGCGGATGTGTACGGCAAAGTTAATTACAAACTGGAGTACATTCCTGTGCCGTATGCCTCCAAAGTGGTACACTGCGGCTGCAATTATGCGCTCTGTATTGAGCCTAACCGATACAAAGCCTCGCTGCTTGCACTGCTTCATTATGCCAATGCCTATCCCCGTATCGAGTTCCCATTTAAGTCGTTTTTGAGCCGATATATTATACAGGCTAAACGCCATACGGATGGCGGTGCAGGAACGGTCTGCAACACGGACAGAAAGTACATATTCTTTGTTTCTACTTTGTGGAAAGGGCAAGAGGAGTGCAATCGGTGGCGAATTGCGTTTATTCGTGCGTGTCTGCGATTGCAGGCAGAGGGGCTTATTCGTTTTGAAGGCGGGCTTATTCCGGACGCGACACAAGATGTGGCGGGTATAGAGGATATCGTGTTGCCGGAGATGATAGACTATAGCCGCTATCGCCAAAATATACAGCGTTCGGCAATTGCTTTCAATACACCTGCCTATTTCGGTTGTCATGGTTGGAAATTACCGGAGTATTTTGCTATGGGGAAAGTGGTGTTGAGTACGCCGTTTATCAATGAATTGCCGGTGGCTCTAACGCATGGAAAGAACATCTTTTTTGCAGGAACAGAACTAGACAGACAGACAGACAGACAGACAGAAGCGAGCGTAGTCACCCTTTACGAGGCGGTGCGGTTACTGGTAACCGATACAGCATTATACGACGCTATCGCCCAAGGTGCTCAGGCGTATTACGAAACCTATATGTCGCCTAAGGCATGTGTGAATCTGCTGATAAATAAGAATAGATGAAGTTAATGAAGAAAATAAAGTATTGCTTGGCAGCAGTATTCGCGCTGCCTGCTTATATTGCCGGGTTTAGGAATGGGGGAGAACGATTACAAGAAGATATGGCAGTGTGGACAAAGAAAACCAACTGCCCATTTCAAAGTCGTTTTCGCGCATTTGTTTTCTTAATGTTGAACTATCCTCCGTTTCGCAATATAGTGTATTATCGAATAAACTCGTATAAATCGCATGGGGGTAGGCGTTTTTATGGCTGGTGGCTCTTGCCCGCTCAAAAAGACATTTATATAGAATGTGAAGATATAGCGGGTGGATTTTATATCAGTCATGGGTTTTCAACGGTCATTTATGCACGGTATATAGGGACAAACTTCCATGCATTTCAGTCTATTACAGTTGGACAGAAAAATGGAGAAATCCCGACAATCGGGAATAATGTGACTATCTATACAGGTGCTAAAATTATAGGAGATGTTGTGATAGGTGACAATGTGGAAATCGGGGCAAATGCGGTAGTATTGCACGATGTACCCTCAAACCACATTGCCGTTGGTGTTCCTGCCATATTGAAAGCCAAACAACCGCAAAATGCCGTTGTTGAAAAACCATTGGTTTCGGTTATCGTTGTGACTTATAATCAGGCGGATTGGATAGAAGAAACCTTGGAAGCATTGTGTAAACAGACTTATCCGAATTTAGAATTTATTCTTTCTGATGATTGTTCTTCGGATGATACATGGGAGAAGATATTGCATTTTGAGGCTAAATTATCGGATAAGGGGAAAGTTGTACTGAATCGTCAAAATAAAAACATGGGGATAACTGCTAATTACAACAAGGCTTTTTCTTTATGTTCAGGGAAAATTATTGTTATAAATGAAGGTGATGACATTTCTATGCCGAATAGGATTTCAACTTTGGTTGAGGCTTTCTCCGACTTATCACATCCTATATTAATCCAAAGCGGATATGACTTGCTTGTGAATGGTTATACGGTTGATAATCAATGTAATACAGAGAATGTGGGGGGGGGTAAAAATGGAGGTCTGCCGGCTTTCTATGGTTGCATAATGGCATTTTCGGCTAAGTTGCTGCAACTGTTTCCACCATACGATGTGCGTACGCCATGGATTGATGATGCATTGGGGCATAGAGCATTGATGTGTGGAAAGTGTGTTGAAATTCCCAATAAGTTGCTATATTATAGAATTCACACAAAGAATACCAGTAGCGATGGATTGGGGAGTGGGAGGAAACGACTTCGATTTATACGACAGCGTTGGTTGGATTATCTTTATGCGATACAACATCATTATCTCGGAGTTAATAAAATGATTCGTGTAGGCAGTTTTTTGGCGTTAGAAACATGTGTGTGTCTTTTGAATATGAGTCATTTTTATCGTTGGTTGCGAGGACGGAAATGAAGTAGATATAGTTTTTTGTTTAAGATAGTTGTTTCGTGTATTAGAAATAAATTTGTATGAACTATCGGTATTATTTGTAGTTTAGTATATTCTTTATGTTATTCAATTCGATTGAGTTTGCGGTGTTTTTGCCGATCGTATTTCTGCTCTATTGGTTTGTGTTCGATTATGCTCTGCGGGGGTGTAAGCGGCAGTTGCTTTGGCAGAACCTGTTTGTTGTCGTGGCGAGTTATATCTTCTACGGTTGGTGGGATTGGCGGTTCCTTATCCTTATTGCCATTACTACCCTCTGTTCCTACTTGAGCGGGCTGCTTATTTCGTATGGTTCTCGCACCAATGCCTGCGAAGAGTCTACACCCGTAGGGGGGGGGTATTTCTTCGCAGAGTATCAAGCAGTTATGCAATAACGAAGAGCAATCGATAAACCCTAATTCAAACCAAGGAGGCACTACCGGCGAACAACAAGTATCTGCCCATTCCAAATCGATAGGTCATCATTCCGAGCAACAACCACGCCCCAAGAAGATACAGCGGCTGTGGCGTAATCCTAAATTGTGGTTGTGGCTGAATATCGTTCTTAACCTGGGTATTCTCGGTTCGTTTAAGTACTACGATTTCTTCGCTTCTTCTTTTGCGCATCTATTCGGGCTGCAAGCAGACTCACTGCTTTTGCATTTGATACTGCCCGTTGGTATTAGTTTCTATACTTTTCAAGCCCTTTCGTATTCTATCGATGTCTATCGGGGACAGATTACTGCCACTCGGGATATCGTTGCCTTTACGGCTTTCCTCAGTTTCTTTCCGCAGTTGGTAGCAGGCCCTATCGAGCGGGCGACCAATCTGCTGCCGCAGTTCCTCCAACGGCGGCACTTCGACTATGCCGTGGCGGTAGATGGGATGCGGCAAATCCTATGGGGCTTGTTCAAAAAGATTGTCGTCGCCGACAACTGCGCCACCTATGTGGATAAGGTCTTTGCGGACTATGGTGCCTATTCGGGTAGCACGCTCGTTCTGGCGGCGATACTGTTCTCTATTCAGATTTACGGCGACTTTTCGGGATACTCGGACATTGCGATAGGTACCTCGAAGTTGTTCGGTATTCGCCTGATGCGGAACTTCAATGTACCGTATTTCTCGCGGGATATTGCCGAGTTCTGGCGGCGGTGGCATATCTCACTGACCACTTGGTTTCGGGATTATGTTTATATTCCCTTGGGCGGCAGTCGCCCGACCGTGCCGGCACGCGTACAGAACAAAGAGGCGTACAAGCGGGCGGTCGTGGTGCGCAATACCTTTATCATTTTCCTGCTGTCGGGCTTCTGGCACGGTGCGAATTGGACTTTTGTACTATGGGGTGCGTACCATGCGCTGCTCTTTATGCCACTGATATTGTTAGGCAAGAACCGCCGCTACCGCGACACGGTGGCGACCGATATGGCTGCGGACGGCACGGTACATAGTCGCTTGCTGCCCTCGTGGCGGGAGGCAGGGCAAATGGTACTGACTTTTGCGCTGGTGGTTCTCGGGTGGATATTCTTCCGTGCGGACTCCATTGGCGATGCGTTTGGGTATCTTGCTCACATTCCACACCGCTCGTTGCTGAGCGTGCCTTTTCTAATGAATAGGGCGTTCTATATTCCGTTGGCAATCGCCGTCCTTGCGATGTTTGTTGCCGAGTGGCTCGGCAGAACAAAGGAACATCCGTTGAAATATATAGAGTGTTATTCCGTTTTTCGTTATCGGGTGGTGCGTTGCTGTTTATATGCTCTGTTCCTCATACTTTGTTTTACGCACAGAGGGGCTGTAGAGGCGTTTATTTACTTCCAATTCTAAAAGCGACATGAAACAGTTTTTGAAGGATGTAGCATGGACATTGGGGATCTTTGTGCTTATCTGCGTAACAGCAGAGTTTTGTGTTTTTCCACACTATAGCAACTGGTATTCAGTCAAATACGATTATGTAGATACGCACAGGGACTCTATCCGCATTCTCATCATGGGCAATTCGTATGCGGAAAACAGTATCAATCCCGAACAAGTGGGTACGGGTACTTTTGACCTGGCAGTGTCGGCACGCTGGATATACTACGACATGCAATTGATGGAGGACTTTGTACCTCGTATGTCGAAATTGGAGGCGGTGGTTTTTCCTATGGGATATAAAATGCCTTTCTGGAGTTCGCACCATTTCCCCGAGAACCATTTCGATTACATAGATTTCGTACACGAGAAATATATGCACTGCTGGTACGACCGCTTCCCCGATAATGTGATTCGCTGGTCTGCCATTATACAAGGGGGTAACGAAGTGAATGTATTTGCTACACGCATAGATGTCCCGAAACAATGGACGGGGTATTCACCCCTATTCGGGCTGCAAGCCAAAGGGTGGACGGTGGATATTACATCCGACATCATCGATGCCGCAGACGCAGAGGAACAGGTGCAGGAATATACGCAGTATCTCACGGCAATGGCAAAGGTCTGTACAGAGAATGGAGTGCGGTTCATAGTGGTAACCCCACCTTGTCACAATTCGTTTGTTGCAAACACGCGCCCCGAGGGGATTGCACGGGTTTACCGTATCATCGACGATGTGCGGAAAGAATATCCCATCGAGTACAAGGACTATTTGCAAGACCCTTCCTATCGTGCCGATTCACTCTACTATAACTGCTCGCACCTCAATGACATCGGAGCGACACGGTTTGGGGCGCAAATACGCAAGGATTTCAGGTTGTAGGCGAAGGAGGGGGTTATTCTTCGGGCGTGGAGGACTTAATGCGTTGATAGATAATGGATTGGACGAAAAGGTGGAAACGATAGTAGGTGCGGGGACGGGCGGTGTGGGGATCGAGTGGGGCTTCTGAGTCGCCGTGACGGAGTTGGGCGGCAAAACGCTCCTGCCAATACGCCAAACGCTCAGGGTCACGACGCTCCTCCGCCGCCTGCAATGCCGCCTGACGGAAAAGCGTGATAGTGCGTAGTTCAGCACCCTTGGGCGGGTTCTTTTTATAATCGCGCGGGTGCAACACACAATACGCTTCGAGTGCGCCCTCTGCCACCACACGACCGTTGTCGTCACGATAGTGCTTCTGACGCAAAATGCCTCCGCGCCGTTGCTGCTTACAAAGCCGACCCGAGATAGAGGCAATGGGGTCAATGTAATTTACTTTTGCCATACGATTTTCCTTTTAGATTTCTATTGTTGTTCTGCTTTTATATTGCTTGTATTCTATAGGCTTTCCGGTGGTTGACGGCTTATGAAATAGGTTTGTCAGCGGGGCGTGCTATTGGTGTGCCTTCGATCGTCTTATTATCCGATTTGCTTACGAACCCGATAATCACCTGTTAACAACCTGTTAATCACCCGTTAATCACCTGATAACAACCAAATATCGATAGTGTGATTACAGGGCGCAAAAGTATAGAAAAAAGTGCATATATACAAGAGGCACTTGTATATCTCACAAAAAAACACTACTTTTGTGCGCTGTAAGACGCAATGCTTAATGCTGCGCAAGCATTACACAGAGAATAGAATTCAATGGTACATAAGCGGATATCCATCATAACGATCACATATAATAATTTCTCGGGGTTGCGGAAGACGGCGGAGTCGGTGGAACGGCAGTCGTACCGCGACTTCGAGTGGATAATAGTGGACGGCGCAAGTACCGACGGGACAAAGGAGTACTTGGAGCAACTGCACCGAGAGGGAGCAAAGTTTGTCGGGGAAAATGAAGGGCAGATTGTGGATTGGGCAGGCGGTAAGTTGCGGGGAGAGGCGTTGCAGATACGCATAGTGTCGGAGCCGGATAAGGGAGTATATGATGCACAGAATAAAGGTATTCGGCTTGCCACGGGCGACTATTGCTTCTTCCTCAATGCGGGCGACTGCTTCTGCAATGGAGAGGTGCTGGCACAGATGTTCGGCTCTGTGGCAGGCAAAGAGAACCATGAGAGAGTGTGTGGCTGTGGAGAGAGTGGGACGCAGTGTGGCGAGAGGGAAGTAGGGCTGCCGATTGTCTATGGCAACGAGGTGGTAGTGGACGCTACGGGCAAACGGGTGGATTACTGTAGAGGCGTGGAGAACCCGGGCTTTGTGGACTTATACAACAGTTGCATGAAACACCAGGCGACTTTTATTCCACGGGCGTTGTTCGCACAGTATGGCGACTACGATATTTCGCTGCGGATATGTGCCGATTGGGAGTGGTTCTTCCGCGTGATTGCTTTTCACGACGATGTGCGCCTCTGCTACAAAGATGTGGATGTGTCGTACTTTGATAATACGGGATTAAGTTATCATAGTCCCGACTTGTGTCGCCACGAACGGCAGCAGGTACTTGACCGCTATATGTCGCAGCGGTTGCAGCGGGATTATGCCGTTTGGGGACGCTATACACACATTGCCAAACTGCAAGAACAACGCATTCCCGCTTTGCTACTGCGAGTAGCCAATAGATTACTCAAATGAAACCAGATATGAAGCGTGTGCTGTTTATCATAACGGGCTTGGTCGGAGGGGGCGCAGAAAAGGCGTTGCTAAATTTACTTCAGGCACTGGATAAAGAACAATACATGATTGATGTATTGGTTGTATTTCGGGAAAACAACTGCAAGGTAGTTGCATCGGGTGTAACTTACTATTCACTATTTAGTAGTCATAAAGATTGTGGGTATAGGATTGCAAAACATATTTATCTTAACTTTCATGTTGCTTCTTTCTTGCGGTGTATTACAAGATCAAAGATACAAAAATCGTATGACACTATTGTATCTTTTTTAGAGGGAGATTCGCTTTTGTATCACTCTTTTGTTTTGGATAGAGCCAAGAAGAATATTTCGTGGGTGCATACAGATTTTGAAGAGAATCATTGGTCAAAGCGTCATTTTGCAAGTGATGATGAAACAAAGGCGTATGCGTCTATGGATGGATTGGTGTTCGTTAGTGAATATGCGCAACAGCAATTCCGTAAAGTTATGCAATATCCAGCAGATATAAAACAATATGTTTGCCCAAATATTATTAACGAGGAAGAGATTACCCGAAAAGCAAAAGAGAGTGTGAATGATGTGCTAAAGCATACTTTTACTATATGTTCTGTAGGGCGATTGGAGTATGTTAAAGGGTATGATATGGTAATAGAAGCAGCTCGGGTGTTGAAACAACAAGGCATAAGTGTAGATTTTTGGATTGTAGGAACGGGCTCGGAATCCAGTGACTTACGGACACAACTGCAAAAAAGCGGATGTGACGAAATGGTACATTTTGTCGGGTACAAAGAGAATCCTTATCCGTATATGGACAAGTCAGATGTTTTTCTATCTTCTTCGCGTGCGGAGGGATTGCCATTGGTTTTGGGAGAGGCAATGTGCTTAGAGAAACCGATTATTGCCACCTGCACTATGGGGGCGCAAACTATGCTTCAGAACGGGACTTACGGGATGTTAGTTGGCATGTCGTCGGCAGATATTGCTCGTGCTGTTATGGATATGCAAACAATTGCCAACAGGCAGCACTATGCGGAGGCGTCTAAGGAGGGAAAAGGGCAGTTTAATGCACTAAATGTATTGAATACTATAAAGTTTATATTGTGATAAACTTATGCATAAAATTATACATATTGTAAATGGTGTGCGCCTATTGCCTATCTATCTATCTATCTATCTAAGATACAGTGTCCAATTTGAGGAGGATATGAAGCGATGGGTCGAGTGGAAGCAATGTCCGTATAAGAGTAAATATATGCAGTTTGTGTTCCTTATGAGTGAATTTAAGGAGTTTCGGAATATTTGCTATTATAGAATGGGTAAGGTGCAATATGCTGTACAGTGGTTGTGCCGTCCATTGGATAGTCTGTATATCCGTTGTAAGGATATAGGCGGAGGCTTACTAATCCAGCACGGCTTTTCCACTATCATCCAAGCAGAAAAGATTGGCAGAAACGCAAAGATATTTCAGCAAGTAACTATCGGATATAATGAGGATAAGCATCCTATATTAGGCGACAATGTAGAGGTGTGCTGTGGAGCAAAAGTGATTGGCGGCGTGCATGTGGGCGATAATGTAACCATTGGTGCGCAGGCCTTAGTGGTGAAAGATGTGGAAAGCAATGTGGTAGTGGGAGGCGTCCCAGCAAAGGTGATAAAACGCAAGTAAAGTCATGCAGTATGAACTAATTCCCTGGATAAACATTCCGGCGCAGTTTGCGCAGCAGGTGTTTGTGGCGATTACGCTGGTATATATGCTCTACAAGTACCGGCGTGATGCGCTGTCGGTGGTATTCCTTTTTCTCTGTTATCCGCGTGTCTTTGCATTCTTTGGGGCGGTGTCGCATAATGTGTACAAGATTGCGATGCTGTTGCTCTGTATCTATGTCTTTGCCCGCTATCGTGCATATCAAACCTATCGCCGCCGAGAGGGCTGGATAATTGCGGCGTTTGTGGTGTTCTCGCTGGAGTACCTATGGACGGCACTCTTCTATACGCAGAACACAATGACCATTGTCTTGAGCCAATACGCCCGTTATGTGGAGGCGATGCTGCTCTTCTGGACGGTGAAGACTGCGGTCTATCGGCGGGGGCAGAAAGAGCAACTGCTACGCCTCTTCTACGACATCGGCTTGATGCAGATTATCATCTCGGTCTTCAAGTATGCCGTCTTTCGCAGCCATATCGAGGGTCTGGTCGGCTCGTTCTCTATTGCGGGGGGCGAGATGGGTACGACGATACCTATTCTGTGGTTTATTGTCTTGTGGCTCTATCGCAAAGGACAGTTCAATAAATGGGATTGGCTCTATCTGTTGGGGTTGCTCTTTGTCGGTTTCACTACGGGTAAGCGTGCTGTGATGTTCATTCTGCCTGTCGTTGTTTTTGTATTCTTCGTCTATGTACAGGGGCGCAAAGTCGGTAAGTATGTGGTCTATGCGCTTGCCCTTGTGCCGTTGCTGTTCTATCTCGGTGTGCGCCTTACGCCGTCGCTCAACCCCGATAACCAAGTGTGGGGGCGGTTCGATTGGGACTATGCGTTCGACTATGCCGAGACCTATCAGTTCGGAAAAGAGGGTATGCAGGGGCAGGCTACCGATTTCCAAAAAGACCAACTGCAGTATATGGGCGGGGCAATTAGTACACAGAATAAACAACTGAAAGCCGACGGGCGAGGCGGTGCTACCATTGCCATGTTCAAATTGCTATTCGGCTTGCACCCTTCTACCGAGCGGGACTGGTGGGGCTTAGGCTTCAACAGTATGTACAGCCTGGACTATGCACAGTTTGAAAAGATACCGCTATCTATTCGGCTCAATCACAAAGGTTCGGCAACGGGCTTTTTTCAAAGTTATGTTACCACGGGTTTGATAGGTGCCATTTGCATGGTCTTGTTTGGCTTTATCTTTTGGTTCTATATTCGCAATCACCGTTTGCGTTGGACGATATTGGGCATCTGCGCATGGGAGTATTTTATGTACACGGGTACAATCTTCCGTACGCCGGTTTTTATGACACTATTGTTTTTGGTGCTGCATTGTGCCAACTATGATATGCAGTGTAATCAACTACAGAGGCAAAGGAGGCGTGTGCGATGAAAATAAGCATAATTATCCCTGTTTATAATGTGGCGGCGTACCTCGAGCAGTGTGTACAATCCGTGCAGTTGCAGACCTATACCGATATGGAGATACTTTTAGTGGATGACGGTTCGACCGACCAATCGGGGCAACTCTGCGATCGATTGGCACAGCAAGACGAGCGTATCCGTGTAGTACACAAGACCAATGGCGGATTGAGCGACGCACGCAATGCAGGGCTACGCCGTGCTACGGGCGAATATGTGCTGTTCTTGGACTCAGATGACTACTATGCAGACCATAAGGTAGTGGAAACCTTAGTAACGGCATTGGGCAAATGGAACTATCCCGATAACCTGCTCTTTTGTCGCACCGATTGGTATGAAGATTTAGGCGTGTCTTTGCAGGAAAGACCCTACGAGGCAGAGGTGCTGAACAATATAGGTACGCCATTGGAATGTTTTGCTTACTTATTAGTCGCTCAACGCTTCAATATGAGTGCTTGCTTTCAAATCATACGGAGGAGTGTGTTGCTGGATAATCATATTGAGTTTGTTGTAGGATTACGTAATGAAGATATTGATTGGAGTATTGAGTTGTGGAGGCATTTGCGTTCTGTGAAAGTCGTTAATCTGTATGCCTATGTATATCGTCATCGGGTGAACTCGATAACTACGACTTTGTCTATTCAAGATTACCGCTCGTACGACTTTATGTTTGATAAATGGCGAGCATTGCTTGACGCAAACACGCCCAATGACTTGCTTTTTCTGCAATACTTGTCGTTTATCTATCCGACAATGGTCTATGGCTATTGGCAATTGCCTCGCACAGAACGAAGAGAAGCATACGCCATTCTTAAGAAACACAATGCCATATTGGCGTATTCTACCACAATTAAGTCGCAACGGATAGTGCAAATGCAGCGTAGAGTGGGGTTGCGGCTATGTGTGTATTTATTTGGCTTTTACGGTTCGTGCTTGAAACCGATGATGAGGAGATTCCACCAATGAAGAATATAGTACTGACTTTTCATAATGTGCAGGAGGGTGCGTGGTTTGAACAAACGCTGCGCCTGATAGGGTGTGTCTTTGCGTTTGGAACGCTCGACCAACTCTATGCGCGCCTTACGGGGCATGAACACTCGCCCAAGCGAATGTGTTTTATTACTTTCGATGACGGCGAACGAAGTGTGTACGAAGTGGTATTTCCCGTTCTCAAACGATTGCAAGTACCCGCTGCCATGTTCGTCTCGCCGAAGAATATCAAGGAGGGGGGGGCGTTTTGGTTTCAGCGTATGCGGGTATTGGGACTGAAAGAGGAGGAACGCATGAAACAATTGCCTTTGCAAAGCATCTTGGCATATATCAGCGCCCACGACCCCGAGCATGTCAGCAATATAGATGAGAACATCAATAGGGAGATGTTTGACGAGTTGAGGCGGAGCGGTTTGATTACATTTGGTGCCCATACGCAGCACCATCCCATTTTGAGTAATGAGACGGACGCTGTGTCGTATACGGAGATTCATGATTCAGTGGTGGAATTGGAGCAACTGATGGGGGAGAAAGTTCGTTATTTTGCCTATCCGAATGGCAGTCAGCGGGATTTCTCCGAGCGGGAGAAAGCGACGCTCCGCCAATGCGGTATGTATATGGCATTTTCCACCATCCCGGGCTATGCAACAGCAACCCCCACGCATACTATAAGTAAAACGGACTTGCTATCTATTCCTCGCATAGGTTTGTCGTACGGATCAAAGTGGCATATCCTGCTCAAACTCTTATTCCCCAAGACCATAGTCCGTCTCCACCGCTACAAATTGCCTTCCATATAGGTCAATGAAATAGAAATGTACGATTTTTTACCTGTTCCCTCATAAAAATGTAGAAATTGGACTTACATTGCTGATAATCAATGGTATTAGAAAATCGGTGTATGGAGGTGCATAAAAACGGGACTTTTGCGTAAAAAGTGCATAAGTATCGAAATTGAGTAGCACCGAATTTGGTATATCCGCAGAAATTTTGTACCTTTGTGCCGAAATCTGCATAGGGGCTACTGATAGAAACTATAACAATTTACACTTTCTGCCAATGTGCAAGCAAAAACCGTAATAACAACCGATCCACAACAACTAATACGCAGCCCACAACGGTGCAACAAATAACACGCAAGTCCCTGACGTACAAGTAGTAAATACGCAGTCCAACACGCACGAAATGCCACTCACGCAGGCACAGTGAGCCTAACAAAACGGCATACTTTTTGTTACAAGATATGCAGCCGTATTGGCGAAAAGTGTAAATTGTTACAGTATTTGACAGTAGAATGAGCGAGAATATCTACCCGAGAGAGAAATATGTGCAGCAACTCTTGTCGCTGCGACAGAATGGATTGGTAAAGATAGTTACCGGTCTGCGGCGTGTTGGTAAGTCCTATCTGCTGTTCACGCTCTTTCGGCAACGCCTGCTGCAAGAGGGCGTACCTGAAGACCATATCATCAACATCCCCTTAGATTCGTATGCCAACAAGCATTTGCGTAATGCGGAAACACTTTACCGTTTTGTGCAGGACAAGATACAGTCTGCTACGGAACACTACTATATTCTAATCGATGAGGTACAACTGTTGGAAGACTTTGTAGATGTGCTGAACGGCTTTTTGCATATACCTAATGTAGATG
>CAVEFV010000026.1:0-27797 GCA_963615025.1 Firmicutes bacterium CAG:95 | reverse complement strand
CTGCGAAAGGGAGTTGAGAGCCATAGCACGCTATGGCTCTACAGTTAGCCTAAACGAAGTTACATTTGGTGGGCAAACATCTATGGTATGGGGAGAGGCATAGCAGGTTATAGTGCTACAGCGGGCATGATGGCTGCATAAAGGCAGCAATTAACAATCAAGAATTAACCGTTTAACAATCAAGAATTAACGGTTGGTGTATGGGGATGGGTGTTGAGGAAGCGCCGATGAGTCCAAAGCCAACGGCTGGGCTCTTGCAGGATGTTCTGTTCGAGGTATTGCGTGAAACGCTGTGTGACCACTCCTTGCCCAGTATCGGCTTCGGTGCCGGGGTCGTAGATTTGATGAAAGTCAAGGTTGTAGTGTCCTCTTTGGGAGGAATGGACAGAGACATAGTAAACGGGATATGCGAAGCGTCTTGCTAACTGTTCGGTACCGAAAAGCATATCGACATCTTGTCCCAACAGCACCATCGGTATCTTGGTAGATTTTTTGCGCGGCCGCTGGTCGGCAAGCATGGCATAGGCGATGGTGGTATGATTCTTCTTGTTGGTTATCATGGTGCGCAAGAGTTGGTCCATCTCGATTAACAGTCCTCCCCGTTGTTTGCGGATGTTCAGCATGAGGTTGTTAAAGAATCTGTTGGTGAGTTTTTTGTAGATGCTTGCGCATTGGAGGTCGTAGTGTGCAAACTGGTTGGCATAGTCGATAGCCCATTCCCAGTTCAAGAAATGCCCTAACATGAAAAAGCCACCTCCATGCTGCTTGCAACATTGCGCCACTTCCGGTTTATGGTCGAAGTGGAGGAGGTTCAGCATTACCTCTTCGTTGAAGTGCCGTCCGACGATTATTTCGACAATCATATCGGTGAATGCGAGGTAGAAAGCGCGTTCCCATTGCCTCCGTTGCTTGTCGGAGTGTTCAGGGAAGGCGATAAGCAGGTTTTCGCGTACCACTTTTTTTCGGTATTGGATGAGATAGTATAGCACAGGGTAGAGGAGCCATCGGGAGACCCAATGTGCAAAGCGCAGGCGATGTGTGTAGAAAACGGTTGACATGTAATCAGCAAATCATCATTAACAATTAGCAAGCATAGTATGACCTAACAAGTCTTTCGACCGATTGGTCGCCAACTGACTGCGTCAGCGTATCGGAGCGGAGTAGGTGTCTGCTATATAACTATTGCGGTCGGCTTGCAAAAGTAAGTACTTTTTTTTGCATTACAAAGAATAAAGTGTATCTTTGCGAGCGTTTTGCTCATTTCTTTTTGATGCTATTGAATATGGTGCGTTGTTCTATTCCTTTCCGGCAGTTGCTTGCTTATCTGCAAGTGCTGACTTTCTGGTTGTTGATGGCATCGTTGCCTTTCCGCATTATGCCATTTCAGCGTATCATTATGGTAGTGGCGGGCGTGTTTTACTTGTTGGATTATGCAGTGAACAGGCGTTGGCAAGGTTGGTGTTGGGGTATCAACAAGTGCTTCTGGCTTCTCTTGATCGTCTATTATCTGTTTATTCCCTTATGGCATTTGGCAGATGAACAGTTGACGCCTCGTTTGTCGTTTGTATTGGATGAGCGTGCGCCTTTTCTTTTGTGCGGGATTATAGGCTTGGCGGGCTTGAGCAAGGAGGTGAAACTTAAGCCGATAGTATATGTGATGTTGCTCAGTTGTTTTGCGGTGTCGTGGTATATTATACTCAGAGGGATAGGGTTCGCTTATTTCCTGATGCCGTTGCCTGCACAGTCGATAGCATTTACGGAGGCTCGTATTTTGTATGTGGCTTCGCACATGCAGTTTAATCTGTACTTGAACATTACTCTTGTGTTCGTATTCTGGTTGTTGACGCAGAACAAGTTGAAGCGTTGGGAGATGGTGGTGGTTGTTGGCATGTCGTTGTGGATATTCTACCTACTTTGCATTACCGAAGGTCGTGTGGGCTTGGGTACTTGTCTGTTGCTTATTGCTCTATTCGTGGCGATATTTTCCTTCCGTTTCGGTTGGAAGGTCTATACTCCTATTTTTGCCGCTTATATATGCTTTGCGGCATTGGTGTTGATGAGCAATAATCGCGTTACCTCTGACTGTTTGGAGCATGAGCCTCGCTGGTTGATATGGCGGTCGGACTGGCATATTATCTCGGAGAGCCCTATTTTTGGGCATGGCGTATGCGACGCGAAAGAGGCTTTGATTTATGAAGCGAAGAATGATGCCCGACTGAGTGAGTTCTATATACCCCACATCCATGTGATGCAGAAAGGTGATTTTCAGAAGGTTCAACCTCACAATGCTTTTCTTGAAGCGTGGATGGAGTTTGGTGTGTTGGGATTGGCGGTCTTGATTATTATCTTCTTGTATCCGCTGCAGATGTTGCCGAGAAAGAGCAGGCCTTATTGTCTGTTGGTGGTGTTGTGTTTTGTGATACAATCGTGTTTCGACTCTTTCTTTGCACCATTGCTATATTGTTTGTGTATTCTTCTTCTTACTTCTCGAAGCGCGATTTCTGAGGAAAGTGCGTCTCAAAAGCCTGTAGAATAGTTGCACGCATGGTTTGCTGTCGTTCGGCAGACATTTCCACATCGTTGATACAGACGATAGAGCGTTTGCTATGCAGGATGGTATCTGCAATCTTCTTTCCGCTATATATAGCCATAGAGCAGTGCTTGGTAGGTATTGCCTGTTCGCAGACTCTGCCGATGTGATAGAGATAGTCGGTGTAGAGATATTGGTTGCAATTGTCTTTTCGTCGCAAGGGCGTTATATGCATAGCGAGTACATCTTCCAATTGTTGGTAAACCTGTCGGCTTACACTGCGCAACATAGGCGTGATGGTGTGCTGCGGGCGAAGGAACAGAGGGGATGTGCAGAGTCCTGCAGCGAGGCGTGCCATTTGGTCGGAGCGGCGTGTTTGTTGCTTGTAGAGATTTGTGGCGAAGAGATGTCGTGAGAAGCGTGTTACGATTTTGTCTTCCCGAAAGAGGTCGTATGGTTGCAGGGGGTTGATTGGGAAAAGGTCGTCGTTGAAATAGACAAACTGTTCGGAGAGGTCGGGTATGCGGTGCAAGAAGAGTTCGATGGTGGTGCTATTGAATGTGGGAAGGAAAGGTTGCGGGATGATATCTTTATGCAGGATGATTCGGGTGTTGCCGGTATTTACCCAACAAGGGACTTGACTTTCGGTGCTGACGACAAGGAAGACCTTTTCGATGAACGGCATATTCGTTTCGATACCCCGTAGGAGGTAGGGCAGAAATCCCCAGTCACGGTATCGTTTGTTCAATATCGCTTTGTGGGAGATGGTCTGTGCATAGGATTGTTGCCAGACGGGGTCGTTTCCATTGACAAAGGTGATGACAGCGTCCATAGTAGGTGATTGGAGGTTAGGTGTCAGGTCGGCAGATAGTGTGAAACAGATCGTACCATGCTTGCAGGGTGGTGTCGGTATCGAACTTTTTGACCCGTTGCAAGGCTGCTGCAGCCATATCTTGCCGAAGTTGGTCGTTATCCATCAGTTTATCAAGTGCATTAGCCATTGCTTGTGTATCGCCATTGGGAACGAGGAATCCTGTGATACCATCTTGCAGGATTTCTCTTACCCCTGCTCCGCAGTCGAAACAGACAGCGGGCAGTCCTACAGACATAGCCTCTGTGAGTACATTGCCAAAGGCTTCGGAGCGCGAGGGGAGCGCAAAGAGGGAAGCATTTTGATAGTGAGGGAGTACATTGGGTGTGGCAGGTATGAAGACGACATTGCTGAGGCGGTATTGTCGGGACAACGCAAGCAGATGTCGGTGTTCTTTCCCACTACCGACGATGTGCAGTTCCCAATCGGTATGCCTGATGTGTCGCCATGCTTCCAACAACCGATCGAAACCCTTCACCCGTGTTTGCCGGCCTATAGCCACTACCACTTTGTGTTGGAGCGTTGAGGGAGTAGGGTTGTTGAAGGTAAGCAGGTTGGGTATTTTTCTAACGCATTTGGCATTCCATCGGTTGCGATAGACATCGGCGTCGTAATCGGAAAGGACGACTATCGCATCGGATTGTTTTGCCGTCCATTTGCGCGAAAGGCGCGAGGTGAGTTGTGCGCGGTGCGTTACGGTGAAATACTCTTGGTGAATGACCTTGTATCCCCGTGTTGCGGGGATATTGACAAAGGCACGCGTGGTACCGACGACGATGATGACATCGGGTTGGAGTTGTTGGTAGATCGCCCGAAGTCGTTTGATGCGCCTTACCTCGCGGAACAGTACGGGACAGGGGTCGTGTTGCGGTGCCAAATAGAGCAATGTGATACGAGAATCGATACGGAAAAACGGTTTCGTATTACTTCCCGTAAAACTGATAATCACCACCTCGTTGCCCCTTTCCACGAAAGCATTCGCCAAGGCAATGGCGGAATGCTCGGAGCCACCACCCAAGTTGACAGACTTGATGGTAAAGACTATTCTCATGCTTGTTTATAGACGCGAACCCAATCGACATCGAGATGTCCTTCTGCGGGTTTTTCTGTCTTCGGCAAGAAAGAAGCGATGGAAAAATATAGCGGTTGTTTAGGCAGGTTTCTATTGACACGGAACACTTCGATGTTGTTGAGATACCATACCATTTCGGTAGGTGTCCAATGGAGTGTAACAATATAGTAGTTCGCCCATGAAAGACCGGTGATAGTGGTACCCACAAATCCATTTTGGGAGGTGTATCCTACATACAATTTTCTACCGTTGAAGTTGAAGAGATGTACGAGCGGTGTTTTTTCTTTGCAGTTCAGCGTGAGGGTGTGGTGTACTCTGCCTGTGCAGCGTATTTTCGCCATGAATATTCCCTCTTTTTGTTCGAATGCCTTTGCTGTTTGGATGACATCGGAAGTATAGTCGAAGGTTTGATTGACAAAGCCTTTCTTCTCGTCCCACGCAGGAGCCGTAGCCGTTTCTTTGTGTGTCAAGATAGTCAGATAGCCATTTACGGTACCCGTGTTATGCCCTCCGTTGTAGGCTTGATGTTCGTTGGTGAAAGAGTGTTGTTGCTTGAGTTGGTCGCTGATATAGGCAAATCCAGGCTGCCATGCAGAATCGCTCATCTTTCGCCAGTTGAAGTCATCGGAGAACATCGTTTTATAGGACTCAAGTTTTTCTATTTTCTCTTTGCGTTGTGCGAAGAAGAACTGTATGTCGTCGAGTGCTGCCAATTCGGCAAAACGGCATTCCTGCTTGTATTCTTGTGTGGTTAGCCACCGACGGGGATTCTTCCAGAATCGTCTTTCTTCCTGGAACTCGTTGGTATCTATTTTTGCTTGCAGTTCTTTGTATTGTTGTGGTAGTCCGGAGTTGTTATGTTTGAGCCAACTTTTGTAGGCGCGTGACCCTTCGAACTTCTTCATACGGCGTAGGTGTGGCGAGCGAAGCAAAGAGAATTTGTCGGCTAACTTTATGTAGTTCTCGGACTTGCGGAACTCCAAATACTCGGGAAGAATTTTGCTATCGTTGACAAAGAAATAGAGTTGCAACTCCTTGTCGTTATCCATATCGCGCAGTTTGCGGAGTTGACGATAGGTGTCCGTATCGTGATACTTGGTTTGAGTTAAAGTGCGTTTCTTTGCCTTGAATTCGGGAGCCTCTATGATTTTTTTCAGTTCATTATACTCTTTTAATTCTGCTGAATTCTCGACTCTACGGTAACGAATAATGTCATCTTTGTTTTGCTTAATGAGGGCTTCCAACTTCTCTGTGGTTTGAAGTTTCCCTGTTAACTTTTTGAAAAAAAGGTTCATAAAGGTATGTATTTTATTTGGTTAACTTATTTGTTTCAGTTGTTCTATCAAGTTCTCGATACTATTAACCCAAATTGGTTTATAGGCTTCTTCTGCGGGAATAAACTGCAGTTTTTTCATTGTTGCGATAAGGTTCTGCAGGGGAGTGAAGAAACCATCATAGTTGACGATATAAATCGGTTTGTGGTGTTCTCCTACAGTTCCTGCTGCTATTACATCGAACATTTCGTCGAGGGTTCCATAACTGCCCGGAAGGCAAACGAAGATGTCTGCTATGTTGCGCATTTCCTGTTTGCGTGTGGCCATTGAGTCCACCTCAATAAGCTGTGTGCAGGCATTTGACAATCTGCCTGCTCGTACGATACGCTTGGGTATTATTCCAATGACGCTGCCCTTGTTGTTGAATACCGTTTCCGATATTGCAGTCATTATTCCTCCTGTTGCCCCGCCGAATACAAGGGTATGTCCAGCATTTGCTATCCATTGTCCCAGTTGGATACCTAACATTTTGTAGTTGTCAGGTATTTGGCTTTTTGCGCTGCAATATACTGCAATATTCATTATTAAATGTTCGTGTTATGCATCAATTTTAGCATAGGTAGCATGTTGTTCAATGAATTCACGGCGCGGTGCTACTTCTTCTCCCATTAACATAGCGATGGTGCGGTCTGCTTCGGCGGCATTTTCTATTGTTACCTTCTTTAATAGTCTGTGTTCAGGGTTCATTGTCGTTTCCCATAGTTGTTCATCGGACATTTCTCCCAGACCTTTGTATCGTTGTGTTTTGATAAGTTTCTCGTCTCCTCCTCCGTATTTCATGATGAAATCGTGTCGTTGCTGGTCGTTCCAGCAATACTCTTTGTAGTTACCTTTAGAACACATATAGAGTGGTGCCATAGCAATATAGAGGTGTCCTTGTTCGATGACCTCTTTGAGATGGCGGAAGAATAGTGTCATGATGAGTGTTGCGATATGGGCACCATCTACATCGGCATCTGCCATTATTATTACTTTATGATAGCGGATCTTACTTAGGTTGAGTGCTTTTGGGTCGTCTTCGGTTCCAAATGTGATGCCGAGAGCAGTGAAGATGTTTCGTACTTCTTCGCTTTCGAACACCTTATGCTCCATTGCTTTCTCTACATTCAGAATTTTACCTCTTAGTGGCAGGATGGCTTGGTGTTTACGGTCTCTCCCTGTTTTAGCGGTTCCCCCTGCAGAGTCCCCCTCTACAAGGAACAATTCACATTCTGCAGGGTCTTTGCTTTCACAGTCTGCCAGTTTACCGGGTAATCCTCCTCCACTGAGTGGCGATTTACGCAGGACGCTTTGTCGTGCGTTGCGCGCAGCAATACGGGCCTGTGCAGCAAGGATAACCTTTTCTACAATCTTTTTGGCATCGTCGGGATGCTCTTCAAGATAGTTGGAAAGTGCTTCGCTTACGGCAGATGACACCATGCCGGCTACTTCGGAGTTCCCCAGTTTGGTTTTTGTTTGACCTTCGAATTGCGGTTCTGCGACCTTGACCGATATGACGGCGGTCAGTCCTTCGCGGAAGTCATTTGGGTCGATTGTAGCATTACCGTCTTTATCTTTCAGTTTTGCTTTTTCGAGTAGTTTGCTGTCTTCAGCATACTTCTTCATTACACGAGTGAGTGCAGCACGGAAGCCTGCCACATGTGTACCTCCCTCTATGGTATTGATGTTGTTTACATAGGAGTGTACATTTTCGTTGAAGTCGGTATTATAAATCATTGCCACTTCTACGGGGGTGCCATATTTGTCGGTGTTGAGATGTATGACTTCCGATATGAGTGGTGTGCGTGAACCATCGATATACCGAACAAATTCGCTCAATCCTTTTTCGGAGTAGAATACTTCGCCTTTGTATCGTTTCCCGTCGGGTGCTATTACTCCTATCTTTTCAGTTTGTACTTCGCTTCCTGATTGGGATTGCGGTGTTTCGGTGATGGGATATCGGCGGTCGGTTAGTGTTATTTTGACCCCTGCATTCAGATAGGACAATTCCCGCATACGATTGGCTAGTATGTCGTACTGATATACCGTTTCTGTGAATATAGTATTGTCAGGCCAGAATTGCACGAATGTACCTGTACCGCGTTCGCTTCCATAGGTGCCTATTTTGTGTACGGGGCAGGTAGGTTTTCCTTTGGCATATTCCTGCATATAAATATTCC
The DNA here is from genome assembly GCA_963615025.1 of Firmicutes bacterium CAG:95. Taxonomy (GTDB): domain Bacteria; phylum Bacteroidota; class Bacteroidia; order Bacteroidales; family Paludibacteraceae; genus Colicola. Next base: position 19,831 of record CAVEFV010000026.1, on the reverse strand, counting down.
CGTCGCGGAACACTTCGACATGCGTTGTAGTAGAGAGTGCGTTTACACAACTGACGCCCACTCCATGTAGTCCGCCAGATACTTTGTAACTGTCTTTATTGAATTTGCCTCCTGCGTGCAGGACAGTCATTACAACCTCTAATGCACTACGGTGTTCCTTAGGGTGCATGTCTACCGGAATACCGCGTCCGTTATCTTGTACTGAGATAGAATTATCTTCGTTGATAGTTACTTCTATATGATTACAGAATCCCGCCAATGCTTCATCGATAGAGTTATCTACCACCTCATATACGAGATGGTGTAATCCTTTTTGTGAGATGTCGCCTATGTACATTGCAGGGCGTTTGCGCACTGCTTCTAATCCTTCGAGTACTTGGATGGACTCTGCTCCATATTGTTCTTTTTCTTCCATATCCGTTAATGTTGTTTTTCTTATTCTGTTATGTGTATGTGATGCCACTATTATTCACCCTGCAAAGGTACTGAAATATATTTGGAATAGCAATAGTGTAAAATGTTTTATTTCGAGATTGTCTTGCAGAATGAGGGTAAATGCCTTTAGGAGCGATTGTTGTTCGGTTGGGCGTTGGAGTGTTTTGTGTAGAGCGTTGTGAGATTGATATTTTTGAGGGTATTTGTGTGAGCGAAAAAGAATCTGTATCTTTGCAGCGAGAGTGCGGGACGGGTTGTGTGTGGGATGGAAACTCTTGTTGGATGAGATAAATAAGTTGTACAAATAAAATAATTAAAAGATTTTGCAGAAATGAAAAAGATAGGTTTGTCTATTATTTTTGTATTATTCTCTGTATGGTCGCTTTTAGCGCAACCCCGTTATGTTTTCTACTTCATAGGAGATGGAATGGGTCCAAATGAGATGTTGCTTACAGAGATGTATCGTGCTGAAATGAGCAAGGAGATTGGTAGGATCCCGCTGCATGCTACGCAGTTCCCTTATTCAGGTCAGTTGGCCACTTATTCGGAGAGTAATGGTATTACGGACTCTTCTGCTGCAGGTACTGCACTGGCTACGGGCGTGAAGACTAATAACGGTATGTTGGGTGTATCGCCCAATGGTGATCCTGTGAAGTCTGTAGCGGAGGTGTTACATAATACAGATTGGGGTGTGGGTATTGTTACATCTGTCAGCATTGATCATGCTACGCCCGGTGCATTTTATGCTCATGTGCCTAATAGGAAGGATTATTATGAGATCGGTATGCAACTGATACATTCGGGATATGATTTCTTTGGCGGTTCTACCTTCTTGCAACCTATCAGTAAGGAGAATCCTTTTGCACCTTCGCTTTATTATGAGGTTGAGCAGGCTGATATTGCCATTGCTCATGGTATGAGGGAAGTATCGAAGTTGTTAGGTAATACGAAGAGGATTATTCTTATCCCTGAGAATGAAGGCACTTCGGATGATTACAAGGGTACAGGTATGTTACCTTACGCTATTAACAAGAATAAGGATGATTTGACTCTGCCTCAGATAACGCATACTGCAATAGAGCATTTGAGTAGTCGCAAGCAGTTCTTTTTGATGGTTGAAGGAGGTGCAATAGATTGGGCTTGTCATAACAACGATGCTGCGACGGTTATTGGTGAAGTGGAGGAGTTTGATGCTGCTATTGCTGAAGCGGTTGCTTTCTATAAAGAACATCCCGATGAGACATTGATTGTGATTACTGCAGATCATGAGACAGGTGGCTTGGCGTTAGGTAATTCTGATTATACTCTTAATTTGAAGTTGCTTCAATATCAGTTGTGCAGTGTTGAAGAGTTGTCTCGAATGTTGAGGTTCTTACAGAATCAGTATGGAAAGAGATTGAAATGGGAACAAGTGAGGTCGCTACTGCAAGAGAAGATGGGATTTTACAAGTATGTTGAGATTAGCAGCGAAGAAGATGCGATGTTGCAGCAACTGTTTGCTGACAGTAGAAAACATCAGCAAGATGATGTGAAGACACTATATCAACACTTCTCTAAATTAGCGGACGCGTCAGTTAGTTTGCTTAACAAGAAATCGAAGGTGGGTTGGACAACCCGTTCTCATACAGCGGCTGCCGTACCTGTGTTTGCTATTGGTGTAGGGGCTGAGCGTTTTACAGGCTGGCACGACAATACGGAAGTCCCACAGATTATATTAGATATTGTTTTGAAGCCCTAACTTTTTGATGCAATAGATACTACTTGCATAGTCGAATCCTCGAGAGGCCGCAAAGCGTAGTAGTTTTGTTTGCAGTATATCGCCCGTTTCTCTTTTCAGAGAGCGGGCTTTTTTTTGCAATAGTGAAAGCAGTATGTCTCTGTATTGCTCGTTATTGATTGCGTTCAGTGCTTCCCTGATGTTTTGAGGTGGCAGTTGTTTTTGTCGGAGCATCATCTCTATTTTTCTTTTGCCCCATCCTTGATAGATGAGTTTGTCGTGTGCGTAGGCTCTGCAATAGCGTGTAGGAGATATGAAGTTGTTTTCGATGAGATAGTTAATGATTTGTGAGATACATTCTTCGTTGTCGGCTCCCCAATCTATCAGTTTATCCCGCACTTCGCTTTCACAGTGTTCTGCAAGACTACAATAGGTTGCTGCTTTTTGCCTAAGCGTGCTATATTGTTCTTCTTTTTGTTCCATAGAGGTCAGAGGCTTGCTTTGAGCATTCTTTGTTTGCCTTGCATATCGCATTTTATATGGATGGAAGGGTAGCCTTCTTCTTTTAGCAGGTCGGAGAGTCGGGCTTGCATCAATGGATTGATTTCGAAGTAGAGTGTAGGTGCTATATGTTGCCGTATCAAGGCACGATAGAACAATAACGGATCGTTGTCTTCGACAAAGAGGGCTATGGAAGGTTCGTAGTTGAGGACATTTTGGTCCATTGTCGTTTTCTCGCTGTTCAATATGTATGGCGGGTTAGCAACTACGATGTCGGCATGTAGGTCTTGTGGCAGGTGTAGCATATCGGCTTCTATCCATTGTATAGAGGTATGCTGCGCTGTACCATTCTGCTTTGCGATAGCGAGGGCATCGGGAGATATGTCGATGGCTTGTATCAGCCAGTCGGGTCGTTCTTTCTTTAATGCAATAGCGATGCAGCCGCTTCCTGTGCCGACATCCATTAGAGAGAGGGACGGTGTGGTATAGTCGGAGAGTATCCAGTCGATTAGTTCGGATGTTTCCGGCCGAGGTATCAGTACCGATGGATTTACCTTCAATTGCATTCCACGCCAGTAGGTGTGTCCGAAGATATATTGTACAGGTTCGTGTTGCCGGATACGCTCAACAGCCTTCAGGGTGTCTGGTACAATCTTTGTACATTTTCCGCACAGAATATCAGTACGGCTCATTCCTGTTGTTTCCTCGAGCAGCCAATAGGTTATCGCCTTTCGTTCGTTGTCGGGGACATAGTCGCACAATAGGTGTTCTATTTGTTGAACGATAGTATTCATAAACCGCCGACAAAGGTAAGTAAAAAATGTCAGATAACGAAATCTATATGCACCGTTGCTTGCAGTTAGCCAAAGTAGGGGAGGAGTATGTTGCACCCAACCCTATGGTAGGCGCTGTGTTAGTTTTAGGGGATAAGATAATAGGGGAGGGGTATCATCGTTGTTTTGGTGGTCCTCATGCCGAGGTAGAGGCATTCGGTAGTGTGGATAGGTCGGTTTATCCGAGTTGTGCGGATGCGACATTGTATGTGAGTTTGGAGCCTTGTAGTCATTATGGCAAGACCCCTCCTTGTGTTAATCTTATTCTGAAAGAGAGGGTAAGGCATGTGGTTGTAGGTTGTTTGGATCCGAATCCTTGTGTGTCGGGTCGTGGTGTGGCTATCTTGCGTGAAGCGGGTGTAGAAGTAACGGTCGGCGTACTTGAATCGCAGTGTCGTTTGTTGAACAAGCGTTTTTTGTGTTTGCATGAAAAGCACCGCCCGTATATTGTGTTGAAGTGGGCTCAGACGGCGGATGGATATATGGGTTATACGCCAGAGCAGATTAAGCAACGAGGTGAGCGTTTGCAGATTTCGAATGCCGTTACTAAACAGATAGTGCATAAGATGCGTTCCGAAAATATGGCTATTATGGTTGGTACGAACACGGCAGTACAAGATAACCCTCGTTTGCTTACGACGCATTGGACGGGTCGTAATCCGATACGCATTGTGGTAGATAGACACGGGCGTTTGCCTATGGATTCGCATCTATTGTCGGATGAGGCAGATACGATTGTCTATAGAGATCATACTGATTGGCAGTATATTTTGCATGATTTGGCAAGCAGGCAGATACATAGTGTGATGGTGGAAGGTGGCAGGACGCTATTGCAATCGATTATTGATTCGGGCATTTATGATGAGGTGCATGTAGAAGTGGCACCGATGGTGATAGGTAGTGGTATAGAAGCACCGATGATTCAGTTACCGATTCAACCCGCAATGATTATTGAGGGGCATAGGTTGTATGAATGGATGAGGGTTGATTGAGGTTGTTGCAGTTGATGAGTTTAGAAGTTTAGGCGTAGTTTAATGGGTTGAAAGGGGTAATTAGGTTATACGGTAACAGATTGTTATAATTATTATAAATTAATAATTAACATTTAACAATTAATATACCGAGATGGTAATTTTGTAGGTGTTTAGTATAGTCTTCCTATAGTCTTCCTATATTCGTCTTATATTCATCCTATATTCGTCCTATATTAAACCTTTGAAATACATAGGAATGATGGGCGTTGGCGGATGGTGATTTGTAGGTATCGGGTAGGGAGGGGTATGTTAAAGGGGAGGTTAGATGTCTAATATATTTAAGGAAATGCACTCACTACACAAACCCATTGACAGGAATTTGTTCTGTCAGGGTTGGGGAGTAGGTTGGAAGATTGAGCAGATTGTGTATGGTCAGGAAATGCAGGGTATAGTTTGGTAAGTGCAAGAAAAGTTGTATCTTTGTCGCGCATAATAGAAAGATTAGACAGACTTGGAAACCTTATTTTTTGTGCTGACCATCACGGTGTGTACGGTGCCATCTTCCGCTTATATAGCATTGGTAGTTGGCGTGTTGTTGCTTTGTGTCTCTGCTTTTGTATCCTCTTCGGAGACCGCATTCTTTTCGTTATCTCCTGCAGAGAAAGAGATGTTGGAGAGCAGTACGCAGAGTCGTGATGTATGTATCCGAAATTTATTGCAGCAGCCCCAGCGCCTTCTTGCCACGATATTGATAACGAATAACTTCGTTAACATTGTTATTACTTTGTCTTTTGCTTATGCCACGAGCAAGTTCTTGGATTTCGGTGGTTCTGCTATCATTGAGTTTTTGGTGGAAACGGTAATCATTACCTTTCTGTTGTTGCTTTTCGGTGAGATTACTCCGAAGGTGTTTGCCTCGACCAATCCTTTGCGTATTGCTCATGGTACTTGTTTCGGGCTGCAGTTTTTGACAAAACTATTGTATCCTTTTGCGTTCCTGTTGATGAAGTCCACATCGATTGTTGAGCATCGTATGGAGAAGCACCCTCACAACAATATCTCTATGGAGGAGTTGTCGCAAGCGGTGGAACTGACGGAAGTGGATACGGAGGCGGAGAAGGATATATTGGAAGGGATTACGAAATTCGGTACCCGTCAAGTGTCAGACATCATGCGACCGAGAATGGATATAGTGGATGTGGACATTAAGGCGGATTACAAGGAACTGCTGAGTATTATTATTTCATCCGGTTATTCCCGAATACCGGTGTATGCAGGTACGAACGACAAGATACGAGGGGTGATCTATTCGAAGGATATGATACCTTATTTGGACAAGCCCCGTAGTTTCCGTTGGCAGGCTTTGATTCGCCCTGTGTATATTGTGCCGATATCCAAGCGATTGGATGATCTGTTGAATGAATTTCAAGAGCATAAGGTTCATTTGGCCATTGTAGTGGATGAGTACGGCGGTACGGCGGGTTTGGTTACATTGGAGGATGTGTTAGAGGAGATCGTGGGAGAGATTTCGGACGAGTATGATGAGGAGGAGAAACAATATACGCAGATAGACGAGAATACCTATCTTTTTGAGGGGAAGACGCTGTTGAACGACTTTTACAAGATAACGGATATAGAAGAGGACCTCTTTGACAAAGTATCGACGGAGGTAGAGACCTTGGCGGGACTGTTGCTGGAGTTGCGAGGTGATTTCCCCAAACAAGGAGAGAAGATTGATTATGAGAACTGTTCGTTTGAAGTGATGGCGGTAGATAACCGGAGAATAAAGACCATAAAGGTGACTATTCGGAGGGATGAGAAAGAGTAGGGTAGTGATATGGCTTTTGTTGCTATTGGGTATGGTTGTGGCAGTTGGTTGCAAGCAGCGGTATGTGCCTCGTCCCCGTGGTTATTACCGGATAGCGATACCGGAAGCAAGTTATTCTCCGCTATTGCTTGCGGATTACCCCTACACTTTTGCGCTATCGGATAACGCAGTGGTCAGACCCTTGAACGATGAGCCATACTGGATGGATATATGGTATCCTGCATTTAATGTCCGCATTCATTGCAGTTACAAGCCTTTAAGCAATAACTTGCGAGAGTTGTCGGATGATGCGCAGAGTTTTGTGTATAAGCACAGTGGTATCGCCAGTGCGATACCGGAACAGGGGTTTGAGAACACGGATGCGAGGGTGTATGGTGTGTTGTATGAATTGGAAGGGAATACGGCATCTCCTTATCAGTTCTATCTGACGGACAGCCTACGCCATTTCTTTCGGGGAGCGGTTTATTTTAATTGTGTTCCTCAGCAAGATTCGTTGGCACCCGTTATCCGCTATATGGACGGTGATGTGCGACACTTGATAGAGACCTTTCGATGGACGAGATGAGCGATATATTGCTTAAGGGACTGCAGATACTCCATATACCGAACGGGGTAGAGGTTTATATTCTTCCCTTGAGCGGGACGGAGGGGACTCGTGCTGAACGAGAGCGTACAGCGGAAGGTGCGTTGGTGGTTCATCTGTACGGTGAGGATGCACGGTTGATGCACCATGAGACGGGTGCGCCATATATAGAGAACGGCACCCGACAGAGATTTGCTGTGAGTATCTCCCACTCGAAGAAGACTCTCTGTTTGGCTCGTAATACGAAGCGTGTGGGTGCGTTTGCACCGAGCGTGGGGGTGGATGTGGAGATGGTGAAGGAGCGGATATTCCGTTTGAAGGACAAGTACTTGACGGCATGGGAACAAGAACAGATGGAACTGACGCAGGAGAGTCTTACTCTTTGCTGGTGTGCAAAGGAGGCTATTTATAAGATCGTGGGGAAGGATGCAGGGTTTATGGGGGAACATATTATTCTGCATACGGGTGAGATTGATGGTGACAGGCCGTTTACGGCATATTGCCACGGCAGGCGGTTCTGTGTGGTGCCTATCCGGATGGATGACGAAGAGGTTGTGGTGGTTGCGACATGCCTGAATGATTACCGAGACCTATTGCGATGCGAGCATGAGCAGAAGAGGCATCATTTGGCGGTGTTGCTTGACCCTGACAAGACGCAAATGGCGGATATGGATGTTCTTTGCGGGTATATACGCGATGGGAATATCTCTTTTGTGTTGGTGGGAGGAAGCGGTTATGAGGCTGATATTGTGCCTTTTGTGGAATGTTTGCAAGCGCGTCTGAAGGAAGTGCCTGTGTTGCTGTTTCCCGGTAGTCCGAAGCAATTGACCTCGAAGGCAGATGCGATGTTGTTGCTTTCGTTGATCTCGGGCAGAGATCCGCAGTTCCTTATAGGTCAGCATGTGGAGGCAGTGTCTCATTTCCGGAAGGAGATATTGGGGACTATCTCGACGGGTTATATACTTATTGACGGCGGACGGGAGAGCAGTGTGGAGCGTGTGAGCGGTACAATGCCGTTGCATGGGAAGCAGGAGGTGGTGGATACGGCTTGTGCAGGTGCGTTGTTGGGAATGGATGTTATCTATCTTGAGGCGGGTAGTGGTGCGCTACGGTCGGTGGATGCGGATTGCATTAGGGCAGTACGGGAAGCCATAGATTTGCCCTTGATAGTGGGTGGCGGGATACATACGACAGCGCAGATGGATGCAGCCTTTGCAGCAGGGGCGGATATAGTAGTGATAGGCAATTATTTTGAACAACATCCTGAAGATATAATAACCTTTGGAAGAACATTGAACGAAAGATGACAGAGGATGAGAGATATATGGCAATGGCATTGGAGGAAGCGAGACGGGCGTATCTTGCAGGGGAGGTGCCGGTGGGTTGCGTTGTTGTGTCGGAAAACTGTGTTATAGGCAAGGGACATAACTTGACGGAGACTCTGCACGATGTTACAGCCCATGCGGAAATGCAGGCACTGACTGCCGCAGAGCAGACATTGGGGAGTAAGTATCTTCGCAATTGCACATTATATGTGACGGTAGAGCCTTGTACGATGTGTGCCGGAGCCATAGGATGGGCGCAGATAACGCGATTGGTGTATGGTGCAGATGATGAGAAGAGGGGATATACTTGCTTTTCACCCAAAGCGTTACACCCTAAGTGTGAGGTGGTAAAAGGAATATTGGAGGAAGAATGCAGGCAACTGATGCAGACCTTCTTCCAAGAGAGAAGGAACGGATAACGGAATACCCATAATCAATAGAACTATGAAAAAGATACGCAACATAATCGGTCGGAAAACGCTCGTGTTATCGGGGCAGATATGTATATTCTTGGCAGTGGTGCTTATATGTGCTGCCATGTTTCCGAGACAGGCACATAACTTTAAGTATTTCTATGAGATAGGCAAACCATGGGGGTACGAATTACTGACTGCGGAGAAAGATTTCCCCATCTATAAAACTGACGCCACACTACAGAAGGAACGCGAACAAATATTGCGCAATTATGCTCCCTATTACAATATAGATCTCACGATTGCTCAGACGCAGATTGACAAGATTCTGCATTCCCATTCTACCGATTCCCTGACAGATGAGGAAAGAACTTATTTGTATAGCAAACTGCATGCTATCTATGCAAAAGGGATGATTGATCCTGTAGATATAGAGCAACTAACCAAAGACCAACAGACACGCATTACTTTGGTAGATGAGCGTCGTGTTGCTTCCACTGTGTTGGTACGAGAATGCTATACCCCTCGTGCTGCCTATTCAGCAGTGGTTGATCTTGCTCCTATTGCTTATCAAACCGACCTCAAAAGGCTTAACCTAAATAATGACTTGCAGCCCAATATCGTGTTTGACACCATCACATCGCAGCAAGTAAGGCAGAGCCTACTGGATGGCATATCGCTCACAGAGGGAATGGTACAGGCCGGTGCTAAGATTATTGACAGAGGCGAAATTGTAACGGAGTACACCGCTCAGATTCTCAATTCGTTAAGCAGAGACTACCTAACCAATGGCGGTAACAGCAAGCAATCTCTTCTGGCAGAGATAGGTGATATCGCCTTACTCTGTCTATTCCTTGTCATGTTGGTCGTCTATCTGTGTGTATTCCGCCGAGAATGGATAACCGATTTCCGTACATTGCTGTTCTTTTCCCTACTCATTATTATTATGGTAGGAATATCCTGCCTCACCCTGCAGTACACCAAGTTCAGTATCTACCTTGTCCCGTTCGCATGGGTACCCATTATGGTTTGTGTCTTCTACGACTCGCGTACAGCGTTTATCATGCACCTTATCACGGTGTTGATAGTATCCATCATCGTCCCTGCTCCTTTCGATTTCCTTGTCATACAAATCACTGCAGGTATGGTAGCCGTCTCCACGCTGAAAGAGATGACGCAGCGTGCACAGTTGGCACACACAGCCGCCTTGTTGCTGCTCACTTATCTTTGTGTCTATACCGCCTTCACATTGGCTATAACAGGCGACCCGTCTGTTTTGCATTGGCAGGTCTATCTCTGCCTTTTGGTCAACGCTCTCCTTATCATCTTCGCCTATGGACTGATCTATCTCTGTGAGAAGAGTTTTGGTTTCGTCTCCTCTATCACTTTGGTGGAACTAACTAATGTGAACAGTTGCCTTATGCTCGATTTCGCAGAGAAAGCCCCTGGTACTTTCCAGCACTCTCTTCAGGTGAGCAATCTCGCTACAGAGGCTGCTCGCAAGATTAAGGCTAATGCTCTACTCGTCCGTACTGGCGCACTCTATCATGATATAGGCAAGATGGCTAACCCCCAGTATTTCACCGAGAACCAGATCAATCACATCAACCCACTGAAGGATATGCCCTATCAAGAGGCGGCGCAAATCATCATCTCCCATGTCGCTGAAGGTATCCGTATCGCGCAGAAGCACAAACTTCCCTCCACCATTATACGCTTCATCGCCACCCATCACGGCACCAGCCTGACGAGTTATTTCTATAACAGTTATGCCAATGAACATCAAGGGGAGGACATTGACAAGACGCCTTTCACTTACTCAGGTCCCCGTCCTACGACCAAAGAAGGTGGCATCCTCATGATGGCAGACTCCGTCGAAGCATGCTCCCGCTCTATGCAGGAATACACATCCGAAAGCATATCCGATATGGTCGAAAAGATTATAGGTGCGCAGATAGCCAATGGGCAGTTGAGTGAGACGCCATTGAGTTTCAAAGATGTGGAGGATATCAAAGCAGTCTTCAAAGAGAAGTTGACCAATATGTATCACCAGCGCATTGCTTATCCCGAACTGAAGGAACAATAACACCCTATGTCCGCCTCCCTTCTATATCTGGCTCCAATGGAGGATGTAACCGATCCGGCTTTCCGCCAACTCTGTAAACGCTTCGGTGCGGATAAGGTCTATTCCGAATTCGTCAGTGCTGAGGCTCTGGTAAGGAGTGTACGCCGTACCGAGCAGAAGTTAATCATCCACGATTCCGAACGCCCTGTGGCGATACAGATCTATGGCAGAGATGTCGAAGCCATGGCACAGGCAGCACAAATCGTTGAGCAAGCGCACCCCGACAGTATCGACCTCAACTTCGGCTGTCCTGTCAAGAAAGTGGCAGGCAAAGGCGCAGGGGCAGGCATGCTGTGCAATATCCCGAAGATGTTGGAGATAACCCGTGCAGTAGTCAAAGCCGTACACCTGCCCGTCTCTGTCAAAACCCGATTGGGATGGGACGACAACAGCAAAATTATCGTCGACTTGGCAGAGCAACTCCAAGACTGTGGCATCTCCGAACTGACCATACACGGCAGAACTCGTCAGCAGATGTATCGTGGCGAAGCCGATTGGACATTGATCGGAGCAGTCAAGAACAACCCCCGTATGCATATCCCTATCATCGGCAATGGCGATGTAACCACTCCCCAACGGGCAAAAGAGTGCTTCGATCGCTATGGCGTAGATGCTATCATGGTCGGTCGAGCCACCTTCGGACACCCGTGGATCTTTCAGGAAATGAAATACTACCTCGAAAAAGGGGAAATCATGCCAACGCCCTCCATGCGATGGCAAATCGACATACTCAAAGAACATGTCGATCGTAGCATCGAGTGGCTCGATGATGAACGCAAAGGTATCGTGCATTCAAGAAGACACTTTGCCGCTTCTCCCGTATTCAAAGGACTGCCCGACTTCAAACAGACCCGCATACAACTACTCAGAACCGAGAATCGGGACGACCTGTTCCGGCTTATGGACGAGATTGTGGAACGCTACGAAACAAACGCATAGATGAAACAACGCAGGAACATAGTATTCTTCTTGTTTGTTTGCCTCACCGTCTGGCAAGCCCTATCGGCTATGCCTGTTGCGTCCGTATCATCCGACAACAACCTACAATCGCCTGTCGAACCCGTATCGACCAACTATTGGCTCCAATCCGCACAAGAAGCCTTACCGCCAGCACGGATAATGAAGGTGCTGCAATTCTCATTGCAATGCCCCATCTGTAAAACCAATCTGCACTCCCTGTTCACTGTCCATAGTGTCGCAGCCAATCTCTATTTCACACACACTACCAAAGCGTATATCCTTGCTGCGAAGGCAATCCTTTGCAGCCTTCCGAAGTATAACATAGCCTATCTCTTTATTGCCTTCTGGTAATGCACCTTCTTTGGGCTTTCTTAATAGTACCGAAAGGTGTATCGTAGAGGATGGGTTAGTCTCTACGATACATCTTGTACTGCTTTCTATTTATTTCCTTATCATCTGCCGTCGGATACCGTTCCGGCAGATGACAAAACCATGTAACATTTTATAGACAATGGATTTAACAACAACTCTGGTTGCAGTCGTAATCGTTTTACTCTGCATCCTTCCTATATTCTTAATGAACCAATCCCGCCGCAACCGTGAAAGGCGTGGCAAATCCATCCTGCAAGAGATGGCTAAAAAAGAGAACGAAACATTGGCTGACTCCTATTTCGCACAGCGTTTTCTTATAGGCATCAGTGAAAGCAAACAGTGGCTCTTCTTTGCACGGTTAGTGGAGAAAGGCAACTACGAACGCTCTGCATACCATCTGACCGACTATGCCCGTTGTGTCGCTGAACACGACGAACATCAAGAAGGACCGAAATCAGACCGTTCCACAATCATCGACCAAGTACGCCTCACCCTTATCCCAAAGCAAGGCAAAGAGGCTGTGAAACTGGTCTTCTTCGATAACAATATGGACCAACAAACACATTCCGACGAACTGCGTATAGCCGAAGAATGGCAGCGTATCGTCAGTGCTTGTTTGTAGCAATATAGCGTTTGGGTGTATCGTACACCCAAACGCCCTGTCCTTTGTCTTTTCCCGACGGCACTGTCTCGATAACTTGGTCAAGACAGTCGTCTTCCTGTGGCTCTCAACGGGAGTCAGAATAGGTTGCGCTTTCGAAAAGATTTGTTAAATAATATAAATACAGTAGTATTCTTTTTCATTGCCAAAACAATAAAACTGCCTTTCGCCAAGTCCGATAAATAGCGTCTATTTCAAAGGATCTATATAGGATGAGTATAGGATGAATATAGGACGAATATAGGATGAATATAGAAAACACATAGCAAAACCGACGGAAAAGAGGAGAATACATATCCTGCCTGCCTTTTGCAAACAAATCAGGATATGTGAACAATAATTGATAAAACACCCATACCTCCTCTCTTGCCAATTGGTTACATAATAGCACACTTATTTACCATCCTATGCCACCCCGATGCAATACAAAACAGATACAAACCTGCCTACTATATACAACGGATTGACGGTTTTTGTGTAAAAAAACAAACGGCAAATAAGGTGTATTGTTTAAGTGAGAAAAAAAATATATCTTTGCCGCCCGAAATAAACCAACTTACCGAACAGCATATATCAAGACCAAATGGCGCAATATATTCAACACGAAGGGGTTGTTACCGCCGTCAATCAGGATAGTGTACAAGTGCATATCGAACAGACATCTGCCTGCAGCGGTTGTCATGCCAAGTCTATGTGTATGGCTTCCGAAAAACAAGACAAATACATCGATTGTACCTCAACCGAACAACTCAAGGTCGGTGATCGGGTATGCGTCTATGTTGCCCGGAAAATGGGTTTCAAGGCAGTACTATTGGCTTTCATCCTGCCATTCTGCTTGCTTTTTGGACTGATTGCGCTGTTAGATATATGGATTCCAGATGAAAGAATCTCAGGAACAATAGCCCTGTCTTCTCTTATACCTTACTATGGCATTTTGGCACTGTGTAAAAAGAAGATGAAACAGTATTTTGTGTTCTATGCGCACAAAATATGATTAGGCATATTTTTGAATACATAAGATAAATGATACAATGAATGTAATTCTAATTTCTCTCATTACATTAGGTGTAACAGGGCTTTTAGCCTCTGTTGTACTCTATTTCGTGGCGCAACGCTTTAAGGTGGAAGAAGATCCCCGCATCGACGAGGTAACTGAAGTACTACCCGGTGCCAACTGTGGTGGTTGCGGCTTTGCAGGATGCCGTGCCTTGGCTGAAGCGTGCGTCAAAGCCGATACGTTGGACGGACTGCTATGCCCTGTAGGAGGGCAACCCGTCATGCAAAAGGTAGGCGATATTTTAGGAAAGGTACCAAGTGTACAAGAACCAATGGTGGCAGTCGTACGATGCAACGGCAACTGTGAAGCAAGACCTCGCACAAGCACCTTCAACGGAGTACGCTCCTGCCAAATAATGAACGGCATCTACATAGGAGAAACGGCTTGTGCCTATGGGTGCTTGGGGTGTGGAGACTGTGTGGAAGCATGCGCCTTTGGTGCTATTAAAATGAACGAACAAACAGGACTGCCCGAAGTGGACGATGAGAAATGTACCTCCTGCGGTGCATGCGTTAAGGCGTGTCCTCGCCACATCATCGAACTGCGCAAGAAAGGACCTAAGTCACGCCGTGTATTCGTAAGTTGTGTAAGTAAGGACAAAGGTGCTGTAGCACGCAAAGCATGTCTCAACGCTTGTATAGGATGCAGTAAATGTCAAAAGGAATGTACATTTGAGGCAATCACAGTAGAAAACAACCTCGCATATATAGACTTCAACAAATGTCGCTTGTGCCGTAAATGCGAGGCGGTTTGTCCTACGGGGGCTATACATGCAGTAAACTTCCCTCCTCGCAAAAACACTGCTGAGGCACAACCTGCACCAACCGGAACGCAAACCGAACCGAAGTTGGTAAAAGAGAGTGTAACAACTGAATAGTCTAACACTGCTGAATAATTTAGAGTTATGAATACATTTCGTATAGGGGGCGTCCATCCCCATGACAACAAAGAGTTTTCCGCACACAAGCCTATCACGGACATACCTGTGCCGGAGAAAGTAATCATTCCTTTGATTCAACATATCGGCGCACCCGCTAAACCGGTTGTTGAAAAAGGCGATAAGGTATTGGTAGGGCAACTCATTGCAGAGGCAGGCGGTTTTGTAAGCGCAAACATACATTCCCCCGTATCAGGAACAGTCAGCAAAATAGACTCCACCGTCGATGCTTGGGGTACACGCGTACCTGCCATATTCATTGATGTGGAAGGCGACGAATGGATGCCGGAGATAAATCGCTCTGCGGATGTCAATATCATCTGCAAACTTGAACCGCAAGAGATTATACAGAAAATCAAAGATGCAGGCATAGTCGGATTAGGGGGTGCTTGTTTTCCAACCCATGTCAAACTAATGCCGCCTCCGGGTAAAACGGCGGAAGTACTTATCGTCAACGGAGTAGAATGCGAACCCTATCTAACCTGCGACCACCAACTGATGTTGGAACATGGTGAGGAGATTATAATGGGTACGGTCATACTGATGAAGGCGCTCAAAGTAAACAAGGCAATCATAGGTATTGAAAGCAACAAACAAGATGCCATAGAGCATCTTACCAAATTGGCTTCCCGTCAGTTGGGCATACAAGTAATGCCGCTCAAACTCAAGTACCCGCAAGGTGGAGAGAAACAACTGATAGACGCGTGCATACACAAACAGGTACCATCAGGAGGGTTGCCTATAGAAACAGGCGCAGTGGTAGATAATGTGGCTACTGTATATGCCGTGTATCAGGCAGTGCAGAAGAACCAACCACTCATCTCACGGGTAATAACGGTAACAGGACCTTCGGTAAAGAATCCAGGCAACTACCATGTACGCTTCGGCACACCACTAACCACTGTACTCGAAGCAGCAGGGGGTGTACCTGAGAATACCGGTAAAATAATAGGTGGCGGACCTATGATGGGTCGTGCAATGAACAATGTGGATATGCCCTGCAACAAGCGTATTTCGGGTGTACTAATGTTGCCGCAAGACCAATCATTACGGGTTGAACCTGCCAACTGTATCCGTTGTGGCAAGTGTATTCAAGCCTGCCCCATGGGACTTGAACCCTACTTGCTTGCAAAACAATGTGAACTACAACGCTGGGACGATATGGAAGCGCATCATATAATGGATTGCATCGAATGCGGATGCTGTCTGTTCTCTTGTCCGAGTTACAGACCATTACTCGACTATGTACGCTTCGGTAAAGCAAAAGTAGGAGGAATTATAAGGGCAAGAAACGCTAAATAAACCCGATGAGAGAGATTCGTAATCCGTGGATTCATACTGAAGGCTACAACTGCTATGGTTGCTGCCCTGCTAATCCTATCGGATTGCAAATGCACTTCTACGAAGACGGCAACGATATAGTATCGGTGTGGTGTCCTTCACAAAACCACCAAAGTTGGGTGAACACACTGCACGGCGGTATTCAAGCAGTCATGCTCGATGAAATATGTGGGTGGGTAGTCTTCCACAAACTGCAAACCTCAGGGGTAACAGGTAAAATGGACATACGCTACCGCCACCCACTGAATACCACCGACAAGTATATCGTATTACGCGCACGACTGAAAGAACAACACCATTGTCTGACCATCGTAGAAGCAGAAATATCTAATTCAGAGGGAATCGTATGCGCCTCGTGCGAATGTACCTACTTCATCTTCTCGAAAGAGAAGGCAAAACAAATGTCGTTCCTCAATTTCGAATGTGTCGGAGATGACATCACGCTGCAAGAAGCAATACAACGCGCCACAACGCATAAGTACAAAAAAATAAACGAATACGAAAAATAACATAAAGAACTGAACTATATGCAAAATCTGATTGTTTCACCCGCACCGCATATACATGCCAACGATTCAGTGCGGAAAAACATGCTTAATGTTATCATCGCTCTGATACCGGCATACTGCGTATCCATCTTCGCATTTGGTATCGGGACACTTATTGTGACGGCTATATCTGTAGCATCGTGCGTTCTTTTCGAATGGCTTATATCGAAGTACATTCTAAAACGCAAAGTTACACTTGGAGACTTGTCTGCAGTAGTAACGGGGCTACTCTTGGCGTTCAATGTACCTTCCAACTTGCCATGGTGGATAGTCATTATAGGTGCGTTGGTTGCTATTGGAATAGCCAAAATGAGTTTTGGCGGTTTAGGACAGAACTTGTTCAATCCTGCGCTCGTCGGGCGTGTATTCTTGCTGATTGCATTCCCCGTGCAGATGACTACATGGCCCAAACCTCAGGGATGGACTGTAGCCTACATGGATGCTGCTACTGAGGCTACACCATTGGCGTTGATGAAACAAGCCGTCAAGACCGGAGATTCGTCTTTGCTTGAACAGTTACCCTCTTTATGGCACTTGTTTACAGGATACATGGGCGGTTCATTAGGCGAGATATCTGCATTGGCACTGCTTGCAGGCGGTATCTACCTACTATGTACACGCACCATTACTTGGCACATACCTGTATCCATCTTCGCTACTATTGCAGCCTTTGTAGGAATACAGAAACTTTGTGGAGTAGCAGGTGCTGCTGACCCGTTAACTCAACTGTTAACCGGTGGAGTTATGCTCGGTGCAATATATATGGCGACTGATTATGTAACCTCGCCTATGACAGGCTGGGGACAAATTATCTACGGTATAGGTATCGGCTTCCTGGTAATGGTTATCCGTACTTGGGGAGCATATCCTGAAGGTATGTCGTTCGCAATTCTTATTATGAACGCAGTAACGCCCTTAATCAATATGTATATACGCCCTGAACGCTTCGGGGCAAAAAAGATAAAGGTAGAGAAAAAGAACGATTAACTTGGAATAATTAAGACTATGGAAAAATTAAACTCTTCCTTCAAGAATATGGTATTGTCGCTTACGCTTATCTCGTTGGTGGCAGCAGGTGCTTTGGCAGCAGTATTCTTAGTTACAGAAGAACCTATCGAAACACAGAAGACAGAGAAACAAACCCGTGCTATAGGAAGTGTATTGCCTGATATAGACGGTCGTGTAATAGCAGAGGGCAAGCAAGCAGGTGATTACACTTGTTATGAGGCATACGCAGGCGACTCTTTGATAGGAGTTGCGATAGAGACACAATCGAACGGCTTCGGAGGACCGATACGCCTTATGGTGGGTTTCGATGCTGAAGGCAACATTGTAAACTATGAGGTGCTTGAACAACAAGAGACACCAGGTTTGGGTACGCATATTGTAGAGTGGTTCAAAACAAACAAGAACCATCAATCGGTATTGGGCTTAAATCCGAAGCAGGCAAATCTTTCGGTCAGCAAAGATGGCGGAGTGGTGGATGCTATTACTGCTGCTACTATCTCCTCGCGTGCATTCTTGAAGGCTATTAATTCGGCTTGCAATGCTTATTTCTCCGCCGATGATAATGTAGAGGCGATATCTGGCGCATCGTGTCTTTCGAACTCTGCTACGCCATCGCAGAACGATACTATTAACCTCGTAAATACTGAAATCAATGAATAAGGCTTTGAAGACTCTCACTAATGGTATATTGAGAGAAAATCCGACTTTCTCTTTGGTGTTGGGTATGTGTCCTACCTTGGCCACTACCACTTCTGCCATCAATGGTATGTCGATGGGATTGGCAACCACCTTTGTTCTGATATGCTCTAATATGGCAATATCGCTATTGCGTAACCTTATACCCGATAAAGTCAGAATACCTGCATTTATTGTTGTGATTGCGACATTCGTTACAATAGTACAACTCATTATGCAGGCCTATACTCCTGCCTTGTACGATTCATTGGGATTGTTTATTCCGCTTATTGTGGTGAACTGTATTGTATTGGGTCGTGCTGAGGCTTTTGCTGCAAAGAACAATGTAGGTCTGTCGGCATTGGATGGTTTGGGCATGGGACTTGGTTTTACCTTCTCGTTGAGTGTTATCGGATGTATTCGTGAGTTATTAGGTACGGGCAAGATATTTGGTTTGTCGGTATATCCTGAGACTTACGGAATGCTTATATTCGTTCTTGCACCGGGTGCCTTTATTGTATTGGCCTATCTAATGGGCTTGGTTCATAAACTTCGTAACTAAACAGAAAGGAGATATTATGGCATACTTTCTTATCTTTATCTCTGCGATATTTGTCAATAATATCGTATTGAGTCAATTCTTGGGTATCTGCCCATTCTTGGGCGTAAGTAAAAAGATAGATACAGCACTCGGTATGGGTGCTGCAGTAACCTTTGTATTAACATTGGCAACAGTGGTTACCTATCTGCTGCAAATCTATGTGTTAGAATACTTCCATCTTGAATTTTTGCAGACTATTCTGTTTATTTTGGTTATTGCTGCTATGGTGCAGATGATAGAGATTATTCTTAAGAAAATCTCCCCGTCTCTATATCAGGCACTTGGTGTGTTCCTGCCGCTTATTACGACCAACTGTTGTTTGTTGGGTGTGGCTATATTAGTGGCTAATGGTACATACAAACTACCCGGAGGCTTGGAGCATAATCTGCTTACCGGTACACTCTTTGCTTTTGCCACTGCCATCGGTTTTGCTTTAGCATTGATTCTATTTGCCGGTCTGCGTGAACAACTGTCGATGAATAAAGTGCCTAAAGCATTAGAAGGTACTCCTATTGCATTGCTTACCGCCGGTCTGCTTGCTATGGCATTTATGGGCTTCAGCGGAGTAGTGTAGGAGATTTGTATATTGTAATAGAAAGAGGCGATCTATGTTGGTTAGACCGCCTCTTTTTTAGTTTTGGGCAGTTAAATAGTTTAGGAGTTTAGAAGTTGAGTGTTTAGAGTTGAGCGTTGAGGGCAGTTGTTTGGTTGATGAGTTTAGGAGTTTATGAGGTTTAACGGGAACATATTGTTTGTTCTGCGAATAGGAGTTGAGAGGCATAGCACGATGTTCTTCATTTCTTTTGCCTGAACAAAAGAAACGAAGCAAAGAAAATTCATCGGCTGTGTGTCGGGCGTTGCCAAAAATAGTACTCACTCGTCCTGCGGCTACGGCACAACTCACTTCGTTCAGACAGTACCTCCGCTTTTCGCAGTA
>CAVEFV010000025.1:0-28123 GCA_963615025.1 Firmicutes bacterium CAG:95 | reverse complement strand
GGTAGTGGTAGGATAGTGGTAGGGTAGCAGTAGGGCGATCGTCCTTATATCAGTCCTATATAAATGGGAGAAAATAAAGTATTCAATAGCCAATAGAAAAAAAGTTTTGTAGATGATACCACTTTATAGGTAACTTCCATTTGGAGGATGCGGACATCACAGACATAGATGTTAGGACTCTTCTTTTACATTTGTTACTATTCTCTCGAACAACTATTCTTTAGTTATTGAATAAATTATCGTACCTTTGTGCCTATGAAAAGGATGATACTCATTATATGCTTTGGTTTGTATAGTCTTTCCATGTGGAGTGCCGTACCCACATCTATGCCTCAGCAAGCGCAACAACTATTCGAACAACAATTGTACAATCAAGCAGGAGACTTATATCGACAACTGCTCAAACGCCAATCCGACAACCCTCTTTATCTCTATCGATATGCCCGTTGCCTTCAAGAGCAGGGAAACAATGCTGATGCCATCCGTTATTTTGAGTCTGCCGGCGAAAAATACCCACTGCGTAATTTCTATTTAGGAGAATTATATGCCCAAGACTATCGCTTTCAAGAGGCTATCAACGCCTATCAACGATACCTCGAAAAGACTGACACCACCAACGAACGATATGCCATAGTTCTTAACAAGATAGAGCATGCTCAAAAGGCATTACGCTATTTGAATCGAGTGGAAAACATACAAATCATTGATAGTGTCATCTTACCCAAGAAAGCATTTCTTCAGGCATACCATCTCTCTAAAAGTGCCGGAACAATTACCTTTAATGATGCTTTCTGCGACTACACCAACGAGAGGCAAGATACAAAGATAACCACAACCACCGATTACACGCTTCTTACCTGCCAACGACTGTTAGAAGGAGAATGGCTATGCGACACGCTCCGAATACCATCATTCTATAATTCGCATTGCAACTATCCTTATATGCTATCTGATGGTGTAACCGTTTATTTCGCCTCCGAAAATGAAGGTGGCTTGGGAGGATACGATATTTACATTACTCAATATAGCACCAACACCAACATGTATCTTCCTCCGGAAAACATGGGTATGCCCTACAACTCACCTGCCAACGACTATATGCTTGTTGTCGACGATATCAAGGGTGTCGGTTTTTTTGCCTCAGACCGATATATGACCGAAGACCAAGTCTGTGTCTATACTTTTATTCCAAACGAGGAAAAACAAATCCTGCGTGATACCACAGAGGAATACATAAGGCATTTCGCACAAGGGAAAGTACTGCAACCCAAGCAAGAAAAAAAGAAAACAACCCCACCCGTTTCCGACAATAAAAGCAACACAAAGGTTACAATGAAGCCTTTTGTAATGAACGACTCCGTTGTTTATTACAAAATGTCGGACTTCAAGTCTATTGATGCACGCGTACTATATGAAGAGTATCTCCAACAAGAAGAGCAAGTGCAAGAAATGAAGAAGACCATCGAAGATAAAAGAGCAACATACTACCACGCCACTACAGAGGCTCGCAATACACTTGGAGAAGAGTTATTACAACTCGAAACGGAATACCTTAGTCGTAAGCAGAAACTATCGGCGATGTTACTCAAAGTACATCAGTTGGAGCAATAGTCGATGCTTGTTCCTGCTGTTGCCGATGCATCTTCTTAAAACGACGGATATAGATAACAAGAACTACCGCTGCTGTTGCACAGGCAATCAAATCCGATATCGACATACTCCACCACACACCATCTATTCCCCAAAAACAAGGAAGGACAAGCAACAATGGTATCAAGTATAGCACTTGCCTTGTCAAACTCAAGAAGATGGACATCTTTGCCATTCCAATACTGGTAAAGAAGTTACCTGTTACCATCTGATAACCATTCAAGAAGAATATCGCGCAAACGATGCGTATTCCCGGTATGGCTATAGCAATCAATTCCTCATCTGTGGAGAATATACGAATCATAGTCTCCGGAATAAGTTCCGCACATAGAAAAAGACTCGTAGTAACCAAGGTTGCCCATAAAGCAGTCTGTCGGAACACCGCCAACATCCTGTCATAATGCTGTGCGCCATAATTATAACCGACAATAGGTTGCATCCCCTGATTGAGTCCCATTACTATCATACAGAATATAAAAGTTACCCTGTTGATAACACCATAAGCCCCAATAGCCAAGTCTCCGCCGTACTGACGCAGTTGGTTGTTAATGATAACCACTACGGCACAACCTGCCAAGTTCATAAGGCAAGGAGAAAGACCTATAGCCAACATATCAGAAACGATACGCTTCTTCAAGTGGAAAATATCCCGCTGAATACGCAATTCTTCCTTCGGGCGACAGAATATGGTAAACTGCCATACTATCGCTATAAGTTGTGCCAATACAGTCGCTATAGCAGCACCTTGTACTCCCCGATGAAATACAAAGATGAATATAGGGTCAAGTATGATATTTAGCACAATAGCAACAATGGTTGCATACATCGATTCCTTCGGGTGTCCTGCCGCCCGCAATACTCCGTTTAAGCCGTAGTAAAGATGAGTGAACACATTTGCCAGAAGCATCACAATCATATAACTGCGTGCGTAACCAAGTGTATCATCACTTGCGCCAAAACGACGCAGGATAGGGTCTATGAAAATCAAGCCGGCAACACCCACAACGGCTCCCAATATCACATTCAAAAGAATAACATTACCTAACACCAACCGAGCCGTCTTATAGTCCTTCTGCCCCAACCGGATAGATATAAGCGCACTACCGCCTACTCCCACCAACGAACCGAAAGCAGCCAGTATATTGATTAACGGAAAAGTAATAGCCAAACCCGAAAAGGCTAAGGCACCGCAACCCCTGCCAACAAATATACTATCCACAATATTGTACAACGACGATGCCGTCATCGCCACAATCGATGGCATAGCATACTGCCGCAGCAACTTACCGATAGGCTGCGTGGCCAAATCGCGAGTGTTATATTCTTTCGATGAAATAAACGACATGCTACTTCCGCTCCTCTACTTTCTCCACTACTTTCTCGGCCAATGCAATAAACATCTGCGCTGCCGGATGCTCCCGCTGCAATACAATAGGCAGACCGTCATCCGCACCTTCCCGAATGGACTGTACAAGAGGTATCTGCGCAAGCAAAGGCATATTCATTTCTTCTGCCAATGCCTTTCCTCCCTCTTTGCCAAAAATGTAATAGCGGTTCTCTGGCAGTTCCATAGGTGTAAACCATGCCATATTCTCCACAATACCTAACACCGGCACACTGATCTTATCATTACGAAACATATCAATGCCTTTTCTTGCATCTAACAGAGCAACCGGTTGCGGTGTGGTTACTACAATAGCACCGCTCAACTTCGCAATCTGTACTATTGTCAGATGAATATCACTCGTACCGGGGGGCAGGTCTATCAGCATATAATCCAAGTCTCCCCAATAAGCATCGTTCAACAGTTGCTTCACCGCATTGCTTGCCAAACCGCCCCGCCATATAACCGCACTGTTGGTATCTACAAAGAAACCGATACTCAACATCTTTACCCCGTAACGCTCTATAGGTGCAATCAAATCTCTACCTCCAACGGTCTCTGCTATGGGGCGTTCTCCTTCGCAATGGAACATGTGAGGCTGCGAGGGACCGAATATATCCGCATCCAATAGCCCTACGCGATAACCTAAAGTCGTCAATGCAATAGCCAAGTTCGATGCCACAGTCGATTTACCGACACCTCCCTTTCCCGACGAAATAGCAATAATATGCTTGATGTGATTGACTGCCTCCGCCTCGCTCTCCTCTGCGGCAGCCGTTTGCTTCACAAACTTGGGATGTATCGTCACCGCAGCATTGGCATTAACATAAGTCTTGATAGCCGTCTCTGCAGCCTTTTGTACCGAACGCATAAACGGGTCGTTCTGCTTCTCAAAAATCAACGAAAAAGATACCGACAACCCCGATATGCGGATGTCATCCTCAAGCATACCGCTCTCTACCAAGTCCTTCCCGTTACCGGGGTAACGAACATGCCGCAACGCATCTATTATCTCTTGTGGATACATAAACTCCTTTGTATTAACTATTTGTTTTGCAAACTACTCCGTTGATTTCTGCCATAACTGCGATAGGTGTCATGCTCTATCTCAATGGTCGGCTCTTCTATCCGCTCTTTCTTCGCTATGCGAAATTGCAGGTACTTGATTGCCATCCCGCGTGCTATCCACTGCTGCTCATAGTGCGTCTTGATAGATAGTAACTTGTCCGTACACTCCGATGCGTATAAATCGTCCGTATCCGTCAGTACCTCATACCCGTTCAGTCGCACCAACTCACGGGTATATTGATATAAAAACGGGCTGTCTGTTTTTAGATGAATAATACCCCCGTCGCACATACACGATTGGTAGCGTTCCAAGAAGTAAGAGGATGTCAATCGCTTTGTCGCTTTCTTCATCTGCGGGTCAGGAAAGGTTATCCATATCTCTTCCACCTCATCTGCCGCAAAAAAGCGGGGCAAGAGTTCGATATTGGTACGCAAGAACGCTACATTCTCAAGATTGTCCCGATAAGCCTCCGTAGCACCTGCCCACATACGCGCACCCTTTATATCTACACCGATGAAGTTCTTCTCGGGGAACAACCTTGCCAACGCAACCGTATATTCTCCCCTTCCGCAACCCAATTCCAACACCATCGGATGCCCGTTCCCGAAGTATTGCTCTCGCCAATGTCCCGCCATCGACGATACTTGCGCAACGGCTGCTTCATCCCTCGCACCGCATTGAAACACATTCGGAAGGGTTGCCATCTCCGCAAACTTGCGCAACTTATTCTTTCCCATCGCTCCTCACAATTGTAATCCCTACATCTTGAACACCTTTCAAGAGCGTATCCCGCATTGCTTGCTGAATGGTATATCGGTAATCGCCACCTCCGCCAAATCGTATATTATGCTGGTAGATAACAGGCATCTCTCGCAGTTCTCCCCATCCGTTACCCAACCAACGCCCTCTCTGGTCTGCCAAGTAAAACTCTATAGTGTCTTGCCCTACAAATAACCACATATTCTGATAGGGGTACTGTTGCGTGTGGCGTACATACAGCAATACATCATAACAGGCTGCCGTATCCTCTATCGCAATATCGTAGGTCAGCAACGAATCCGCATGCCAACCCTCTTTGGGCAAGGTCCGTACCTCCGAATACACGACCCTCTTCCCGCACGACATAAGCCCGATGCTCATAAGGCACATCATTGCAACCGCTATTTTCCTACTTCCCATTGTTCCCCTCTCCTTTTCCGTTATGTACTCGGTTATGATTGCCGTTACGATGATTTCCGTTACCATGCCCGCGCCCTGCCGATGCACGGGAATCTCGATTTCCGTCCCGTCTTCCGTGATTTCCCTTTCCTTTCTTCTTGTCAAAACGGGTTAAGTCGTCCTGTCCCACTACGTTCTGGTAGTCAGGCATATTCTCTGCCGCTTCCACCGATTTTTCCTTGCCTCCCAAGGTGTACGGCTTTTCTCCCCGCTGGTTCATGGCTATAATCTTCCGTGCTTCGTCGGCGGTCAGAGTCTGCAGATTGGCAGGCATTGTAGGCGACGACGAATAGGTTACCTCTTGCTTCAGCACATCCACGCTGAAGTAATAGTATGTCCCGTCTTTTGTCTCCAAGGGGATATTCCTGTCAGGCAGGTTCTTCATCGCATCTTTATACACATCCATCTCGAAGTTCAAACAACACTTCAACTTCGCACATTGACCGGCCAACTTTTGCGGATTCGGAGATATGTTCTGCAATCGTGCTGCACTCGTGCCTACCGAACAGAACTGACTCATCCATGTTGCGCAACAAAGTTCACGCCCGCAAGGTCCCGTGCCGCCTATACGACCGGCCTCCTGACGGGCACCTATCTGTTTCATCTCAATACGGACACGGAATGTCTCCGCAAAAACCTTGATCAACTGACGGAAATCGACGCGCTCGTCGGCAATGTAATAGAATATCGCCTTCGAACCATCCCCCTGATACTCCACATCCCCTATCTTCATCTGCAGACCAAGGTCTTTTGCCAATTGCCTTGCCTTTATCATCGTATCCTGTTCCTTCGAATGAGCCTCTTCGGCACGCTTCAAATCATTCTCCGTAGCCAAACGATACACCTTCCGAATCTCATAACGACTCGTGTCGATATGATTCTTTATCATCTGCTTCGGAACCAAATCACCCGTCAGAGTAACCTCCCCGATATCGTGTCCCGGACTTGCTTCCACTGCAACCACCATCCCCTTCTCCAAAGCAAGACCGTCGGGATTGTTGAAATAACCTTTGCGGGTATTCTTGAACTGTACTTCCACCAAGTCCGATGGATTGACATTACCGGGTAGGTCTGCCAACCAGTCTGTCACGCTTAGTTTCAAGGCCGAATTACGACGAAAACTCGATACACCCAACCTATAACTGCTATCATTTAATGTTAATTTGTCTTTGTCCATATCTATCTTTTTAACAGGACCATCAGTTGCAGACACATATCAAACAAGATAATCTTCGCATTACCATTCTGCTCTATCTGTTGCTGTGCCAACTGAACAGCCTCCATCATTCTTTCTACATTCCCTTCATTGATAAACGGCGCAAATCGAACCGAGAACGAACGCTCCTCTCCGGTCTGATAGTTCGCCTCATCCACACCGTAATTCCTGATAAAATTCTCCCTTATCTCTTGCTGCATATATTGCAGGAAACGCTTCTGACGCTCACGACCCGTACCCGTTACCATCGAATCGCACCACTTGCGCATCTCTGCCAATGCACTGTAATCGCCCTTCTGACCAACTCGGTATGCAATACGCATAATAGCCACAAACGACTCAAAATCCGAACGGCTTTCCTCTGTTGATTGCAGCAACTTGCGTGCGCGCAGGTAACTGCCATTGGCGATATGGGCATAATCTGCTGCCAACGACACATCGGCTCCCTCACGCTCTACCAACGCCTCCGCAATCTCTTCCTCCGGCAACGGGGGTACCTTGATATGCTGAACACGCGACAGTATGGTCGGAAGCAATGCGTCAGGCTCCTCACTCACCAGCAGGAACACTGTGTATTCAGGGGGTTCCTCCAACAACTTCAGTAGTTTGTTGGCACACACCGTATGCATCTTCTCAGGCAACCAGATAATCATAACTTTGTATGCCCCTGAATAGGCCTTCAAACTCAATTTGCGCATGATTTCCGAACTCTCGGAGGCATAGATGATGCACTGTTTGGTGTCTGCACCAATAGCAGAGTACCAGTCTGTCTTGTCGAAATAACCACTCGACAACAACAGACTACGGAACTTGTCCACATAATCGTTGCACACACTCTCTCTACTGCTGTCTGCCTTGAATATCGGAAAAACAAAATGCAAATCAGGATGCTCCAAGTGCTGAAACTGCCTGCAAGTGGGACACTCTCCGCAAGAGTCTTCCTCCGTCCTGTTCGGGCATTCCAAATATTGGGCGTATGCAATCGCCAACTGCAACTTGCCTATACCCGATCCTCCCCACAGCAACTGCGCATGAGGAATACGACCCTCACGAACCGACTGCCTTAAACGGGACTTCACATCCTCTTGTCCTATGATATCCTTAAACTGCATCTTTCAGCAAATAGTTTAGCCTGCAAATATACACATTTCTGCCGACATGGGCAAATCGAACTCCCTTTTCTATGCCGCTACCCGACCACCTCCATCGAAGGGTATAGAAACATACCTAATCACTACCCTGCACCCTGCCTGCACATTCCAAAAACTTACCTCTCCTGAAGCCCCTTCATTCCTGCCAATTCCGAAGGTTTAATATAGGATGAATATAAGACGAATATAGGAAGAATATAGGATGAATATAGGAAGAACCTGTTTTCCGCACCCCAAAAACACACTAAAATCCTCCCCCGAATATACCCAAATCCATCCCCAAACCAACCTGCTAAAACAGGCTATTCTCCCTTCTGCTTTTTCATTACTTTGCAGCCTGCAAACAAAAAAGGCTGCTCATTGGGCAGCCTTTCATGGTTTATGCATATTCCTTAATAAGCAATAGCGAATATCACCCTTTGTTTGCTCGGCCTACCCGTAACCATGCACTTACCTGCTACAGGGTTGCTCTCAAACGGAATGCACCGTATCGTAGCCTTCGTTTCTGCCTTGATTTTCTCTTCTGTCTCTGCTGTTCCATCCCAATGGCATAGTAGAAAACCACCTTTCTTTATCTCCTCCTTGAAATCTTCGTACGAATCAACTTCGCGAGTATTCGCAAGACGATAATCCAATGCTTTCCGGAATATATTCTGTTGTATCTCTTCCAATAGGTTCTGAATAGTTCCCTCTATATTATCAATTGACACGGTCGCTTTACTCATAGTGTCACGACGGGCAATCTCTATCGTACCGTTCTCCAAATCACGACTGCCAATAGCCAGACGAACAGGCACTCCTTTAAGTTCGTAGTCTGCAAACTTGAAGCCCGGAGTTGATTTGTCGCTCGAATCAATCTTCACACGAATACCCATGCGTTTCAGATTTTCAGCAATAGGAGCAACCTTCGCCAAGATAGCATCCAACTGCTCTTGTGTCTTGAAAATAGGCACAATAACCACTTGTATAGGAGCCAAGTGAGGAGGAAGTACCAACCCGTTATCATCCGAGTGGGTCATAATAAGGGCGCCCATAAGACGAGTCGATGTACCAAAAGAGGTCGCCCATGGATATTCATACTGATTATCTTTGTTCAAGTACTGAACTTCGAACGACTTGGCAAAGTTCTGCCCTAAAAAATGACTCGTACCTGCTTGCAACGCCTTACCATCTTGCATCATTGCTTCCATGCAATAGGTTTCTACAGCACCGGCAAAACGCTCGTTGGGCGATTTAATACCTTTGACAACAGGTAAGGCCAATATGTTTTCTGCAACATCTACATACACATCCAACATCTTGTGTGCAAAGGCATCTGCTTCCTCAGCCGTAGCATGTGCCGTATGTCCTTCTTGCCACAAGAACTCTGCAGTACGGAGAAATAATCGCGTGCGCATTTCCCAACGCATCACATTACACCACTGATTGCAAAGAATAGGCAAATCACGATACGACGAAATCCAATTCTTATAAGTGGACCATATAATCGTCTCCGAAGTAGGACGGATAATCAGTTCTTCCTCCAACTTCGCATCAGGGTCAACAACTACACCCTTGCCGCTCGGATCATTCATCAAACGATGATGGGTAACCACAGCACACTCCTTCGCAAAACCTTCCACATGTTCAGCCTCACGACTGAAGAACGATTTAGGAATAAGCAACGGAAAATAGGCATTCTGTACGCCATTCTCCTTGAAACGACTGTCCATCGCTGCTTGTACACGCTCCCATATAGCGTAACCATAAGGTTTTATTACCATACAACCACGCACAGCCGATTGCTCTGCGAGGTCTGCTTTTACTACTAACTCATTATACCACTTCGAGTAATCTACGGCTCGTGAGGTAAGTTTCTGAAAATTTGCCATTATCTAAGTTTGTATTGTTTACGCAATTCGTCAAACCGGTTAGGGTACTGCTTTAGTTGTTGCGTCACACGCTCTAACCAACCCGAAGAAGTATCGCCCAAACCTTGTTGCAAAGATACTGCTTTTAGGTCGATCGACAAAGGCTCGGTCTCGAAATACTCGGAGAACGAATCTAAACACTGCTGTGTTGCATTAATCTTTCCCTGTAAAGAATAACCGGCAATATGAAACGACGCACGAAAAGCGTTCTCTACCACTTCCTTGTCCACATTAGGCTCACCCTCCCATGTATCAATAACATAAGGCAGGTGCAACGATAGCATTGCCTTCTCATCAACTACTCCCCCCCTTGCAGCATTGATGATTAGAGTATTCTTGCGGCACGATGCAAAAAACTCGTAACTACCCAAATGAAATGTATCTTTGTCCAACGGAGTATGGAATGTAATGATATGCGCCTGCTGCGCAATAGTCTCCAACGGAGTATTTATTCCCTTTGGAGGGTCATTGAGCAAAACACGATAACCCTTCCTTCGTGCCATCTCCTTCACTCGGCTACCCACATGCCCTACACCGATTATACCAACAGTAGGCGTACTGATATGGGTCGTCGGTAGCCATTCGTCAATGGCCTCTTCCACATACTCACAAACAGCCTGCGCATTACATCCGGGAGAGGAATACCACTTAATACCCACACTGTCAAGATAGTCTGTATCAATATGGTCCGTACCAATGGTGGCTGTTGCGACAAAACGGATCGAAGAACCCTCTATCAATTCCCGCGTAACAGCCGTACGGGTACGCACAATCAGTGCATCGGCATCACGAACAACCTCGTGGGTAATCGCATCGGGAGACAACGCCACTACATCGTAGGAACCAAGACTCTCCTTCAAAAAAGGAATATATTTGTCAATAACAATCTTCACGATTGCCTGCTTAATAGTGGATATTATCAATCAAACGCACATCACCGCAGTACACGGTAACACAACCGATAGCATGAACGAAGGTCGTTGCAGGCTGCAAGGAGTCTTCATCTACAATCTCATAATACTCAACCTCCAAACCATCAACACCGTTGATTTGTTCAATCACATATTCTTCCACCTCCCTGACAGTATGCGTCTTTGCCAATTCCTTGCTCGCAAAAAGAATACGCGAGATAGTAACGGCCGTTCTTTTTTCCTCCTCCGACAATCGTTCATTGCGGCTTGAAAGAGCCAATCCCGATGCTTCCCGAACAATCGGACAACCCACTATCTGTATATCGTAGTGCATTGTGCGAACCAAATGGCGAATAATGGCCAACTGCTGAAAATCCTTTTCACCAAAATAGGCACGCGTCGGAGATACAAGGTCAAACAGACGGGAAACAATTTGTACTACACCATTGAAATGTCCCGGACGCATCTTACCTTCCATCACTTTATCTAATCCGCCAAAATCAAAAGCAAAGGTACTATTAAGTTCCTCCGTTGAATACATCTCTTCCGCAGACGGTGCGAACAGGTATGTAACATTCAGTTCCCGTAGCAATTCGCTATCCCGCTCCAAGGTGCGGGGATAATGCAACAAGTCTTCTTTATTATTGAATTGTGTGGGATTCACAAATACCGAAACGAATGTAACATCGTTTTCCCTTACAGAACGGGAGATTAAAGATGCGTGTCCCGCATGCAAAGCACCCATAGTAGGAACAAGTCCTATCGATTGATGGTTCCTACGGCATGCTTCCGACATGGCCAATAGTTCCTTTTTAGTAGTAAAAATCTGCATATCAAGAAGATTATAACACTGCTCCGTACGATATTATACAAAGCGAAAAGTGCCGCAAAGGTACTGCTTTTTTATGGAAAAACCACACAAGAACCATATTTAACGAATAATAGCAGATACAACCTTCCGATACAATACCTGAATGCTCTGTATATTGTCCCTGTCTGCATAAGGATATTTCCGTAATTCCAATAGGACTCAATTTATAGGGGAATACGGAATATGTACAGGACAATGAGAGGTCTATGCTGCCAAATTTGTACAATACGGGAGGCAATTTGCACCTTGCCACCTCTTCTAAAACCCATATAAAGGTCATACATGGTAAGGTAGTGCTATGGATGTGCTATGGATGTGGTATGGATATAAGTGCGAGATTCGTGGCTAAATCTTTCCCTCCATTTTGTTTCCTTCTACCATCCCTTTATCATCTCCCTACAAACTAATATATCACTATATGTCATTCTTATGATATTCTTATGTGATTCTTATGTGATTCTTATGTGATAAAGCAATCAACTCCAATAGAGTTACCTACAAAGTGCTACTAACAATCGTACATCGTCAATCCGCAAATCATAAATCTTTTTGCATATCTTCAAATAAAATCCTACCTTTGCAGCGTAAAAAGGTAAAACAATAATTTCGTAAAATCATTAATGCCTATGTAATACCTCGCACCGATAGGCGGTGCACCGACATATATAGAAAAGCGTTATAAGCAGCACTTGACATTTTGGAAACTGGACACTTCTAAAATTCGAACTGAGAATCAAGCAAAAGCCGTATGACGCTCACGCCTATGGCGTGGGCTTTTGCGTAGTTAATTTGATTCTCTCAGGTAGTCCAGAACCTCAAAATGTCAAATGAAGCGAACGAAAGTCCGCGTTTTTTGTTATATATACCTATCTACATAAGTAAAACCATTAAAATCAAACGAATCACTAAATACAGATTATGTTCAAAGTAAT
This sequence comes from Firmicutes bacterium CAG:95, assembly GCA_963615025.1. Taxonomy (GTDB): domain Bacteria; phylum Bacteroidota; class Bacteroidia; order Bacteroidales; family Paludibacteraceae; genus Colicola. The sequence continues at coordinate 15,811 of CAVEFV010000025.1, read as the reverse complement.
ATGGGACACAGAATATAACGGCGTTCAACTCACGATATCATCGAAGGGGGCTGCCTTAAATGTGGCACCTCGTCCGGTGTTCTGGGAGGAACTCGACCTACTCGGACTCAACAAAATGGGATGGATATATCCTCATGTTGATGAACCCCTATTGTGGGCGTGCGACCGTCGCTATTTCTATAAAGGGGAGTGTGTTCTTGAGGTGAAAGGTGGCAATGTCTTTGATGCGCCAACCGTTATCCGGCAAGAAGGCTTTGAGAGTATCATTCTGCAGCCGGTAGATATGGATCGACTGCGTTCATGTAACGAAGATACCATGTTCATCATCGAACATGAGGCTATGGATTTCATCAACCAAACGTATCGTCGTTACAAGAACCTGCGTGAGGCTTCCCAAAAAAATCCCGATATTGATTTTCAACGCCTTGCTTGTAACCTTGAAAAAAAGACTAAGGAAGAGCATGTGGTTGTCAAAGAAGATTGCGACAGTTTTGATGTTATGCCATTGAGCAAAGCAGAAGAACTTGGAAAGACTCCAATTCTAAATAAAGATATTGAGATGTATATCGTTTCCTTTTCAGGGGGAAAAGATTCACAGGTCGTTTTAGATTTAGTCACAAGAGTTATACCCAGTGAAGATTTGCTAGTAGTCTATTCTGATACAGGATATGAACTACCAACATCATTGGATCTTTATAAAACTGTAGAAAAAATTTATTCGAAAAGATATCCTAATATCAAATTCTTATTGGCAAAGAATCACGAAAAGGTATTAAGATATTGGGATCTAATGGGCTCGCCAAGCAATGTGCATCGTTGGTGTTGCGGAGTTATGAAGACTGCTCCTTTGTACAAACTTCTCAAAGCGGTTTCAAAATTGGGTAGGCAGCCACATGTAATGTCATTCATTGGTACGAGAGCGGAAGAAAGTCTTAGACGCTCAACCTATCAGAAAGTTGCAAAAGATGCGAAACATACTAATGTTCTTAATATAAGTCCCATTCTTGAGTGGAATACTACTGAAGTTTGGTTGTATTTATTATTTAACCGATTGCCTATAAATCCAGCTTATAGAAAAGGATTGGGACGAGTTGGGTGTGTTATCTGTCCTTTTGGCTCAGATTGGAATGACTACCTCTGCAATCATATTTTCCCTAAAACCACTCTGCCGTTTCTCGATAAAATCCGCGAAATAGTGAAAAAGAACGGAGTTAAGGACATAGAAAATTATATCCGAAGTGGAAACTGGAAAATTCGTGCCGGTGGTAAGGGATTTGAAACGAAATCAAAAGTCAGCATAATTAGCCCGCTTCAAGCCATAGACTTCAAGGCTTTGATAGCAAACCCTAAGGAGAACATCTTTGAATGGCTGAAAGTTCTTGGTGCAAATTCATGGGTACAAGAAGATAATGTATATAATGGTCAAATAAAATATAATCATGACATTATATCCATGAAATTGACCTTTGATGAAAGGAATAACACAATATTAGTAGAAGCCTTTAATGTAAGCAATAATCCATTCTTCGTAAGTCATCTTAAACGAGTAATCAATAAAACAACATATTGTGTACATTGTGAATTATGTGAGGTGGAGTGTCCTACTGGCGCTTTGTCCGTAGTTCCAATTGTAAAAATTGACAAGTTCAAATGCATCAAGTGTCGTAAGTGTTTAGACTTTAAGGACGACGGATGTATTTCTGCAAATTCATTAAAACAATCAGAAGGAATAAAAATGGCAACACAGAAAGACAAAAAGACGACAATCAATCGCTACAACAACTTCGGTTTTCGCGAAAAGTGGCTTCAATTCTACATGGAGCATGTGGACACATTCTTTGAGAATGACGAACACGGTATTAACAAGGAAAACCAAATGAATCCATTCTTAAACTGGATGCGTGATTCTAATATTCTCAAGACCGATTCTAAAGAAATTACGGAAATCGGTAAATTATTTGCAGAGAAGTATTCAACTAAACCTGACAAAATCTGGGAAATCATTTGGATCAACCTTACCTGCAATTCCGAGATGTGTAGTTGGTATGCCTACAATATAGATTACAACAAGCCTTATCCGAAATCAGCAATTGAAATGATGATGGAATCTTCTCTTGCTGAGTATAGTAATTCTGTAAGAAAGAATGCTCTTGGCTCATTGCAAAATGCATTTGTTTCATCACCTCTAGGTGAAAAACTTTCTGTCGGTGTGATAACAAAAGAAAACAATAAGCCTATCTTTAATAGAACACCATTTAATGATATTTCCCTCTGTGCCGTAGCTTATTCACTATTCCGCTATGCCGAACGCCAGAAGCGTTACTTGCTGACTGTATCTGAATTCTATGACGAGAATCAAAGAGAGGGTATCTATCGCCAGTTTGGTATCAACAAAGACACTTTCGAGCGTCTGCTTCTGTCTCTTCAAGAAGAGAGCAACCATGTTCTTCGTGCCGAACTTAATATGGGTCTGGACAATATTATCCTTCGTGACGACCTTAAATCAATTGACATCCTAAAAATGATGCTTTAAGCATATCTACGACTATGGCAACTAAGTATTCAGACTTTATCAAAATGCAGGATTTCCTGCCGGTTTATGACATGACGGACGAAACGCCGGAAATGTGGCGTACATTCATTCCGACAAAACAGTTTTGCGACTTGCTGCAACGCAGCATAACCGCAATTACTTCAACCGAGATCAGCAAGCGCCGCTCTATGTGGGTGCGTGGAACATTCGGTACGGGTAAGAGCCATGCTAGTAGCGTCGTTCGCCACTTGCTGTGTGACCCGGCCTCAGAGGTGGATGATTATATCCAAAACATTCCTAACGAGGTGACAAAGGCGCAGTTGACCGCTATTCGTAAACAGAAGCGTTTTTTCCCTGTTGTATTAAAGGGTGTAGAGGGAGCATACAACATACCTCGTTTCTCTCTGTCTATTCAGCGTGAGACAAAGAATGCTCTCAAGGCTGCAGGTTATCAGGATGTCGTTGTACATTCTGACTTCGACGAAGCCATCCGTTGGGTGGAAGGACATAAATCTCGTATTCCTGAACTTCTAAATAACAACGATGAATTGGCATCGGAAGCATCGAACTATGATAAACTGATTGCAAAACTAAAAAACAACGATATTGATGTCTTCTTGCACTTGGAAGAAGCTCTTGCGGCTGACAAGACCTATTTAACGAGTGGCAGGATCAGCGACTGGCTTGTAGAGGTGGAGAAAGCCATCGAAGAAGCCGGTATCGCTAATGGGCTGATTATATTTTGGGATGAGTTTACCAGCGTTATGGACACTTTGAAAAGCGACCGTATCAATGTGCTTCAGAACATCGCAGAAAAATCACAGAACCACAATGTTTTTCTTTACCTTATTTCGCATCGAACTGAGAGTTCAAGCCTTGATGCCAAAGGTAAAGACATCACGAAGATGAGTGATCGCTATGATAGCGTAGATTACCAAATGGATGAAATTTCTACCTATCTGATTCTCCGTCATACATTTACTACCACGGACAATGTTGATATGAGAAATATGGTTGCGAGCCGTGTAGGGCACATTGACAGTCTGATTTATGACTATTTATGTGAGAGCAACTCCGGTGACGAGAAGGAACATATCCAGAATCTGTTCCCTTTGCACCCTTATACTGCGTTTCTTTGCTCGAAGATGTCGAACATCATGGGTTCCGCCAATCGTAGCGTGCTTAAGTTTATGAACGATGAGCAGAATGGATTTAAGCAGTTTATAAACGAACCTACGAACTATGATCAAAAGATGATGCTAACAGCCGACTGGCTTTGGGATTTCTTCTACTCAGAGTTCAGCAATGAACCGCTTTGTACAGCCTTCACCAATGAATATTCAACCCACAAAGATCATGTGGGCAAAATGGGCGATGACTATATGCGTGTCTTTAAGGTGATTCTCCTGTTGAACGCTTTGAGTGTGAAATTCAAGAGTTCACCGGAAAAGTATGCACCAAAGGATCAAAATCTAAAATACATTTTCTCCGGCGACCGTTGCTCGGACAAAATGGACGAGATTCTTAACTGGCTCAATGATAACAAAATTATCGTTCGTGACATCTTTGGTGAGTTCAAAATTTCAGTATCGTCCTACAATTCTGCCGAAATTACCCGAGAGAAAACTACAATTGCAAGCAATTTCAGAACTGCAGTTGATTACCTGAAATATAACGATAAGAGCAAGCAGGAAATAGGAAAGATATTCCTTGTAGGAGAACGACTCATGCGTAAGTGTGAACCGCAGTTCTATGCATGCGAAGATAACGAAGCCGTATTGCGCAGCAAACTTAATAAATATACAAGCGAGAAGCCAAACTTCCTTCATGTTGCATTATTCTTCTCCATTACAGACGAAGCTCGTGATAGTATGGAGAACCGCGTGAAGGGATTCTCGGATGACTTTAAAAATACTATGTTCATTATTCCATCCGAGGTATTCAGTCCTACATCGCAAAACCAATTTATTGATGCCGTAGCTCAGGCTAATGTCAGCCGTTCACATTTCAATACCGATGATGCCGGTCAGTTTGAAAATGTTGCCAAAGAGTATGTTGTAAAATGGAAGAACCGTATGAACGGCGGACAATATGCCATGTACTTCAATGGTCAACGTTATAGCGATGGCATATTCAGCAATATCTATAGTGTCATCAACAAAAAATTCAGTGCTCAAATATTCCCAGCAGGAATGGAAAGTGTTAAGGCTCTACAAAGTGAGGCAATGACATTCTTTGCGAATAAGAATTTCAAGGCTCTCTCCTTACAGATGCTCCAGAAGCGCACACGCGATGAATTGCTCAACTTTGGCGGTTCAGTACGCCCGACAAAGGCTATTTTCTTAGACGGTGCAAATAACTTGGTGACTGATACTTGCGAGTTGACTGAGGCTGCAAAGAATGGTAATTCTTGGCTCAATACGGTCTGCAAGGAAGTCGATATGCTGATGGAGGCAGCTAAGAAAAAGTATGCCGACCGCTTCTCGCTTAGCGATATCCTTGTTCCACTAATGCGTCCACCGTATGGTATGTTTGCCAACCCTGCCAACTATGCCGTATTGGGTTATGCCCTGCGTAAGCATAAGGAAGACCTATTCAACCCAAGCACATCCCAACCTGTGGGTGATGAAAAACTCAATGATATGATTGAGATCCTGCTGAAGATGTGGGATAATGGAACGAGCGAGACGAGCAACAAGCTTCTTCTTCGTTTCGGCTCGGTTGAAGAACGTAATTTGACCAGCATCCTTGGTGAGGTATTTAACCTTAGTGTCGTAAAAGGTGTTAGTATGACTGACCTTAAGAGCCTTGCATACGCCAAGTGGAGTATTACCGAGTTCTGCAAGCAAATTGCCAAATATCCGTTGTGGTCATTGTTTTACTGTGAAGCCATTAAGTCAAAACCTAACTGTCAGAAGGCAGTTAGTGACCTAATCAGTCTTTTTAACCAGGATAGTTATCAACTCTCAAAGATCAAGGAACTGCTGCGTGAAATCAAGGACGACCAAATTGACCTCTATACGATACTGACTATACCGTCGAATTATCGTGAGGGCTTCACGAATTTTATCAAGGGCATCAAAGAAGTGGAGTTGAAACCGGAATGGTGGAATGAACTGGAAGAAGAGTTATCACATCTTCAATCGGAAATAGCTTTCCGTCGGGAGGAAGATGTAAAGTCTTGTGTGATGTCGTTCTACATCAACAAGATTAGACCTGTGACTCCTGTTACACCTATTGACCCCATTAATCCAGTAGATCCGGTAAATCCTGTATCTCCTATTACTTCTCAACCCGCTCCTGATGACATCAAGCGAGCTAAGAATCTTGTCAAAGAACAGACCATGCCAAGTATGCTGTGGCAAAAGGTTGTGTTGGATATGATTGAAACACATCCTGAAATATCCCAATTCCTAATCAATTATCTTGGAAGTTAATATACCATTATGGATACATCAGAAAAAGTAAATGTATTTAGTTCGTTTGAGGAGCTAACTCAGGAAATTATCCGAGACACAAAGACGCGAGATATGCTTGCTCAGCGGTATGCTATTCGTTTCATTATGCTCAATAATTTCAGTGAGTTTAGGGAATTGGCTAAATTTATGGTCAATATAGGGGTAGACATGCTCGATTTGGAGAATCTTATCGACGAAGGTGAATATGACACATGGATTACGAAAGATACATTGAAGGAGGCAATAAAGGCATGTAATACATCGACTTTTGTGACTCCTTTCTCCGAAGTTGTACGCTTTTATAATGACGACGACTTCAGAGGGTTTTTCAACGAAATAATGCTGATGGAGGATACCCATAACCCGAATAAGCGTATCTACATTCCATTGATTGGTCTCCAAAACCGCTTTACCGATTTTTTGAATCACTTTGCTCGTATCCAAGAAAGTGCTCCAATCTGGCGTTATGATGCAGAAACTCAGTCTGTAGAAGTATTCCTTACAAAGTACAAAGATTTTGTGTTGCCGAATGGCTCTGTGCAATGTCAACTCGACTCGCTTCGTGATTGGCTCATGTTCTGGAAGAAACAAGCCCCACAGGAGAGAATCGTCTGTACCTCGACGCCAATAGCGGCTAAGTATAAGTACTCAAAGCCGGATAATATCTTTAACTTCACTCGCATATCGAATGCTTACGAGTTTATGACACAGTTTCTCGAACTCCGATTCCCCTTCGATTACAATGAGAGCGAAAAGGATTTCTGGGAAGAGTTGCTGAAGCATATCGACAAATCCAAGTTTGACAATTTCTCTTTCGAGGCATTTGTTCGAACTTCTTTCAATAAAGTACATTTCACTGCATCCGATGTAATCGGCGAATGGGGAAATCATGGCAATGAACCGTATCAACGATGGCTTCTAAAACATTATGTGCTTGATACTGATTTTGTCGGACACTATCCATACATCGGTCTCTGTATGGAATCAACAACATGTTTTTCTGATTTTTATCAGTTGGCAAATATGATTGCTACCCGTATTCTCTATAGTGACATACCGGTTCATAAGAAGCCGGAATATGCTGAAGAGCGTAGAAATATCATCGTAGAGAACAAGTCTAACTTTGAGAAGGACATAACTAAAGAAGATCAGAACTGGTTGTCTGATAGAATTCAGGATATATACGAACAGCAGAACGACCTTACTTCTGCAATTGACCTCTGTACTGGCGTGTTTGATTTTGAAAGAAAGCTCCTAATGGGTTGGTCTGTACAAAATCCCAACAACAAGAATTTGGAAGATGCCGTGTCGAAATTATATCCTGAATTTGCAGCATATTCCAAAACAAGTATGCCTTCTCATTTCAATTCAGATAATCAATGGTTTATCGACTATCTCAAGGCATATAAAAGAGCCAAAATGGAAGATAAATACATTGACGAGATTGCAGACTTCATTAAGACAAGGAACAACTCTGACACCAGTTTCTATAAATGGTATTTCGGGTTTGAGAACTCTCATGATGTACTGGCAGAAATGTATAACAACGACATTTATCGACCTGATAAGGTCTATTGGATTGATGGTTTAGGTTCCGAGTTCCTTACATACATCTTAGATCTAATAGAACAAGAGAAAACGAATATGAAAGTTGTTCGTTCTCAAATTACGCGTTCATATCTACCTTCCTCTACGCACCACAATCGCTTCGAAGGCACAGAAGTAAAGAAGTTCGGTGCTCTTGATGAACTGGGACATGATTCACATGGATATAAGTATCTCGATAGTTTGATAGAAGAACTGAAAGTCATCAAAGACATTATTTATGAGATAATGACCGAATGTAAAAAGCAGAAATGTACAGTTGCTATAGTTTCTGACCATGGGCTAAGTTGCCTGTCGAGAAAGGCTCCATCAAAAAAGTATGATGGCAAGTTTGAGCACGAAGGCAGATACATAAAGACAACCGATGATGCCCTAACCGATCCCGACTATCTGGTTCACGAAAATGAAGAGGAGAAACAGAAATACAAAGTAGCATTAACTCATTCCTCACTTTCTAAGGTGCCTACCCATCAAGTTCATGGTGGCTGTACTCCGGAGGAGGTACTTGTTCCCTTTATACTATTGTCAAATAAGGACACGGTAAGCAATATAGTCAATCATCAAGTAAAATTGAGCAGTAACGAAATAATGATATCTGATCCGACTGTGATTTTGACTATTCTGCCGGAACCCAAGAGTGCAATCCTGACTTGCGAAGGCAAAACTTATAACATGGATAGATCCGGAACAAGATGGAAAACTAAACTTGAGAATATAACAGAAGGCGAACATCAGATAGATATAAAGCCGGAAGGGTCTAATAGCATAGCAATAAAGATACGGGTTGTCGGTCTTAGCGGAAATTCAAGTATTGATGATATGTTTAATTTGTAAAATACTATGAGTACAATAGGCAATAAGATAAAGCAAGTATTTGGTAGCGCAGCGGTATATAAGAATCCCGCCAACTACGAGGTATTCAATGGCAGAAACTTACCTTCTTTCGTTAAGGACTATCTGATTTCAGCACATATTGCTGCAGATGGTTCTTTCAAGCGTGAAGCACTTTCACATTTTTTGGACGAACACATTCCAAAGGATAATAGCGCCATCTTGGCGCGATTGCGTAGAGGAGAGACATTGACATTGCTCACTCGCTTTGTTGTAACAACCAGTCTCGCACAAAACAAGACCAGCTTCCAGATACCTGACATGGGCATCAAGGCTTCTGATACTCTTATCCCTGACTATCTGATTGAAGAATACCCAGATGATTTGATAGACGGAGAGAAATGGGGTATCATGAAGATTGTCTATATAGCTCCGGTAGATAATGAGAGTGGACATGTGGAAATGGTAAATTTCAAACCATTCCGCCCGATGCAGAAACTTGACATCAACTACATAAGGAACTGCCGTGCCCAATTTTCTCTAGATGAATGGATTGATGTACTTATCTCTGCCATGGAATATACCCCGACGGCATTCAAGAATACGACACAAAAGTTAGAGTTCTTGACTCGATTGCTACCATTTATCGAGCCAAGACTTAATCTCATAGAACTTGCTCCTAAAGGTACAGGAAAGAGCTATGTGTTTGGCAATCTCTCTAAGTTCGTTTGGCTTGTAAGTGGAGGTAAGGTTTCTCGTGCCAAGTTAGTTTACGATAAATCAACAAAGGCGCCTGGTATTATGCGGTTCTATGATATGGTAGCTTTTGATGAGATACAGACCATTACATTCTCCGATAATTCGGAAATGCAGTCGTTCCTTAAGAATTATCTTGAATATGGTCGTGCAACGATAGACAACTATGAGTTTATGTCGGAGTGTGGTTTGATGCTGCTTGGCAACATCCTCTTAACGGAGAACAATGCGCCTCTAAACCACAAGTATTTCGATTCACTTCCTGAAGTATTTAGAGAGTCGGCTCTTTTGGATCGCTTCCACGGAATGATTGAAGGATGGCTGCTGCCTCGTGTCAATGTTGATATGGCATTACACGACTGGACACTCAATGTTGAATTTTTCTCGGAGGTACTTCATCAGATGCGAACAGAATCCGTTTATTCTCACATCGTGGATGACCTTGTTGAAGTACCACAGGGAGCAGATATGCGACATACGAAGGCAGTGAAGCGAATTGCTACTGCTTACTTAAAACTCCTTTTCCCACATATTATCTCAGTTGAGCAAGTCAATTTGAATGAGTTCAATATGCTTTGCCTTCAGCCCGCCATTAGGCGTCGCGACATTGTTCGCCAGCAATGCAGCAATATCGATGCTGAAACATCATTCTCCAAACCAATGCCTGACTATAAGGTAAAAGGGCTGTCTGCCAATGAGTAAACTTGAATGTTTACAAGCACTAGTAAGTTTACAAAAAGAAATAGAGTTCCCGGTAAGTCCCTATTTTTGAATACCCAAGTATCATAAAACAGAAAATCTTTAATTCCACTTATCCATAATGACTGATATAGAAGAACTGCAGCATTTGCTGGAAGTAATGAAGAAGTTTGACCTTCCCGTAAGTCCGATATTGGAATACGCCATCAAAGAAAAAATTGAAAGTCTTAGCGATGGTGAAGCTTCTTTTGTAACGCCGGATGCCGTTAAAGATGACGCTCCCATTCGTATGCCCAAACCTAAGCGCTTGGCAACAGAACCCAAAGAAAGAAAAATGAAGAAGGCAACGACTATTCGTGTCGTTCGAGCAGATGGTAGTATCATAGTATGCGAAAAGGCTGCACATACAATGAGTAAGACCATAAAAGAAATAGGGGGAAAGAGAATTTATGAATTAAAACTACCACAGGACGGCATGCATCTTGTCACCATTGGAGGCAATCCAAAATACCCCAACGCTCAATATGATATTGGCGATGGGTACTTTGTAAATACGCATAGTAATACTGCCGATAAGAAGCGTCAATTGGAGAAAATATTCTCATTGCTCCACCTTAACTGGAAAGTTGAAATTATCGAATCAAATGAAACTGAACCATAAACATTCAGCGTAATAGTCAAACATTCGTCAATGTTAGAGAGGGTTGATGTGACTGTCACCATTCCCCGTTCTTCTCCGAGTACCATCAATCAAGGTTATAGTTTCAATTTAGAAACGCTATCTTTTCTCAAGAAAGCGATCCATAGGTCATTTTGCAGGCTTGGAAATAGCCTCCCATAAGCACCATAAAATTAGGGTAGAATGGCATTTTTGCAGAATAATCGTCTTATATTTTGCATATATGCCAAAAATATCGTATTTTTGCAGCGAATTGAATGATTAATAATACTACAATCTCTAACTAATAGCGTTATGATAGGAATGCCAACATCTTGTAAACCCGTTCGTGGGGCTATGGCGAAAGAGATGCATGAGCACCTCGAGAAAATATCCAATGAGAGGACACGAGGAACGGTAAAGCGTGCACGCGCACAGCACAAAACATCCATCAAGTTGATTGAGGTAACCAATGGGTAATTATACCATACAATCGGTAGAAATATCGCCCGACCTTTTGTCTTTGTTACATGAGTTTTCTTGTGGTGTCCCCGAAATGGATGGGATTCTTCACTCGCAAGGGTTATTAGCAGAATTATATGTTGATAACCCTGTTGCGTATTGCGTGTACAACGAAAGACAAAAGTTGGTTGGATTTTGTATTATCGGTAAAATTAATCTCCCCATAGAGTATGAAGGACATTGCGAATATCTTGATATGATAGATGTTGCTTGTTTAGCGGTTCAAAAAGATTATCAATATAGGGGTATCGGAACGGCGATATTGGATTTGGTATGTGATAAGGCTGAAATACTTGTACCTACTGCAGAGTATATCCATGTGGATGCATTGGATATTGAAGATGGCACTTATAGCGCAGTTCCGTTCTACCAGAAATATGGTTTTCGATATGCTGCTCGTGCGGGAAAAGATGTAGCATGTATGTTCTATGCACTCCATAATGTATAGGGTTAAATTTCAAGACAACCTATCGTTTCTAATTGTATTTCCCCTATTAGAAACGCATTTTGTCTCTATAAAAGACCATTGTTTCCAATTCAGAAGCGTATTTCATTTCTCTCTCCCCACCTCAAAAAATACGACCTAGACGCCCAAAAAACACAAAAAACTTTCCCCCATATTTGCATATTCCAAATATTTTTCGTACCTTTGCATCGTTTTTCCGAGATAGGGCTTTGTTTCTACTCTTTAGAACAGCCGTTTGGCATAAGTGATGCGTGAGCGGTATGGCAGAATAGATACAACCCATCGGTGGCGTGAGTGCACGCCGTAGCCTTTCTCACGAAAGCGAACTTTTATGTATTGATGTATCCCGAGTTGGCATTAAGTCACACCAACCGAGCCCAAGTCTACAGGCCACGGTGGTAAAATGATGCGAATTAATTATTAACCAATAAATTAATTAAAAAAACAAATGAGACAAACACCTTCTATCACACTGCTTGACGGCAGAATCATCCCTTGCTACGAGAGCAAGTCTTCGGAACAACCCGTTTCCAATCACTTTCTGATAGAGAAAACCGATACGAGAATTCGTATCGGTCGTTTGTCGTGTCCCGAGCAGGCTAAGGCTGCTACGCCGGAGAGTACCTATACCGAAACCAACAAAGAGGCACAACGGAAACTATTCCTTACCTATTTCCATACATTCTTACATATCACATTGACGAATGTTCTTCGTCTGCTATAGAAACTATAGTCCAATTTCTTGATGAAAGAGGGATAAAATATGAAAGAGAGTTGGTTAAGAATGTGATCGATAATAAAAGAAGAGCAGAAAGTGTCAAGACGGCAATTAATGATATCATAGGCAATCCGAATATTTCGGATGAAGACAAAGAACGACACCTTCTCAAGCAAGGAATCAGCAAAGAAGAAATAGATAAAGATGGACGAGAGATAAAGCAAGAAAAAAGTTAATGCTGCGAAATGGACAATAGTTGGTGAAGCAGTCGTTATTCTTGTGCTACTCTTAATAGCGTCAAATTTTGGCATTCTATCTTATGGTTTCATAGCTGTATGTATAATCGGAATAATACTGACACTAATTACTATTGATACACATAGAGAAAAGTCGGCTCAAAACCAGATGAACAATACTGAGTCGGTAACAAATGATATATCCGTTTCAACAGAGGAAGAATTAACCACTTTCCAATAGATTATTTTAGGCACGGTTATTACAATTGTTTTTGGTGTAGTATTCGGAATCTTAAACTACAAATTTCATCTATAATCTGATATCTGTTCTAATTTCTCAAAATCTGAACTATACACAAAAATTAGAAAATATCAACACCTAATTGACCTATTCGCTAGCAGGAAAGTATTTGCCAAGTAGTATTTGCCGTTTCCATTTAGGAACACATTTTGGGGTACAAGAAATGGTTCTCGTCCCCAAATGTCTATTAACCCGAAAATGAGAGTTGCGGAGGGTGTTAAATTCTCCTCATAAATTATTCGTTCTCATTCTCCATAGAGGGCTTCCAAGGATGCATACAAACCCACATAATACATGTATCATCGTAACCATATTTGGAAATGTTCGTTTTCGCTCTTTCCGTACTATGTGGTATATATTCCTGTGAGGGGAGTATTGTACTTTTTGCAATGAGGGTTGGTGTGTGGGGTGGAGATGTATGATTTTTACGATTAGGGTGGGGTGAAATGGTATGTTTGTTCGTTAAAAAGTGCAGTTTGTTAAGATGGATAGTAATTTATTGTATTTTTCTTTGTACATTTGCGGAGTAAATGATATATTTGCAAGGTCAATAGTAGGTATAATCATTATAAAAGCGTTGAGATTATGCAAGATAAGGAACAAAATATCCCGTTGTTGGATTGTCCGGTTGATTATTTGGTGGGCGATGCAAGTGGTAAGATACTGAATGAATATGGCAGGTTTCCTTGCAAGATCAAGTGTGGTGTGTATGCATACGTATTGCGTGGAACTGCTACAGCGACCATCAATATTACGAAGTATGCTTTTCATCCGAACGACATAGTAGTTCTTGAGCCTGGCAGTTTCTTGCTTATTCATGAGTTCAGCGAAGATGCGTTGGTGTATTACCTATTGTTCTCGTCGTCTTTTATAGCGAAGAATACATTCGGAGTGCATAGTGCGATGTATTTGATGGATGAGAAGCAGCCTTTACTGCATGTGTCGGCAGAGTGCGGTAAGGTAGTGAAGCACTCGATGGATGTTTTATTGGAGGCATCTAATTGCACCCCGCCATTATTGTCGAGTGCAAAAATGGTACATATCTTTAATATCATCCAGTTGGCTTATTCGGAGCGCCGTCAAGAACAGGGCTTTATTATAAAGCCTCAGGATAGAAAGCAGGAGATATTTCAGATGTACAGCCGTTTGGTGTTGAATCATTATCATGAGTGGCACCATGTAGCCCGTTATGCAGAAGAATTGCGTTTGACTCTTCCGCACTTGTGTTCTACGATAAAGTCGGTTAGTGGCAGGACGGCAGGTGATTTGATTACGGATGCTATTTTGATGGATGCCAAGTCGCAGTTGAAAATAACGAACCAGCAGGTTAAAGAGATTGCGATTGCTTTAGGTTTTGACAATGTAGGATTCTTTAACCGTTTCTTCAAGTCGCATACAGGGCAGACGCCTAAAGAGTATAGGAACAGTTAGAGGAAGGTGTTATGTAGAAGGGGCGTAGAGGGTATGTGTTATGCTTAACGAAAAAAGGCATCCTGTAGCAGGTTGCCTTTGTTGTTGTGGCTATTATATACGCCTAAATTAGGCGAGTTTATTGATATAAACAGCCAGTTTGGATTTTAGATTAGCGGCTTTGTTACGATGAATGATGTTTCGTTTAGCCAACTTATCAAGCATGCTCGATACTTTAGGCAGCATAGCAGCGGCTTCTTCTTTGTTCGTAGTAGCCCTTAAGTCACGCACAGCGTTACGAGCAGTTTTAGCATAGTAACGATTGTGTAATCTTCTTTTCTCGGTCTGTCTGATTCTTTTCAAAGATGATTTATGATTTGCCATCTTGTATAGTATATTAATCGGTTTATTTTTCTTTGTTTTGTTGGTAGCCCATAGCAGAATCGAACTGCTCTTTCAAGAATGAAAATCTTGCGTCCTAACCGATAGACGAATGGGCCGTGATACGATCGGAATGGGCATTAGTGACGGGGTTGTACGCCTATTCTGACGGAAATCGGCTGCAAAGGTAAGATAAGTTTTTGGAACACACAAACTTTTCGACAGATTTTTTTGAGATACATGTTTTTGTGGAGGTTGGTAGCAGGGATAAAAAAGGATGTGTCGTTGCCGGCACATCCTTTTTTGTTTTAATCGTTTTGATTATTTGCTTATTTGCACTCGTCTTGGCTCTTGGTAGTGCGGTGGCTGTTGATAGTTACAGTACTCTCGTCGGCTCCCAGATTGGTAGCAGCATCTTTGAGCGTTTGCTCGTAGGTCTTGAGATCGTTCTTTGTTCCCCACCACTTGTAGGTATGAGAAACTTCCGTACCAAGAAGTTTGTAGGTTTGAGTAATTTCGTAGCAATAATTGGTGTCATTGCAAGAAGACATCATGCCTGCTGCCAAAACCACAGCAACAGCGATTAAAGTTTTTTTCATAAATGTTGTATTTAATTGTTATTGAATGAATTTGTATTCAGTTCGTTATGGTTGTGTATGCGGTTGGTTTTAGATTTGCGGTGCAAAGGTACGCAAAAGTATTGGAATTAGTGCAAGGATTGGCGAAGAATATGTAAAAAAAGAACAATTTATTAGTGGAAATAGCCAATTTGCTGGTAGGAGAGAGGTGTTATTGTTGATGAGTTGATAAGTTTATGTGGTTAGGAGTAGTTTGATTGGTTGAAGGGGTTCATTGGGTTTAACGGGAACATATTGTTTGGTCTTCGAAGGAGAGTTAGAAGCCCTTCTACGCTATGGCTATGCAGCGAGTAATTAACAAGTAATAATTAACAATTAACAGTTAATGATTAATATGCAGAGATGGGTTTGGGGGAGGTGGTTGATAGGTAGTTTGTAGGTTCTTCCTATATTCATCCTATATTCGTCTTATATTCATCCTATATTAAACCTTCGAAATTGGTAGGAATGATGGGGCTTGAGGGAAAGGATGGTTTATCTAATCAGGAATTGGGGATTAGGAATCAGGATTAAGAGTGGCAGGGTGAAAGTTAATAGTTGTTAGTATATTCTTCATTTCTTTTGCATGAACAAAAGAAACGAAGCAAAGAAAATTCATC
>CAVEFV010000024.1:0-29451 GCA_963615025.1 Firmicutes bacterium CAG:95 | reverse complement strand
TTGCGACCGTTAAATCGAATGAAGAACCTTAAAAACACTACAATACCATTGTTAGCTCGCAGAGTATCTTCCAACAAAATAAGGATTAAGACACAGCGGAGATATGCTGTTGAAGACTTCATTCTCTTTCTCGCAGAGTATCTTCCAACAAAATAAGGATTAAGACTTTTCTCTTTGTAAACAATATCGCCATATCCGCCATCTCGCAGAGTATCTTCCAACAAAATAAGGATTAAGACAATTGGAAGGATAGTTTTCTATAACTTTTTCCAATTCTCGCAGAGTATATTCCAACAAAATAAGGATTAAGACCATTTGGCTGCGTTCCCATTCAGTCATTTTATCCCATCTCGCAGAGTATATTCCAACAAAATAAGGATTAAGACGCAAAATGGGTTCGGGTTGACGATGTTTATAAGTATAACTCGCAGAGTATATTCCAACAAAATAAGGATTAAGACCGCCTCCATATCGAAGACACGACCCATGACCTCGAAAACTCGCAGAGTATCTTCCAACAAAATAAGGATTAAGACCCGAGTCCGTTACTTGTTGCGCTTTCTAACTGTCAACTCGCAGAGTATATTCCAACAAAATAAGGATTAAGACAGCCTTGCTTTAAGCCAATCACTTGTTCCTTGAGCCAGCTCGCAGGGTATATTCCAACAAAATAAGGATTAAGGCTGCTTGGAACATATTTCCAATCAACTATATCAAAGACATCTCATACGCATATTCCAGTTAATTGATGATAAAGGCAGAGGGGAGGAGAATAGAAGAAGAGAGGTTGTGGGATATGCAAATATGTTATAACTTTGCGGATTGTAAATTACGCAGAGAGGACGGAGTATGTCGTATATAAAAGATTTGACATTACCTATTGCGATGGTGTTGGGGGTATTATGTTACCGATGGTTGTATCGGTTTACCCCTATCACCCCATATCTGATATTCGTTATGCTATTCTTCACATTCTGCAAGGTGGATATCCATGCCATGAAGATACAGCGTTGGCATGGTTTATTGTTAGCCTTTCAGTTGACAGCAAGTGTAGCATTGTTTTTTTTGTTGCGTCCACTCAATCTTTTATTGGCACAGGGTATAATGCTATGTGTGTTGATGCCGACTGCAACGGCTGCTGCTGTTATTACGGGTAAATTAGGTGGCAGTGTAGAACAACTAACGACCTACACACTATTGAGCAATTTTGCAGTGGCGTTGTTCGTACCTGCATTCTTCCCAATGATGCATCCTGATGCACACATAAGTTTTGCACAAGGATTTCTAACCATATTGAGCAAAGTATTCCCACTGCTGATAGGTCCTTTTGTGGCTGCACTTTTACTGCGAATTATCTATACGGCAATAGTTCACAAGCCTCTTCGCATGACAAAATTCTTTGCCAATCTACCTTTCTATCTGTGGGCTTTCTCGTTGGTGATACTGATGGCAAACACCACACATTCATTGATTTATGAGGAATATGACATTTGGGCAGCCATAGTATTGGCAGTGGGTTCACTATGTATGTGCCTGCTTCAGTTTGTTGTCGGACGCAGGATAGGCAAACGATATTCCTCCACCATCTCTGCAGGGCAGGCGTTAGGGCAAAAGAACACTATCTTGGGAATATGGATGGCACACACTTATCTCTTGCCTTTATCGGCATTGGGTCCTGCAGCGTATATCATTTGGCAGAATGTGTTCAACAGTTGGCAACTATGGAAAAGTGCAACACAAAAAAGAGTGCAAGAAAGGGATAGTCAGTCGGAATGATATACGCAGTGCAGTCGAACCTGATATTGTTGCAATGTTTTGAAAAATATATACCTTTGCGAATAAACGAATAGATAAAATGCTTATGATGATGACTCCAACACTCATACTGACAGTGATTGTATTGTATTTCTGTCTGCTCTTTGCTATCAGTTGGCTGGCAGGCAGGCAGACTGACAATGCGGGTTTCTTTTCGGGAAACAGGCAGAGTAATTGGGTTCTTGTGAGTTTCTCAACGATAGGTGCTGCAATCTCCGGTGTAACCTTTGTGAGTGTACCGGGAATGGTTAACGGGGCAGGCTTTTCTTATATGCAGATGGTATTGGGCTTTACTGTTGGTCAGTTGATTGTGGCGTTTGTACTGGTTCCGTTGTACTATAAGATGAACTTGACGAGTATCTACGAGTATCTGCGCGAACGCTTTGGTATGCACACATACAAGACGGGGGCATGGTTTTTCTTTATCAGTAAGTTGTTGGGGGCGAGTGTACGGCTGTATGTAGTGAGTGCGGTATTGCAGTTGTTGGTATTCGGTCCGTTGGGTTTGCCTTTTGCTCTGAACGCTATTTGCACTGTGGGAGTGGTTTATTTATGTACATTCAGAGGTGGTGTTCGTTCGTTGGTGTGGACTGATTTACTCAAGACACTGTGTCTGATATTGTCGGTTGTGCTGTGTATTGTCTTTATCTTGAAAAGCGGTGTTGGTTTGGAAGGCATAACTGATTCCGAGAGATCCCGTTGGTTTTTCTTTGATGATATAAATGACCCGCGTTACTTTTGGAAACAGTTTTTAGCGGGTATATTCCTGTTGATTGCTACGACAGGATTGGACCAAGACCTGATGCAGCGTACATTATCTTGCAAGAACTACAAGGAGAGTCAAAAGAACATTGTTGTGGCAACCATCGTGCAGTTTTTTGTTATTCTGATGTTTCTTGTCTTGGGGTGGTTGCTGTACATTTGGGCAGACAGTAAGGGAATAGACTTGAGCGGATTGCAAGGTGATGATGTGTTTCCTTATCTGGCGACAGGCGGTTATTTTCCGATTATAGTGGGTGTGGTGTTTATTATAGGTTTTATAGCCTCTGCCTACTCTGCAGCAGGGAGCGCTCTTACTGCATTGACGACGAGTTTCAGTATTGATATATTGAACAGCAACGAGCATGAATCGGAGAAAGTGGCGAGAATTAGGAAAGTGGTACATATCGTGATGGCTGTTTTGATGGGCGGCTGTATATATGTTATTTGGTTGCTGAACAATGATTCGGTTATCCAAACTGTTTATAAGATTGCATCTTATACTTACGGGCCTCTATTGGGTATATTCTGCTTTGGTATATTGACAAAAGCAAAAGTGTACGATAGGTGGATACCGTTGGTTGCTTTGCTGTCGCCGATATTGTGTTTGATATTGGATGTACACTCGCAAGAATGGTTTTCGGGGTATGTATTCAGCCATGAGCGTTTGATATTGAATGCATTATTTACCTTTTTGGGAATGTGCTGCCTGATAAAAAGGAGGAAGTAGAATAACAGCCGTGTCGGACGAGAAGAGATGGTTCGATGTAATTGGCAGGTCGGAATTGGTTTCGATTATCCAATCAGAATGGTCGTTACAGGGTAAGAAATACCTTTAATTTGAACTGAATAGAGGTATAAAAGTAATACAAGAACAATAAGTGGTAGGATAGTGGTAGGATAGTGGTAGGGTATCAGTAGGGTGATCGTCCTTATGTTGTCCTTATATCGGACCTACTTTGGGCGGTAGAATATCGGATGTCGGATAGTGGAAATTGGCAGCCCTTTTTGATATTCTTTTTTTTTCTTACCTTTGCACAAATTATTCTATCAACAGAAATACAATATGGAGAACTCAGATTCAGGACAAGGACCTCGTATAGTCAGCCCATTTGCACACGCAATGCGCTGGGGATTGCTTGTAGGCGTATGCTTTATTGTTAATTTCTTTTTGGCAGTACCCAACATAATGGTATTCTCATTGTTGACATGGGTTTTGAATATCTTTATCTTGTATTTCGTATATCGAATAACCTGCAATTACAGGGACAAAGAATGTGATGGGCAGATACGCTATGGGCAGGTGTTTTCTTATGTTATACTGCTTATGTTCTTTGCCGCTTTAGTAGCAGGCGTGGTTAAGTTTATTTTCCTTCAATTTATAGCAACGGATTATTTGTCGTCGCTATATAATCAGACGATGTTGCAATTGGAGAGCATAGGTTTGGACATACCTGCTGATTTCTCGGATGAATTTCAAAGGATGATGCAACCCATACAATACACCTTTCAGAGTATTACTGCCGATTGTTTCTTAGGCTGTATTCTTGGGCTTATATATGGTTTTTGTATTCGTCGTACCAAATAATAGATGTTATGGATATATCAGTAGTAGTACCTTTGTATAATGAGGCAGAATCTTTACCGGAGTTGCAGACATGGATAGAGCGTGTTATGCGTGAGAATGGTTATTCTTACGAGGTTATCTATGTGGACGACGGTTCTACGGACAACTCTTGGGAAGTGATAGAGCAATTGTCGAAGGAGAATAGTGCAGTGCATAGTATCAAGTTTATGCACAATTATGGCAAGTCGGCTGCTCTATATTGCGGGTTTCGTCGTGCAGAGGGCGATGTAGTAATAACGATGGACGCAGACTTGCAAGATTCACCAGACGAGATACCAGGACTATATAAGATGATTACGGAGGAGCATTATGATCTTGTTAGTGGTTGGAAGAAGAAGCGTTATGACAATAAACTGACAAAGAACTTGCCCTCTAAACTGTTCAATGCGACTGCACGCAAGGTTACAGGTATTCATCTGCACGATATGAACTGCGGCCTAAAGGCCTATCGTAAAGAGGTCGTGAAGAATATAGAGGTATTCTCGGAAATGCATCGCTATATCCCTTATCTTGCCAAGACGGCAGGGTTTACGCATATAGGCGAGAAGGTGGTTCAACATCGCAAGAGAGAACATGGGACCAGTAAGTTTGGTATGAACCGGTTTGTTAATGGTTACCTTGATCTGATGACCTTGTGGTTTCTTACTAAGTTTGGCAAACAACCTATGCATTTCTTTGGTTTTATCGGTTCACTGATGTTCCTAATCGGTTTGATTGCCATTATTGTGGTTGGCGTTAATAAGATTATTGCAATAGTACAAGGACACATTGCTATCTTGGTAACCGACAGTCCTTATTTCTATCTATCTATTTTAGCCATGATATTAGGAATGATGCTTTTCTTGACCGGTTTCTTGGCGGAATTAGTATTAAGAAACTCGCAAGAACGGAACAACTACCTTATTGATAAGGAGTTTTGATGTAGGACTTGCATAGGATTGTTGTATGCAGGCAAGTGCATTATCATAGTAGGATCCATCAAGCAACATGCCATGAAAGTACTTTTTCTTAGTGCTTGGTATCCGACCAAGCGAGATACAATGGCGGGTCTTTTTGTGCAGAAGCATGCTGCATCCGTTGTGCAACAAGGGGCGGACGTTCGTGTACTCTACTCTGAAGCAACGGGTGTGCGATGGTTGTGGGAGATGACACGCTCGTGGAAGCGACTTCATAGCGAGTGGGGACTACCGGATGTGGTACAGATGAATGTGCTTGATAAGAACGGTGTGTTGGCTCTCTACTTGCACCGACGCTATCGTATTCCATTTGTCATTATAGAGCATTGGACGGGGTACTTACCTACTCATTTCTCTTTTCGGGGCGGTTGGCATGGTAGGACTATGCGCTATATTGCGAGCAAGGCCGCGTGCATTATGCCTGTCAGTCGCACTCTCGAAAAGGCGATGAAGCAATGCGGGATAGAATGCCAACGATGGGAGATTATGCAAAATGTAGTGGACGACTTTTTCTATACGCCTCCTGCCGAGCGTATTCCACGAAACTCTGATAGAATACGATTGTTGCATGTAAGTTGCTTTGACGAGCAAGCCAAGAATATACAAGGTCTGCTCCGTGCTTATCGGAAAGCCCTCGCAAGAAATGAGAATATGGAATTAGTGGTTGTGGGTACAGGAATAGATTTTGAAAAAGACAAGAAATATGCTGACAGCCTGCAGTTTCCAATAGGCAGCATTCGTTTTACGGGCGAGGTTCCTCCGATTGAGGTATGTCGGTGGATGTACGCCAGTGATGCATTCGTGCTATTCTCACGCTACGAGACTTTTTCCGTCGTGCTTGCAGAGTGCCAAGCCGTAGGGCTGCCAATTATTACTTCACGCGTTGCGGGAATAGCAGAAAACCTTCCTGAAGAATGCGGCATAGTTGTAGAGGTAGAAGATGAAACGGCTCTTACTAATGCCATACTCGAAATGGTGAGCCATTTGGATGATTATTCCGCAGAGCGTATCCGACAATACGGAGATAAATACCGTTATGATACTGTGGGCAAAGAACTAATGTCGGTGTATCATTCGGTCTGTAAGCCTCGTTCGTAGTTGCGTACAAGGGACAAGTACCATAGCAGTTGTACGCCGATAACAATGGCTCCGGCTATACTGTAGCCCGCAATGGCATAGAAGAAACTATGTTGCCATATACCAATTCCCAAGCCCAACAAACGCAAAACGATAAGCAGTACTTCCAAGTACAATCCTATTTTCTGTTTTTTGAATATATCGCTCAGAAAGCAAACCGGTGCTACCAATACGGACATCAGTAGCCATGGTAACATAACTCTAATATAATGCCCCGATATTTCCCATTCTGCTCCAAGCAACCAGCGAGTAAGTGCCGGTAGTACAAAATACAACACCGTAAAGCACGGTATAGTAACAGCGAGCGTCAGGCACAAGAAACGCAATATAGTAGGGCGTATTGTCAGATGCTGATTGACACGCTGTGCAGTGTTCTCGAATAGTACTTGATAGAGCGATTGGGAAATCATGTTAAGAGGACGGAAGGCAAGTGTCAGTGCCATGCCCCAGAAACCCAAGTTTGATAGACCGAAGAAGGGTGTTAAGAGCAACGATGGAAGTGCTCCGCTCAAATTATTGACCAATGCCCGAGGGAGGGAGTACTTGGGAAAGTTGGCGTAATCTCGAGCGGCTGTACGACATTCCTCTTTATCTATACGCAGGAGTTGGCGTAGTCCTTTTTTCCACGCAGCTGCGATACTCATTGCGATGGAGAGTGTGGGTGCAAGCACCGTGGATAGTATCAGTCCGCTTTGCAATAAGCCGGCAAAGCCGAAAGACATCTTCGCCCCTGCATTGAGAACCGATTGCGAGAGTTGGTAGCGACTGATACGCCCGAATTGCCTTTGGCGTGTGTAATAATAGTTGAGTAGTACCCATAGCCCCGACACAGCAACATGGAACGGCATTAGCCAGTAGTAGTGAGCAAGTGAGGGCGTATTAAACAGGCTGGCAATAGGACGAGAGAACGGTACAGAGAGCAACACCAAAGCAATTACACTGCATAGCACAAGCAACCCGACATGAAAGACTGCCGTTGCACGCTTGTCGTCTTTAGGTAGGACAATGGCGTACTGATATTCTGCCGTTGCCATTATTATCAACACTCCGCCGATGCTCAAGAACAGATTCATTAAGCCAAAATCGTCGGGGGTATAAAGACGGGTGAGTACAGGATAGACCAACAAGCCTATTACCTGCGCTATGACATTAGCCGAGAACAACTTACCAAAGTTGCGTACGCCTTGCGAGTGTAAGTATTTCTGCAGTTTTGCCATAATCAGCGCAAAGGTACAAAAGAATAAAGTATTTTCAAAGGTAAAAGCGATTGTGGGGAGTTATAGTTGTATCTGAAATGCTTCATATAGGCTTTGTTTATCGGCTTTGCGAAGGAAAAATGTTTGAGATAGTTTGCTGGGATGAAGCATAAACTATGTTCTTTGTTTCTTTTGTTTGTATTTAATAATGCAAGTTGTATTATTCCTTGATAAGTTAAAGGATTGTGGCATATTGAAGAGATGCAGATTGCATACGATTTCTATACTCTTCCTATATTCATCCTATATTCGTCTTATATTCATCCTATATTCATCCTATATTCATCCTATATAAAACCTTCGAAATACATAGTATTGATGGGGCTTGACGGAGGGAAGTTTTAAGGAAAGACAAAGGGAAGGCTTTTGTTATTTTTAAGAATATACTATATGATAGTATGCGGCAGTTCTGCTATGTGATAACAATGAGCGTTCGCAGCGCAGTTGCACTGACAAAGATGTTATATGGAGAGCCATAGCACTTGGTGGCTCTGCAGATGGTAAAAGAATTGTTAATTTGAGAGATTGACAACCGTTGATCAAACAAAAAGAGACTGTCTGACAAATTCAGACAGCCTCTTGCATATACATACCCGTTTTACTCTTTCGGGGAATTGATAGAGAGTTCCAATTCATCTAATTGGCTCTGGTCAATGAGTCCCGGTGCGCCTAACATCACATCGCGTCCTTGGTTGTTTTTCGGGAAAGCGATACAGTCACGAATAGAGTCCAATCCTGCAAAGAGGGAGACAAACCGGTCGAGTCCGTAAGCAAGCCCGCCGTGAGGTGGTGCCCCATACTTGAATGCGTTCATCAAAAAGCCGAACTTCTGCTGTGCCTTCTCGGGAGTAAAGCCCAGTATCTCGAATACTTTCTCTTGGAGAGCCGCATCGTGAATACGAATACTGCCACCGCCAACTTCTACGCCATTGATAACCATATCGTAGGCATTTGCACGCACACTTGCCGGATCGGTGTCCAAAAGGGGGATGTCCTCCGGTTTAGGGGCAGTGAACGGGTGGTGCATTGCCATGAGTCGCTCTTCCTCTTCAGACCACTCGTACATCGGGAAGTCGATGACCCATAGACAACTATACTTGTTTTTGTCACGCAAGCCTAACTGATTGCCCATTTCGAGGCGCAGTTCAGAGAGTTGTTTGCGAGTTTTCATTGCGTCATCGCCACTCAGAATCAGTATCAAATCGCCAGGCTCTGCTGCAAAGGTACTCTTCATCACATGAAGGGTGTCTTGGTTGTAGAACTTATCAACGCTTGATTTAACTGTTCCGTCTGCCTCTACACGCGCATAGACAAGTCCCTTCGCGCCTATCTGCGGGCGACGGACAAAGTCGGTCAATGCATCGATTTGCTTGCGGGTATAAGAAGCGGCACCTTTGGCGCATATACCTCCTATGTAAGCGGCATTGTCAAAGACCGAAAAACCATAGCCCTTCAGTAGGTCGTTGAGTTCCACAAAGCGCATATCGAAACGGGTGTCGGGTTTATCTGAACCGTAGTACTTCATGGCGTCTGCCCATGTCATTCTCGGTAATTCAGGTAAATCAATGCCTTTGATGACCTTGAAGAGATGGCGGGACATTCCTTCGAACATATCGAGGATGTCTTCTTGTTCTACGAAAGACATCTCACAGTCTATTTGCGTGAATTCAGGTTGTCGGTCGGCACGAAGGTCTTCATCGCGGAAGCATTTCACGATCTGAAAATAGCGGTCAAATCCGCTTACCATAAGCAGTTGTTTCAGGATTTGCGGGCTTTGCGGAAGAGCATAGAATTGACCTGGATTCATACGCGAAGGTACTACGAAATCTCTTGCTCCTTCGGGCGTTGAATTAACGAGGACGGGAGTTTCCACCTCAAGAAAGCCTTGCTCATCGAGATATCGTCTCACTTCGAATGCCATCTTGTGGCGAAGTTCGAGGTTCTTTCTCACACAGGTGCGGCGAAGGTCTAAATAGCGATATTTCATGCGCAAATCGTCACCACCATCCGTTTCATCTTCGATAGTGAAAGGAGGAGTTACAGCAGGATTAAGCACTTTCAGTTCTGTAACCTCTAACTCAATTTCGCCAGTAGGAAGTTGCAGGTTTTTCGAGAAACGCTCCTTGACCACTCCAGTGGCTTGCAATACATACTCACGCCCTAAATGGTTTACTTGTTCGAATATGTCAGCATTAGTTTCCTGGTTGAATGCCAATTGGGTTATTCCATATCGGTCCCTCAAATCAATAAAGGTCATACCCCCCATTTTACGGATACGCTGTACCCACCCTGCGAGAGTGACCGTGCGTCCTGCGTCCTGCAGACGCAGTTCTCCACAAGTATTTGTTCTATACATAGGATATACTATTAACTTACTATTACTGTAGAATCTATTTTATGAATCAGTCCTTTCAAGACATCTCCAGGTCCGAACTCACGGAACTCGGTGGCACCATCGAGTATCATGTTTCGTACGGTTTGTGTCCAATGTACGGGAGACATCAGTTGGGCTACAAGATTTTGTTTTATCAAGTCAGGATTGGTCTGCGGATAAGCATTCACATTCTGATAGATGGGGCAGAAAGGTACATTGAACTCTGTTGCGATGATGGCTTCCTTGAGTTCTTCAGCAGCAGGTTGCATCAACGGAGAATGGAAGGCTCCTCCTACATTGAGTTTAATGGCTCGTTTGGCACCCAATTCTTTCAGTTTTTCGCAAGCGAGGTCCACTCCCTCTATGCTGCCTGATATAACAATCTGCCCGGGACAATTGTAGTTGGCGGCCACAACGGTATGCTCTTTGATATGTTCGCACACTTCGTCCACCACATCATCGGCAACGCCTATGATTGCTGCCATAGTGGAAGGCTGCAAATCGCATGCTTTTTGCATTGCCATAGCACGCTTAGATACCAGACGAAGTGCATCCTCAAATGCCAGTGCGCCACAAGCCACCAAAGCACTATATTCGCCTAAAGAATGCCCTGCGACCATGTTAGGCTGCTCTGTTGCCAATACTTTTTCTGCGATAACAGAATGCAAAAATACAGCAGGTTGAGTGACTTTTGTCTCGCGTAAATCTTCAGGCGTACCACTAAACATAATGTCTGTTATTCGAAAGCCTAATACCTTGTTGGCTTTTTCGAACATGTCTTTTGCAACAGGGTAAGCGTCGTACAATTCTTTGCCCATTCCGACGAACTGTGCGCCTTGACCCGGAAATACAAATACTTTCATATTACTTAGATTACAAGTCTCTTAAAATCACACCCTAATAGGGTCTCTATTAGGTCTGCAAAAGTACGCTTTTCTTTTCAAATACACAATAGAATAATGGTATAGTCGTTTATAGTATGTTGAAAAAAGCGTATCTTTGCAGACGAATAAAAACAATAAGTTATGAAAGACTCTTTTACTCAATCGACTATAGTGACAGAGACCGACACTGCTCAAAGAATGGGTTCCGGTTCACTACAGGTATATGCGACGCCTGCTTTAGTTGCATTTATGGAGAATAGTGCCTACAAACTATTAGATGACATAGAAGAAGGGTATACCACAGTAGGTACTGCGATGGATGTAAAGCACTTGCGAGCATCTGCAATAGGCGAAAAGATTACCTGCATAGCACGATTAACTGCTCACGAAGGGCGCAAATATACTTTTACCATTGAGGTATATAACCAGAAGCAAGAATGTATAGCCACTGCTGTACATGAGCGTTTCTGTGTTAATATCGAGCGTTTTATGCAGAAGTTGGGATAATACTATAACCCGTATACAAACAAATAAGCCGGCTAATTTGTTTAGTCGGCTTATTTGTTATGTTTTATCAATCTCTATCTGCGGGTGCTCCCTGAACGAGAGGAACTTCCTCCAGTAGAGCGTGAACCTCCACCTGATACAGAACCTCTGTTGCTGCCACCACTGTAGGAACTACCTACTCTACTGCTTGATGAAGAAGATGAGCGAGTACTATTGCTTACAGACGAACTGCGTGATACAGGAGTACCAGTGCTTCTACTTACAGAAGATGTAGAACGAGTGGTTGACTGTACATTGTTGCGTGAAGATGAGGTGCGTGAGACAGAACTGTTGCGTGTAGCACTTGTACTCGTATTACCACTGCGCACAGTAGATGATGTACCCGTAGAACGACTTACTGTTGCAGAAGTGGCGTTCCTGCTTGCTGTACCCGATGTGCGACTGGCTTGTGTGGTCGTTGCACTACGAGTTGTGGTAGCAGGTGTTGTTACAGTACGGCTATTCGTTGTAGCACTTGCACTGCGGCTTCCTTGAACTGAATTAGCAGCCTCTGCGCGACGAGATACGGAAGTATTAGCAGCAGCAGAGCGAGTACTTGTGGTTGCTCCATTTACACGAGTTGTACCTACGCCGTACGAACTATCAAATGTCCTACTCCGTGAAGGAGACACTGTACCTCTTGCTGTGCTTGCATCGCGTGTTGCGCGCTGTGGATGCAAGTCGCGAGCATTGCGCACATTAGTACGGTCTGCGTTGCGTTGTGCGAATCCGCGATCCGGATGTAATGTAGCATAGTCGTATCTTGATACTTTGGGACGCATAGTAGCATAGTGTGGAGCAGGTTGCGGGCGTGTTCGATAACTGCAGTAAGGATGATGGTGGTGGAAATCATATATGTGGTGCCTATAATTGTGTATTATCCAGCAATCATACACATGCCAATAACTTGGGTAATAGCCCCAATAATAGGGTGAATGCCAACAATACCAACTTGGTCCCCAGAACCAATCATAGATAACCGGGGTATATATGTATACCGGTTCTATTACATAGTTTGTTCCATAGAGGTATTCATCTCCAATGATTTGGACAGTTACTTGCTGGGTGGCCTCATCTTTTTCGACATATATACTTGCTACATCTTGGTAGATGTCTTTTGCCAATACTGCTTGAAGTACTATAAGATGGGCATTTTTGTCTGTCGTTTCTACTACACGCAAGTAATCTACTTGTCCGTCGCCGTTAAGATCGAGGTTCGAGATATGTGTTTCCGAGTCATTGAGTTTCTGTTCAAATTCTTCGAGATTCTTTGCTTCTCCGAACAGTGTGGCAACGGCTTTCAAATCTAAGTTCTCCGAGATATCACTATCGGTCGCAGTAACCGTAATCGTTTCGTCTGCAAACAACATACACGGTGCCAAGAATAGCAGACTGAAAATCCATGTTGTTAATTGTGCTTTCATAATTGTGAAGTATTAAGTGTTACTAAATGTAGTGCAACTATTGTGCCAAAGATCCTTTTTGTTTGTTTCTTTCCGTCATTATGGCTTCTTCGGCGTGGTAACTTGAACGCACCAAAGGACCACTGACCACATAAGAAAAACCTTTCTCTTGTGCTATTTGCTTGTAGTGTGCAAACATATCGGGTGTTATATACTCCTGTACGGGATAATGTTTGCGTGAAGGCTGCAAGTATTGTCCGAGCGTGAATATCTCTACGCCTGCCTGTCGTGCATCGTCCATTGTTTGCAGCACCTCCTGATATGTTTCGCCTAAACCTAACATAATGCTTGTTTTTGTTCGCGCCCCTAATTGATGCGCTATGTATAATGTTTGCAAACTTGTTTGATAGGTTGCTTTAGTTCGCACTATCGGTGTAAGCCGTTCGATGGTTTCAATATTATGGGCAAATATATCGGGCGATGCTTTTAGTACCTCTGTAATGAGTTCTTCTTTCCCGTCTAAATCTGGTACAAGTGTTTCGATGGTGACATTGGCACATTCTTTTCGTATTGCCTCGATGCATCGCCGCCAATGGTTTGCCCCTTGGTCGGAGAGATCATCGCGCGTTACGGATGTAAGGACGATATGTTGCAGATGCATTGCCTTAACCGTGTCGGCTATATGTTGTGCTTCCTTTTCATCCGGGGGCAAAGGACGACCCGTTGTGGTAGCACAGAACTTGCACGCCCGTGTACAGATGTCTCCAAGCAACATGAAAGTAGCCGTACCCCTGCTCCAACATTCGGCTTGATTAGGACATTTGCCAGAACGACATATTGTGTGCAATCCTTGTTGTGATAACAAGTTGCTGACTTCGGCATATTGGTCGTGTGCTGCACGACTAATTCTCAACCATTCCGGCTTTCTCTGAATCTGCATACAGGGTTATACTAACTTGAGATTATGATGCATCTTTTCTTTTTTCGTTCTCATATAGCGTTCGTTGTACGGATTAGGTGTTATCTCTAACGGTACATTCTCCACTATTTCAATGCCGTAACTTTCCAGTCCTATGCGTTTAACAGGGTTGTTGGTCATTAGTCTTAATTTCTGTACGCCCATATTGCGAAGTATCTGTGCGCCTATACCATAGTCCCTTTCATCCGGCTCGAAGCCTAAATGGATGTTGGCTTCAACGGTATCGTCACCTTGTTCCTGCAACTTGTAGGCTTTAATTTTGTTCATCAGACCAATGCCCCTACCCTCTTGATTCATATAGACGAGAATGCCCTTTCCTGCTTTCTCAATCAGTTGCATTGCCTTGTGCAGTTGCTCGCCACATTCACATCGTTTCGAGGCAAATATATCGCCGGTCATACAAGATGAGTGTACTCTACACAAGACCGGTTCATTAGGTTCCCAATGTCCTTTGACCAATGCAATATGTTCCAATCCGTTGGATAGTTGTCGGAATGGGGTAAGCATAAAGTCACCATACTCGGTTGGAAGAAAGACTGTTTCTCCCCGTTCTATCAATGATTCTGTACGAAGCCTATATGCAATCAAGTCCTTTATTGATATCAAGCACAGATGATACTTCTCTGCTACTTTCTCCAACTGCGGTATGCGTGCCATAGTACCATCATCGTTCATTATCTCAATGAGTGCAGCAGCAGGATACAAGCCTGCAAGACGCGCCAAGTCTATAGCGGCTTCGGTGTGTCCTGCACGGCGCAATACTCCGCGTGATTTTGCATATAGGGGATTGATATGTCCTGGTCTCCCGAAAGTAGCGGCTGTTGATGCAGGGTCGGCTAAAGCACGAATGGTTGCGGCTCTATCGTGTGCCGATACACCTGTGGTACAGCCTTCAAGTTTATCAACTGTTACTGTGAATGGCGTACCTAATACCGATGTATTATTCTGCACCTGATGAGTTAGTTCCAACTCTGCACAACGCTCTTCGGTAAGAGGTGCGCATAATACACCTCGACCGTGCTGAAGCATAAAATTGACTTTTTCAGGCGTTATCTTTTCTGCAGCAATAATGAAATCCCCCTCGTTCTCACGGTCTTCATCGTCCACAACAATAACGAACTTACCTTCTTTGAAATCCGCTACGGCTTCTTCTATTGTATTCATAACTGATTGTTTATTTGTTATATTCCCATTAGAATATAGGTATTCAAAATACAGAGCAAAGGTAAATAAAAAAAATAGAATATCAAAATAGGCTTTCGGAGTGTCGTGCCGTTAGATGTGAGAACGAGCAAAACAGCAAATGAGAAGATTTGAGGACTGAAAACGGAATGATTTTGCAATGCTCTTCCTATATTCATCCTATATTCGTCCTATATTCATCCTATATTCATCCTATATAAAACCTTCGAAACAGGTAGTATTGATGGGGCTTGATGAGGGGTTACTTTATGCACTCCGCACGAGAGGGAGATTGCAGGCGGTTGGAAGTAGGTTGTTGGAGTATATGCACTTTGAAAATAGTTAAATACCTATCAAATTTATTTCCAATGGGCATTGTACTTTCAAAAGAATGATATAACTTTGCCGCTTTTTGCGACCTTCGTTGAAGAAGGCAACAGAAAAGGTTATTAGTTTGTTAAACAATGAATTACAGTAGTAAACGGCAATACTTGTTGCCATTGGTAGGCCTTACCTGTTCGACATTTATATTCAATACATCGGAGTTTATACCCATTGGGCTTTTGACCGATATTGCTCTCTCTTTCAATATGACAGAGGCTCATGCCGGAATGCTTATTTCAGTCTATGCGTGGGTAGTGATGCTCTTGTCGTTACCACTTATGTTGCTGGTTTCCAAAGTACCACTTCGACGCTTATTATTGTCTGTTATATCGGGCTTTACTATCTTTCAGATACTCTCTGCGGCGTCGAACAGTTATATGATGCTTATGCTATCGAGGATTGGTGTTGCCTGTACACACGCTATATTCTGGTCGATAGTATCTCCGATAGCCGTGAGTATCGTCCCTCCGCAACGACGCACGCTGGCACTGAGCCTCATCATAACAGGGACATCCGTTGCTATGATTGTGGGGCTACCTTTGGGACGCATAATCGGACTGCAGATCGGATGGCGAATGACTTTCCTTTGTATCGGAATCTTTTCATTAGCAGTGCTACTCTATCTGTTGTTCACATTACCCAAAGTGCCTGCTCATAAGGGATTCTCTATTAAGAGTTTGCCGTCGCTACTCTCGAACAAATCGCTCTTAGGTATTTACCTTCTCACTTTCGGATTTGCCACCTCTTACTATGTCGGGTACAGTTATATTGAGCCTTTTATGCAGCAAATAGCGCACCTCTCGGCGGATACTATCACCTTTACGCTGATGCTGTTTGGTGTGGCGGGAATAGTAGGCAGTTACCTCTTTTCTCGCTTCTACACCCATAACCCCGTGCGTTTTATCAGTTGTGCACTCTTGGGCATCACCTGTTGCTTGATATTGCTCCTGCCCATGGCACACTTGGGATGGGCGATTATTCCTCTATGCGCCATCTGGGGAATGGCGGGTACAGCCTATAATGTATCGTTTCAGAACGAAATAATAAGTCTGACGGACGAGGATGCGTGTCCTGTGGCAATGTCGATATCGTCGGGCATATTCAATATGGGAATTGCAATCGGAACCATGATTGGAGGCACAATATGTACCCACTCTTCCATAAGTAACATCGGTTATGTCGGAGGCGTTATTGCTATTGGTACATTGCTCTATTGGCTCTTTTTCCTGTCTCGACTCATCAGAAAAGCACATCCGGTCTATCAAAGCGATTCAC
The DNA here is from genome assembly GCA_963615025.1 of Firmicutes bacterium CAG:95. Taxonomy (GTDB): domain Bacteria; phylum Bacteroidota; class Bacteroidia; order Bacteroidales; family Paludibacteraceae; genus Colicola. Next base: position 12,874 of record CAVEFV010000024.1, on the reverse strand, counting down.
ATTGTTAAAGCGTTGGTAGAGAGAGCAGATTGCGTCTTGGGCTTTCCATTGTGGCGACGAATAAGCGTACACTGTTGCCTACCTATGGAAAAATCTATACCTTTGCACAGAAATACCTATGACTATGTTAGCAATGACTGATACACCGTGCGAAGACCTATTCCCTCGTGAAAAGGTTGTTCTTCGCTACCTCGAAGAGCATCAAATTCCATACTATTCTTATCATCATCCGGAGGGCAAGACGATTGAACAAGCCATGCAATGGTGGCACAAGGACGGAAGTATCCATTGCAAAAACATCTTCATGAGGAACCACAAAGGAAATCAACACTATCTTATTTGTTTTGACAGTCAGCAAGACTTGGCAATCCATGATTTGGAGCAACGACTGAAACAGCAACAACAGGCAGCAGGAAAGCCTGCACCCGGCAAACTGTCGTTTGCAAGTCCTGAACGGATGATGAAATACTTAGGATTAGAGCCCGGTAGTGTCAGCCCATTCGGACTTATCAATGACGACGAACATCATGTCATCCTCTTTCTGGATGATAACCTTCAAAGGGCAGAGACACTTAGTTTTCACCCGAACGATTGCCGCTCGACAGTGGTAATCAAAAGAACCGATTTTGAGAGGTATCTACAAACTATCGGGAATACGGTGGAATGGATTAGGCTATATTAACTATTCCCTACCCGATTGCCTGCAAAAAGCAAGCCTCCTACCAACGAAAAAAGAGAAACCTTCATATCAAAGGCTTCTCTTTTCTTTTCATAAACGAGTTAGTTCGTTTTCTTACTATCTTCTTTTTCCAACGGTTTGAGGTGTTGGTCGGTAAAACGATATTGCAGCATTCCTAACTGTTGGTCAGGCAATGTCTTCACACCATAATGGCGTTTCCATTGACTCTTCAAGGAACTGAACCAACCTTTCGATACATAGGCGTACACATAAGGGTGCACATACATACATAATCGCTTGCCAAATTTCTGGGTATAAGCCTCAATCTCTTCTTTCAGTTGTTCCGTAAAGTTAAGCGAGGACTGTACCTTTCCTTTCCCTAAACAAGTAGGGCAGACTTCACGCACATCAACTTCCACCGCCGGGCGCACGCGTTGGCGAGTTATCTGCATTAGTCCAAACTTCGACAAGGGAAGGACATTGTGTTTTGCCCTATCTTGCCCCATCAACTTCACCATGTACTCGTAGAGTGCCTGGCGATGTTCTGCGCTAGAAAGGTCGATAAAATCGATAATGATAATACCTCCTATATCGCGTAGACGCAATTGGTGCACTATTTCCTCCGCTGCCAACATATTAGCGTTGAAGGCATTCTCCTCCTGGTTATCGCCCATCTTCTTGCTGCCACTGTTCACATCTATCGAAAACAACGCCTCTGTGCGTTCGATAATCAGATAACCGCCACTCTTAAAACCAACAGTGCGACCTAAACCGGTCTTCATCTGGCGAGTCACATTGAAATGATCAAAGATGGGCTGTTCTGCCTTATACAAGTGAACAATGTTCGTGCAATTGGGGGCTATCAACTCTATGTATGTCTTAACTTCGTTATAGACCTCCCCATCGTTCACTTGGATACTTTCGAAGGTTGGATTAAACACATCGCGAATAATACCTATCGCACGGCCTATCTCTTCCGAGATTAAGTCCACACTTTTCTTGGTGTTCAACCTATTGATAGTCTCCTCCCAGCGCTTATACAAGAGTTTAAGTTCACCGTCAAGTTCAGCCACGCGCTTACCCTCTGCCACCGTACGGACTATCACACCATAATTGTTTGGCTTGATACTCTGTATCAATTGCTTTAGACGACTGCGTTCCGATTCAGCCTTAATCTTACCGGATACCATTACCTTCTCGGCAAAAGGGATAAACACTATATTACGACCTGCTAACGAAATCTCTGCAGTCAAGCGAGGTCCCTTTGTATTGATTGGCTCTTTTGATACCTGAACCAATAACAGTTGACCTACACTCAAATAGTCATCTATCTTCCCTTCCTTGCCAACCTCTGGCAACGACTGATACTTGTTCATGCTCGTCCGCTTGGAGCCGTTCTCCAATACCGACTGCACATAACCATTCAGCCTATTAAATCCTGCACCTAAATCAAGATAGTGAAGAAAAGCGTCTTTCTCGTAACCTACATCTACAAATGCCGCATTCAACGACGGCATCAACTTCTTTACTCTGCCTAAATAGATATTTCCTACCGAAAAGGTCTTCTCGCGGGTATACTGATTTATCTCCTCCAAACGACCATCTTCCAACAGAGCAACTGATACGCCTGTAGACTGTACATCTACTACTAATTCACTTTTCACTCTATTCAATATTTTATGGCATTGCAACGCACCGCACTACGCCCCGTGCCGTGATGTCGATCCAACGACTGTCCAATGCCTGTTTTCTATGCTGCCTGACCCTCAGACAGCAACGCTTTTTTACAAGAACAAACTTAAACTCACACCAACAGATGGAATTTAAGTTCGTCCTAATCCTATCGCCTTACTTCTTCTTATGACGATTCTTGCGCAAACGCTTTTTACGCTTGTGCGTTGACATCTTATGTCTCTTGTGCTTCTTACCGTTTGGCATAATCCTTATTGTTTTATTGATTTAACAAATTCCTTCGATGGCTTGAACGATGGAATAGTGTGCTCAGGAACTATCAAAGAGGTCTTTTTCGATATGTTACGAGCCACCTTCTCTTTACGCACTTTCGTTATAAACGAACCAAAGCCACGAAGATATACGGCCTCACCGCCACATACATTGTCTTTTACATTCTGCATAAAAGACTCAACAATCTTCAATACAGTCACCTTGTCGTAACCTGTCTGAGCAGCAATTTGATTAACGAGTTCTGCTTTTGTCATTGTTTTAGTTTATTTAATGTTATTACTTCTTTTTGCTCTTTCTAACTTCACATCACGCTCACTCCATCATACCCATCCTCACCTATAGCGACAAATCGACGGCAAAAGTACACAAACTTTTTGAATACCACAAACTTTTAGACGAAAAAAGTGTCGCTTTTTCTTTCTTATCCATTTTATATCTACACTACAACACCTTCTTTTTCTTTTTTATCTACCTTTGTTCCCGCTCATCTAAACAACAAAACCGACAACACAACCCACCGCAATCAAAAACCAACTTCCCGCATACCACTCCCATGAACATTAAATACCTGCATACACAACTTTTCGATTGGTACGAACACAACAAACGAATCCTGCCGTGGAGAGAGACCACCAATCCTTATTATATCTGGATTTCAGAAGTCATCCTCCAACAAACACGGGTCGCACAAGGTATCAATTACTACCTTCGTTTCATCGAACGGTTTCCTGATATTCAAGCACTTGCTTCCGCATCCGAAGATGAGGTACTCCTCTACTGGCAGGGATTAGGATACTATTCCCGTGCAAGAAACCTGCACAAAGCAGCCCGACAGGTCGCACAAAACAGCGGTTCGATAGGAGGTGAATACGCTCAAAAATACATTACGGCACAACAACTCTGCGCCATCTCCAAGACAGAGCAAGACGACATCTTCCGAAACCTGCGCGCTATGCAAGGCGTGGGAGAATATACTGCCGGTGCCATTGCGTCTTTTGCCTTCAATCTCCCTTACCCTGCTTTGGACGGGAATGTATATCGCGTCTTGGCAAGACTTTTCGACTGCGATGTAGTCTTCGACACAACCAAAGGCAAGAAGTACTTTCACCAACTCGCAGAACAGATCTTAGACAAACAACACCCTCGCCTGTTCAATTCGGCAATCATGGAATTCGGTGCCATCTTTTGTACGCCCAAGTCCCCTGATTGCGACCATTGTCCTATTGCCCAATTTTGTCTTGCCTACCAGCACAATACGGTCGAACTCCTACCCTTGCGCAAGCCCCGTCCCACATTACGAGATAGATTTCTCAACTACACTATCTATCTCACACCTTCCGCCACAACGCTCCTCCAACAACGGAAAGCAAAAGACATTTGGCAACATCTCTACGAGTTCCCTCTCATCGAGACCGACCACCTCATCCCTGTCGAACAAACCATCCATACCATTGACCTGCTGCATGTTCTTTCCCACCAACGACTCCATGCTCGATTCCATATCGAATTCGTTACCGAACTACCACCCATTCCTGGCACCTTCCCTATCAAACTATCCGCCATCGACGACTATGCGCTTTCCAAACTCACCCTGAAAGCCATCCAAAAACTACTTCCCTCATAGACCTTATTTATATATACCCCCACTCTACCACATCTCCTTCCCAACTCCTCAATTCTCCATTCTAAACACTCAACAAAAAACATACTATCAACTATTAACCATTTCCCTGTACATTTTTATACTTTCAGCAGGGTCCTCGCACGCCATACCTTTCCGCTTAGCCTCTGGCAAGCCCCATCAATCCTACCTATTTCGAAGGATTTATATAGGATGAATATAGGACGAATATAGGATGAATATAAGATGAATATAGGAAGAACCTACAAACTGCCTTACAACCCCCTCAAAACAACCCATCTCCGCCCATTAATCATTAACCGTTAATTCTTAATTATTACTTGTTAATTGTTAACTGCAGAGCCATAGCATTCTATGACTCTCAACTCATCTTTGAAAGAAAAACAATATGTTCCCATTCAATCCAATTAACCCTTTCAACTAATTAAACAACGCCCAAACTTCTAAACTCCTCAACTCATCAACTAAAAAAACACCCTCACACCACCACTCTAAACTCCAAGCACCCGACTTCTCGCAAACACAAACCTAACTCGTACACATTTTTTCAACTTCAAGCGTATATCACCCACAAAAAAGGTTGATTATTTACCGCTTTTATTCTCTTTTCAAACAATAAGAAAAAAGCCGTGATTTAGCACCTATATATATTATACATACCACCTACTTTTGCAGCACTTTTGAATGACATGAATCTAACCCATAATAAATAACCGCTCGAAAAATAGCACTTGCGCCTATTTCGAGACAAAAACAACTTAACGAAAAAAGAATTTCTTTGCCATGAAAAGAGTTTCGCGCACTCGAGACAAGAGAATTATCTTGACAGTATGTGCTGTCCTTCTCTCTTTCTCAATCCTCTATGCTCAAACAACTGCTCATACGACCATACATGGTAATGTGGTTGATGCAGCAGGAGAACCCGTAATTGGAGCAGCAGTACAAGTCAAGAACTCCACAGTAGGTACAATCACCGACTTTGACGGCAACTTCTCTATTCAAGCCCAATCACAAGCCACATTGGTAATTAGTTACTTGGGCTATACCACACAAGAGATACCTCTTAAGGGACAGACCACTGTCAAAGTTACATTACGAGAGGACACACAAGCACTCGAAGAGGTCGTTGTCGTAGGCTACGGCACACAGAAAAAGGTTAATCTTACAGGTGCTGTCGGAGTAACAAACGCCGAAGCAATCGAGTTCCGACCTGTCACAAACGCCACACAAGCATTGCAGGGACTTGTGCCGGGACTACAAATCACACAGAGCAGTGGTTCGTTAGAGAAATCACCTACAATGAATATCCGTGGTACAGCCACTATAGGAGAGGGATCATCAGGTAGCCCGTTGGTACTGATAGACGGGATGGAAGGTGACTTGAACACGGTAAATCCACAAGACATTGAATCCATCTCCGTACTGAAAGACGCTGCTGCATCGTCCATCTACGGTTCACGGGCACCGTTCGGAGTAATCTTGGTCACAACAAAAAGCGGCAAGGCAGGGAAGATGCAAATCAATTATAATAACAACTTCCGTTGGGGGTCCCCTATTGTAAAAATGGAGCAAATGGACTCCTACTCATTTGCTAACTACTACAATGAAGCAGCGCGCAATACCTCTAATAATACAACCGATATCATCTTCACCGATGAAACATTAGCCCGTATTCTCGCCTACCAACGAGGAGAAATAACAACAACTCTCGCAATGCCTACAAGTGGCACACAGTGGCAAGACCCCTTCACTACAGCAAACGCTAACACCGATTGGTACGATATATTCTTCAAGAACTACAACTTTTCACACGAGCATAATTTGAGCGCAAGCGGAGGTAACGAAAAGGTCAATTTCTATATCTCTGCCAATTACATGAACCAGGAAGGACTCTTGAATCTTGGAGAAGAATACCTGCGTCGGTACAGCGCAACAGGTAAGATGCAGGCAGCACTCACAAGTTGGCTCAAACTCAACTACTCTATTCGTTTCATGCGCGAAGATTACAACAAGCCGTCAGCCATGAACGATGGACTATACGAAAACCTCGCTCGACAGAACTGGCCTAATCTCCCGCTCTATGATAATAATGGGAACCTCTATTCTGCAACATGGCCTGGACGGGACTTCCTGCAAGGAGGTAAGTACAACAAAACAACCGACAACATTTACCAACAGATAGGAATTACATTGGAACCCATTAAAAACTGGGTAACAAGTATGGACTTCAACTATAAGATAAAGACCTATGATGTATATTCCTATACACTCCCTACCTACAACTGCGATATCTACGGAGTACCTGTCGATAAGGATTATGCAACCACTTCCGTTACCGAAAACAACTACAAAGAAGACTACCTCATTGCAAACATCCGCACACAATATTCCTTCAGTATAAATGATGCACACAACTTTTCATTCATGCTCGGTGCACAAGCCGAAAACCTATGGCAGAAGCAAAGTGGAGTTACCGCCTACGGATTAGTCTTAGACGAACTGCCAGAGATTGATCTTACTACCGGACTCGTTTGGAACAAGAGTACAAACTCATGGGAAAAGAAAGACTTAAGCCCCTACGGAAATAGGAACTCCTGGTCAACTGCTGGCTTTTTTGGAAGGATCAACTATGATTATATGGGACGATATCTTGTTGAGTTCAATCTACGATACGATGGCACATCACGCTATCGCGGAAAACTACGCTGGAATCTCTATCCCTCCGTCTCTGCAGGATGGAACATCGCACGAGAGAGTTTCTGGGAACCTTATGAGCATATCGCTAACAACCTCAAATTACGCGCATCCTACGGTGAATTAGGGAACCAAAATACTAACGGATGGTATCCTACCTACCTCACATTCTCTCCGAGTGTCAATAGTGGCACATGGCTACAAGGTGGCGCAAAAACAACTACCATCGGCGTACCTACTGCTATCACAACAACACTGACATGGGAGAAAGTTCGTAACTGGAATGTCGGATTCGACTTCGGATTCCTTAACAACAGGCTGACAGGATCCTTCGACTATTATACCCGCTACACTCTTGACATGATGGGTTCAGCACCCGAATTGCCATCTATATTGGGATACACAGCACCCAAAACCAATAATACCGACTTAAAAACAAGAGGCTGGGAGTTTGAAATTGGCTGGCAGGATGTACGCAAGAACGGATTTAGTTACGGGGCTAAATTTCTGCTCTCCGATGCTATGACCTATGTAACACGCTACCCAAGCAACACAACCAACTCCATCGATCAATACATCGCTGGACAACCTTTAGGACAGATTTGGGGATACACCACTATAGGAATAGCCCAAACAGATGCCGAGATGAATGCACACTTGGATCAGTTAGATGAGAACTTCTTTAATACTTACGGCTACTTCCCATCCAGTATGCGTGATGGACAATCGGCATTAGGTTCGGGCTGGGCAGCTGGTGATATCATGTACGAAGATATCAACGGCGACGGTCGTATATCTGCCGGTGACCGCACATTGGAAAATCATGGAGACCTCAAAGTAATTGGCAACAGCACTCCACGCTTCCAGTTTGGTATCGACCTCAATGCTGCATGGAAAGGCGTAGATGTACGCTTGTTCTTCCAAGGCGTAATGAAACGGGACTACTGGCAAGGCTCTGCCTACTTCTGGGGAGCAAACACCGAAGCAACATGGTCTGCCGCTCTTGTACAACACCTTGATTTTTGGCGCGACGAAAACAGCCTATTGGTACAACAAGGCATAATGGAAGCCAATACCAATGCCTATTATCCCCGCCCCTCATTTGACCGCGGGGGAGAAGGATACGGCGTTTCAGGAAGAAACCACCAAATTCAAACACGCTACCTGCAAAATGCAGCATACATCCGTTTGAAAAACCTGCAAATAGGCTACACGCTACCCGACAAGTGGATGCAGAAGATACATGTACAAAAACTCCGTATCTATTTCTCTGCCGAGAACCTGTTTACAGCGACCAAACTTGCATCTATGTTCGATCCTGAGACAATCGATGGTGGTAACAACAACTCCGAAAAGGACTGGCGTACACGCAACAACGGTAATGCTTATCCTCTATCAAAAGAATACTCATTTGGTCTTAGTATAACACTCTAATCAAGACACTATGAAAACATCAAATAAGAAAATATTACTTGCAGCCATCATGGGATGCAGTATGATAACTCTGACAGGTTGCAACGATTGGTTGACCAAAGAACCTTTGTCATCCGTATCTCCTGAAGACTATTTTACTAAGGAGTCCTCATTGTTAGCCTTCGTCGATGGACGCTACACCGAATTCCTGCCCACACATGGTGGTAGCAGCAGTACAGATGGTTACGACTATGGTATGTTCCAATGGGATGCTACTACCGACAACCAAATAAACGCCTCCGCACCGGACGACAAGTATCTCGGACTGTGGCGCGTACCGCAAACAGGTGGTGGTTATTCCTTCAGCAATATCTATAAATGCAATTGGTTTTTGCAGCAGGTAATGCCGAAATACGAAAAAGGGGAGATTAGCGGTGTAAAGGAGAATATCGACCATTACATCGGCGAGATATATTTCTTGCGCGCATATCAATACTTCCAACTCTTGCAAAAGTTCGGAGACTACCCTATCGTCACAGAACCGCTCACCGATAGTAAAGACGAGTTGGTCGCTGCAAGCAAACGCGCACCTTGCGACTCTGTAGCACGCTTCATACTCCAAGATTTGGACAAAGCCATTGCCTATATGTCTGAAACAGAAATGGCTAATTCACGCATCTCTGCCACTGCCGCCTACCTGCTGAAGTCACGCGTCGCACTTTTCGAAGGCTCATGGCTAAAGAACTTCGCAGGCACTGCCTTCGTTCCATGCACAAGCGAATGGCCTGGCAACACCAAAGAATATAACGCCAACTACCAATTCCCGCGCGGAAGTGCGGCAGACGAGGCAAACTGGTTCTTCGAACAGGCTATGAAAGCCGCCAAAGAGGTTGCCACACGCACTTCCTTGACTCCCAATACAGGCATTGTACAACAGAGCGAGACCGATGCTCCCAATCCCTATATGGATATGTTTGCTTCCGAAGACTTGTTCGCAAACACAGAAGTGCTGCTCTGGTGCCCCTACGGACCAAACTTGGTGGGACATAGTGTCGTCATGTATGCACAAAGAGGCAACAACAATACAGGACTCACACGCGGTTATGTGGATAGTTATCTGATGAAAGATGGTCTGCCAATCTATGCCAGTCCCCTCTACAAAGGCGATACTTCCTTCGTTGCAGTCAGAACCGACAGAGACACCCGACTGAGTTGTTTCTTGAAGGAACCGGGACAACGCAACTATATATACGCCACCACCGAAAGTAACAACGCCATTGAAATCGAACCCGTTCCGCAGTTTACTGGAGTCATCGAGACCTACGCAACAGGTTACTCAATCCGCAAAGGCAACTCCATTTACCAAAAGCAGTGCCAACAACGGGGATCCACCACAGGGTGCGTAGTCTTCCGTTCGGCGGAAGCACTGCTGAACTATATCGAAGCATGCTACGAGCGCAATGGAAGTCTCGATGCGGATGCCACCGAGTATTGGAAACTACTCCGTGCAAGAGCAGGAGTCGATGAAGATTTCAATAAAACAATTGCCGCTACCGATATGTCTATAGAGGCTCAAAACGACTGGGGCGCATACACTGCAGGGGTGCTAATTGACCCTACCCTTTACAATATCCGCCGCGAACGACGCAGCGAACTTATGGCAGAAGGTCTTCGTTACATGGACCTCATACGCTGGCGCAGTCTCGACCAATTAATCACCACACCGTATCATGTAGAGGGTATTCATGTCTGGAGTACGGGTATGCAGCATGTCTATGCAGAAGTCATTAATGCCGACGGCAGCAAAGGAGTGGAATTCAAATATGGCGACAAGAACGCAAATGTCTCCTCGCCTACCGATTCAGAGTGGTTCCGCCCGTATCGTATGGTCGATTCGCAACAAGGATACGACGGTCTCTCTTGGAAGATGGCACACTACCTCTACCCTATCAATGCAAAAGAGTTCTTGCTAACTTCATCCAACGGATCCGATAAAGAGACTTCTCCTCTCTATCAAAACCCATATTGGAGCAAAGATGCTGACACAGCACCCGAAAAGTGATAACAGTTTGTGAATAATATAATTGATTAGTTTGATTGATTAGTGAATAGATAAAAGATTTAGTGTTTGTTGATTGATTACAGAAGCGCACTCGACCGCGATGGTTAGGTGCGCTTCGCCTTTCTTTCTACACTGTTTATTGCCTACTAATCTACAACGCCACAAACGATAAATCAATGCTGTCAGACACCATCGCCGTTAGATAATAAGGATTGTCCACATGGTCCTGCATCGTATCTACAATCACATATTTAACATTCTTGAAACTCATCACATTCCGGCTGTGAGCATGTCCCGAAAGATATAGTTCTACACCATATTGCGAGAACAACGAGGTTACCTCGTAGGTCTCTTCCATCGGGAAATTACTGGTATGCCCTTGTGAGGCATCACGCTTAAAAATATGAGTGTGCGTAAAGACAATGATGTGACGATAATCATTCTCCTTTGTCTGTGTGGCGAACACATCTCGCAACCACTTGAGTTGCTTCCTGCCAAAAGTACCGTCACCCGAATCAAGACTGATGTAAAGGTCTTTGGTATTCGGCGTTTGCACCGTGAAATAATAGGAAGAGGTGTGCCAATAACTGATGTATTCTGTCCACTGCCCGAAATACAGGTCATGGTTACCGGGTGTACCAAACAGAGGCACATCTCTGGATTGGCTCTCTTTGTCAAAAGCAATAGCCTCCATAAAACGAGGGAAATTATGTTGTGCATTGATCATATCTCCCAAGATAAGGCCCAACTCACAGAGCGTATCATTGCGCATCAGCGTTGCCCATTGCTTGATGTTTCTTGCAGTGGAATCCACATGCAGATCGCTGCAAACATACACCTTGTACGAATCTTCCGGAACAACTATTGTCTTGAAACCCGCTTCATCATTGTATGCCATGGAGGTATCAAAGCGTACGTCGGAGCGGGGACTCTGACCGTAAAACATACCCACCATGTCTAAATTGGGATTGCAACTACTCAAAACCAACAAACCCAAACCATATAAAAAGTATCTTTTCATCCTGTCTGCTATATTTCTGTTATTTCTTACGACCAACGGCAAAAGCAAGTCCAAAGTAAGCATGAACGCCATAGAAACTTGCATCTAAGTGAAACATACCGGTGGGCTTGCATTCCACACCCATATTGAGTCGGATAAGGTTATTGATATCCACCCTGCTGTTCACCATAAACATGGGTTGAAAGAAGCGTTCCATCTGATACCTGTCAAAGTTGGCAACCGCAAAACTCAGGTTCCACCTGCTTTGTTGGGGGCGTACAAACACCTCTAAACCATAAAGCACTGTCGGCTCAAATACGATTGCATTCTCTGTGTGCCAGTCCACATCCATATCCTCCAACAAACGCCCTGCAATACCTAATTGCACCGACACATAATCCATTCGGTAACCGAACGAAAAACCACCGGCAAAGTCGTGTATTCGGTTTCGCACCACCGCTCTATAGAGCAACTTGGTATCCAAGAATATCTCACCTACCTTCACCGGAAACTTCGGACGCATATCCAATGAGATGGTGTATAGATTGGCGATGTTCAGTTGTGCCAAGGCGTCCATCTCAAAATAGGGATTCAAGGGCAACGAGGTTGCCACATCCACCCAGGCATAATGCGACCATGTATAGTTGTAACCATAGCCAATATTGGCTCCCACACGAATAGGCTGCTGTTCGGCATACAAAGAGTTGCTATAGATGAACAAAATGAATAGCAACCAAAAGACTCTGTTCTTCATTATAAGATATTTTGCGATGCAAAGATACTGCCTTTTCTCTATTTATGCAAATCCACCCTCCACACACCATCCACACCCCCTCCTCATTTTTACATAAGTTGCGTATCGAATGTATATACAATCTATAGGATGGATATTTTATCTGCTATATCTATGTGGCTCTCTGTGTGAAAATTTGTCAAATTGCAAGTCATCCGATTGTCAAATCTTCATAGGGGCTGTAAAAATATTGTGTGCTATGACTCTCAACTCCCCTTCAAAGAATAAACTATGTGTTACCGTTTCACCTTTATTGACAACTCATATCAACTATTAAATTTCAACCATCCACTTTTAATCCCCGTTCCTCCCTTCTGTTTCCCTAATCCCTCAAATCTCCCTTCCGCCAAGCCCCATCAATCCTACCGGTTCCAAAGGAATTATATAAGACGAATATAAGACGAATATAGGATGAATATAGGAAGAACATACCAATTACCTACAATCCCCCTCCCAAACACCCACCTCCATCTATTAATGATTAGCTGTTAATTATTAATTATTAATTGTTAATTACTTGCTTTATGCCCGCTGTAGAGCCATAGCGTGCTATGACTCTCATATTATCTTCGCATGTTAATTGTTAATTATTAATTGTTAATTGCTCGCTTTATGCCCGCTGTAGA
>CAVEFV010000023.1:30205-30331 GCA_963615025.1 Firmicutes bacterium CAG:95 | reverse complement strand
CCATAGCACGCTATGGCTCTACAGTGGGCATAAAGCGAGCAATTAACAATTAACAAGTAACAATTAACATACGAGGATGTTCTTCATTTCTTTTGCTTGAACAAAAGAAACGAAGCAAAGAAAATT
>CAVEFV010000023.1:0-30031 GCA_963615025.1 Firmicutes bacterium CAG:95 | reverse complement strand
GTCGGGCGTTGCCAAAAATATAATTCACTCGTACTGCGGCTACGGCACAACTCGCGTTGCTCAGACAGTACCTCCGCTATTCGCAGTACTTGTTCGATTTTTGACGCACCGACACAAGGCCGAAGGTAGTTGATAAGTTGATAGTTTGGAGTTGAAAGTTGGTTAGTGGGGATTATAGAGGTATGAGGGGAACATATTGTTTTTCTTTTGAAGGTGAGTTGAGAGCCATAGCACGCTATGGCTCTACAGTATACATAAATTAACAATTAACAATTAATAATTAATATGCATAGAGAGCAATTTCCTATGTGATTTATAGGTTCTTCCTATATTCGTCCTATATTCATCCTATATTCATCTTATATTCATCCTATATAAAACCTTCGAAATACATAGGGATGATGGGGTTTTGCGGAAGGGAAGAGTATTCGAATGAGGAATGAGGAGTGAGTGATTGGGAATTAACGGAGTTGGGGAATTTATAATTGATATTAAGGAATTGGAGTTGGGGTGTATGGGGTGGGGAAGGGTTGTTGTGTGGAAATGAAATTTTTTATACCTTTGCGTGCTATAGAATGATAGAGAAAATCAATAAGACTTAGAATAGAATACAATGAAAAAACATCTCTTTTTTGTGCTTGCCGGTATGGTTATGTTCGGCACGGGAGCGGCTACGGCTGCGGTATGTAAGACGGGTTTGGAGGTGCTGCGGGAGCAGAACTTTTCGATTTTGGCAGGCAAGCGTGTCGGGTTGTGTACGAATCCGACAGGAATAGACAGTAGGTTGAAATCGACGGTAGATATATTCAATGAGGCACCGAATGTGAATTTGGTGGCTTTGTTCGCGCCAGAGCATGGCGTGCGGGGTGATGTGTATGCCGGAGATAAGGTGGAGACCTTTACGGACAGAAAGACAGGTGTTCCGGTATATTCTATATTCGGCAAGACCCGTAAACCGACGGCGGATATGCTGCGGGATGTGGATGTGGTGGTGTATGATATACAAGATATCGGTTGTCGTTCTTATACCTTTATTTCCACTATGGGCAAGTTGATGGAGGCTTGTGCGGAGCAGGATAAAGAGTTTGTGGTATTAGACCGTCCGAACCCGTTGGGCGGAATGAAGATAGAGGGGAATTTGGTGGAAGAGGGTTATTTCTCGTTTGTATCGCAGTTCAGAATCCCTTACTTGTACGCACAGACTTGTGGTGAGTTGGCGATGATGTTGAATGAAGAGAACTATCTTGGCAGTCGTTGCAGGCTTACTGTCGTCAAGATGGAGGGTTGGCACAGGAGTATGACTTGGTCTGATACGGGTTTGCCTTGGGTGGCAGCCTCGCCTCATATACCTTTTGCGGAGTCGGCGTTCTTTTATCCTGTTACAGGCATCTTCGGAGAGTTGGGTTATTTCAACATCGGCGTGGGTTATACTATGCCGTTTGAACTGATTGGCGTGCCTTGGGCAGATGCGGACAGTCTTGCCGTGGCGTTGAATGCGTTGCAGTTGCCGGGTGTCAGTTTTCGTCCTATCACTTACAAGCCCTTTTATTCGGCTCACAAAGGCGTGTTGTGCGGTGGTGTTCAGATCTACCTGACGGATTATGAGCAAGCGCATTTGTCGGATATACAGTTTCTTATCGTGCAAGAATTGATGCGGATGTATCCTGACAAGGATGTTTTCGGCTTGTGCGACCAGAGCCGTTTCGGAATGTTTGACAAGGTGTGCGGGAGCCGGCATATCCGTGAGGCGTTTGGTGTCCGTTATCGTTGGGAGGATGTGAGGGAGTACTGGTATAAGGATGTGGAAGCATACAGGCAGTTGTCTTCTAAATACTATTTTTATGATTGAGCAATCGTTACCGACATCTCCTGCACCGTTAGGTTACGGGCATAGTCGTGGCAGCAAGGACTTTGTTCAGCGGCTTACATGGGGAACGGATGCGGGTTGTTACCGGCTAATACCGGAAGAAGTGTTTCATCCTGCCAATGAGCAGGAGGTGCGCGAATTGTTGTTGCGTGCGAAGCGAGAGGGAAAGCACATAACTTTTCGTGCTGCTGGAACTTCGTTGTCGGGTCAGGCTTTGTCGGATTCGCTGTTAGTGGTAGTGGGTAAGCGATGGGAGAACTATGCGGTGTTGGATGAAGGTCGGCGTATTTGTATGCAACCGGGGTTGACAGGTGCCCGTGTTAATGAGATATTGGCCTCTTATGGGACATATTTTACTCCCGATCCGGCTTCGCTGAAGAGTGCGATGGTAGGTGGAATCGTGAACAATAATGCCTCCGGTATGTCTTGTGGCACACACGCTAATTCGTATCGTATGCTTGACAGCGTGCGGATATTGTTGGCTGATGGGACATTGTTGGACACCTCAGACAGCGGTTCGCGTGAGGCATTCCGTTCGTCCCATTCTGCTTTCATAGACAAGATAGTAGAGTTGCGTGACAGGACCCGTGCGAATACGGCACTGTCGGAACGCATACGCAGGAAGTATGCTATCAAGAATGTGACGGGTCTGACGATCTTGCCTTTTGTGGAGTATGATGATCCGTTTGATATTATTGCTCATTTGATAGTGGGCAGCGAGGGGACATTGGCTTTCTTGTCGGAAGTAGTGATGCGAACTGCTCCTATCCCTCGTTATAGAGCGTCGGCGCTTATGCTGTTTGCCACAACAGAGATGGCTTGCCAAGCGGTAATTACGCTGAATCATACGCATGTGGTGTCCGCCGCAGAGTTTTTTGACAGGAAAGCGATGGCGGTGTTGGAGGATGCTTTTCCGGAGTTGAAAGGAAGACCTGCGGAAGCATCTGCGGTGCTGGTACGGGTGGAGGATTGTGATGAGGCGGTGATGGAACAGAAGATAGAGCAGGTGGAAAAGGCGTTGGAAAGGATTGAGGCTGAAGGCAAGAAGTTTACGACAGACAAGGAATTGGTAGCCAAATACTGGGCGATGCGTTCGGGTATATTCCCTACAGTGGGTGCGACCCGTCCGGTGGGTACAACCTGTCTGATAGAGGATATTGCTTTTCCTATAGAGCATTTGGCAGAGGCAACAGCAGATTTGCAGGCTCTGTTCAAGGAGCATCGTTACCCTGACGCAGTGATATACGGACATGCTTTGGAGGGGAATTATCATTTTATCTTGAATCAATGCTTTAACACGCAAGAGAGTATTGCTCAGTATGATAAGATGATGCGTGCAGTGGTGTCGTTGGTGGTGGACAAGTATCAAGGTTCGTTGAAGGCGGAACATGGGACAGGGCGAAATATGGCGCCATTCGTACGGAAAGAGTGGGGAGATGATGCGTACGAGTTAATGCGTGAGGTTAAACAACTATTCGATCCTGATAATATTCTCAATCCGGGTGTTATCTTCAATGAAGATACAGAGAGTTATCTGCAACACTTGAAGCCATTGCCGTCGGTTCATCCGATGGTGGACAAGTGTATTGAGTGCGGTTTCTGTGAAGTGAACTGTGTATCGTGCGGCTTTGCTCTTTCATCGAGAGGTCGTATCATAGTTCAACGGGAGATCGCCCGTTTGCTTTCGGAAGGGAAACGACGGGAGGCACAACGGCTACAGAAGGCGTTCCGACATATTGGTAAAGACCTATGCGCAGGGGACGGGTTGTGCTCTACCTCTTGTCCGGTGGGGATAAATGTGGGCGAGTATATTCATTTGATCCGGGAACGGGAGTTGTCGGGAATAGGGAGGATGGCGGGTCGTTTTGCGGCTCATCATTTTGCGGGCGTGGGAGGTACGATCTCGTCCATTCTAATGATAGCGGGTTTTGCGCAGAAGGTGTTGGGTAACAAGTGGATGTTGAAGGTCTGCAAAGGGCTACGCTATGCGTCGGGTAAGACAATGCCATTGTGGACACCAGCGATGCCTCACAGGACATGCGCAGGAAAGATATTGCAATCGGCTTCGGTTCATGAGGACAAGGTGCCGAAAGTAGTTTATTTCCCATCTTGTTTGAATCAGCGTATGGGGTTGGCTGAAGGTGATCCGTCGATGCAACCGACGATGGGGGATATGGTAGAGTTGCTGCATAAGGCGGGCTATGAAGTGCTATTCCCGAAGGATATGAAGAGGCTGTGTTGCGGCACGATATGGGAGAGCAAGGGGATGGCAGATATTGCGGATGAGAAAGCCGCTGAGTTGGAGCAGGCATTGAGAGAGGCGAGTAGGGACGGGCAGTATCCCATCTTGTGTGACCAGAGTCCGTGCCTGTATCGTATGCGCCACACTATAAGGGGAATGCAACTCTATGAGCCTGCGGAATTTATTGAGCGTTTTTTGTTAAGCAAGTTGGATGTTACGCCGATGGATGAGCCGATAATGCTGCATATTACTTGTTCTATGCGTAAGATGGGGTTGGCAGATACGATATTGCGAGTGGCACGGCAATGCGCTCGGGAGGTGATTGTACCTGCAGGCATCGGCTGTTGTGGTTTTGCCGGAGACAAAGGCTTTACAGACCCTGAACTAAACGATTGGGCATTGCGACATCTTCGGGAGCAGCGGGAAGAAGTACATGCTACGGTAGGTATAAGCAATTCCAGAACTTGCGAGATAGGCTTATCCTCGCACGCAGGTGTTCCGTATATGAATATTGCCTGGCTCGTAAACAAAGTAAGCAAAGCAAGGATATGAATACTAATTTTTTCGAGATTGAGCGCAAGTTCTTGGTTAAGGACGACTCTTTCAAGACGATGGCGATAGCGGTAAAGGTGCTCTCGCAAGGCTATTTGTCGCGTGACCCGAAGCGTACGGTGCGCATACGGATATGCGACGATAAGGGATATTTGACGATAAAAGGAGAGACGGATGCCGCAGGACTAAGCCGTTTTGAATGGGAGAAGGAGATACCTAAACAGGAGGCTCAAGCCTTGTTGGGTATATGTTTACCGGTGGTGATAGAGAAAGAGCGTTATGTTGTACCCTATGAAGGCATGATATTTGAGGTAGATGTATTTCATGGGGTACATGAGGGGCTTGTACTTGCAGAGGTGGAACTCCGGTCGGAAACGCAAGCCGTAACCTTACCTCCTTTTATCGGAAAGGAAGTGACCGGCAATCAGAAATATTACAATTCCTATCTTTCACAGATGAGTGATAATAATTAATTCAATACAGCAATGATATTCAACAATACTGATTTAGAACAACTTGCCCAACAGGGTGTTTCGGTGGAGCAAGTGGAGCAACAACTGCAATCTTTCTGCACGGGATTTCCTGCCTTAGACATTGTTTCCGCTGCCACGCCGGGTAACGGAATCCTTTGTCCCACCGATGTAGAAGCGAAGTCCTATCTATCTGCCTGGGACGAATATCTCAAGGAGCAGCATACGATACTGAAGTTTGTCCCCGCCTCTGGTGCAGCCAGTCGTATGTTCAAGGATTTGTTCGCCTTCCGTGATGGTGGCGAAGAGACCGACTTCATCAAAGTATTCTTCGCTCATCTTTCTTCGTTCGCTTTCTATCCCGAGTTGCAACAACTGGTGAACAACAAAGGTGTGCAAGACGATAAGCGTGCCATCGTGAGTGTTCTCTTGGACGATATGCAATATGGTCACCTGCCTAAAGGATTGCTGCTCTTTCACCGCTACCTTGATGAGGCACGCACACCTGCGTTGGAACACCTTGTGGAGGGTGCGCTCTATGCTGCCAATGAGCAACGCAATGTGAATCTACACTTTACGATATCCCCCGAACATCGTGCGCTATTCGAGAGGCACATCGCCCAATACAAAGAGGCGTATGCAAGCCGCTTCGATGTTCACTACAACATTTCTTTCTCGGAGCAGAAATCATCCACCGACACTATCGCTGCAGACTCCGATGGTAACCCCTTCCGTGATGCGAATGGCCGGTTAGTATTCCGCCCCGGTGGACATGGCGCACTCATTGAGAACCTCGCCGAACAAGATGCCGATATCGTATTTCTCAAGAACATCGACAATGTAGTCCCCGACCGATTGAAGGAACCAACCGTTTACTATAAGCGTCTTTTGGCAGGCGTACTCGTGCAGATGCAGCATCGGATTTTCGCCTTCCTCCGTGAGTTGGAGACTCCTTGCACGCAGGAACGCTTAGAGGAGATTCGCGCTTTCGTCGAGAAAAGTCTCTGTTGCCGCTTGGCAGGTTCCACCACTGCAGCAATACTTAAGGCTAAATTGAATAGGCCTATCCGTGTATGCGGCATGGTGCGCAACTTGGGTGAACCTGGCGGAGGTCCGTTTCTCGTCAAGAATGCCGATGGCAGTGTGCAGTGTCAAATCTTGGAAAGTTCGCAAATAGCCGATAAGTCCTTGATGCAGAAAGCAACACACTTCAATCCTGTCGATCTCGTATGTGGTCTGCGCGATTATCAAGGCAAACCCTTCCCTCTCAAGCAGTTTGTCGATCCCAATACCGCATTCATCTCGCAGAAGTCAAAGGACGGACGCGCACTGCAAGCACTCGAACTGCCTGGGCTCTGGAATGGTGCTATGGCCGACTGGAATACTTTGTTCGTCGAAGTACCCATCGAGACTTTTAACCCCGTGAAAACCGTCAACGACCTCCTGCGTCCCGAACATAAGGCATAAAGCACACGCCGATGTACAAAGCCTTTTTCTTCGATATGGATGGTGTATTGTTCAACTCTATGCCCCACCATGCCCAAGCGTGGGAGAGGGTTATGAGCAAGTATGCCCTCGACTTCACCGCACGCGACACCTACCTGCAAGAAGGACGCACCGGACAAGATGTCATCGAAGAGTGCTACAAGAAGAAATACCACACCTCGCCACCCGAGTCATTGGTCTGGCAAATCTATCACGAGAAGACCGACTTGTTCCATCAATTAGGCGACCCGCAACCCATACAGGGCATAGCAGAGGTGTTGTATTTCCTCAAGAACCTCCCTTATTCTCCCCAGTTATGGATTGTTACAGGTTCAGGACAGCAGACCCTTTTCGCGCAATTGGAAGACTCTTTTCCCTCCGTCTTTCATCGCGACAAGATGGTAACCGCCTACGATGTGCATCACGGCAAACCTGCTCCCGAACCCTATCTCTGTGCCTTTCGGCAATCGGGCTGCAAGAAAGAAGAGTGCATGGTCATCGAGAACGCACCCTTGGGCATCCGCTCTGGCAAAAGTGCCGGACTCTTCACGGTGGCGGTCAACACAGGCATCCTCAAGCCTGAAGATTTGGCACGGGAAGGTGCCGATAAGGTATTCGATACAATGGCAGACCTGCTGCTTTTCCTGAAAACTGTCTGCTGATTTCCATCCCGATTCCTGCTGTTATCGCTAAACGAAACTTACATATCGACTGCCACTATTGTAGCATATCAAAAAAGTTGTACCTTTGTTACCTAATCTAACCAACAATAAAACCTTATGCAATCACAATCACAAGATTTTGGCTTCGTACGAGTAGCCGCTGCTGTACCTCGCTTGCATTTAGCCGATTGCGCAAGCAATGTGGAGGCCGTGAAAGAACGAATCGACAAGGCAGTTGACGAAGAGGTGGAAATTATCTGCTTCCCCGAATTGGGACTCACTGGCTATACCTGCGCCGATCTTTTCTTCTTGCAACAACTCCAACAAGATGCCCTTTCGGCACTCGAAGAGGTATGCAGCTACACCAAAGGCAAACCCGTCATTGTCATTGTAGGCGCACCTATCAAGGTCGATAACAATCTCTACAACTGTGCTTTCGTCATGACGGATGGAGATGTGTGTGGAGTGGTGCCTAAGATTAACCTTCCGAACACAGGTGAATTCTACGAGAAACGCTGGTTTACCTCAGGGCGTGTAACACCGTCCTCCATCGAGTTGTGGAGCGGAGAAGTTCCCTTTGGCTACGACCTCCTCTTCCTCACCCAACGGTGCTGTTTCGCTATCGAGTTGTGCGAAGACCTGTGGTCCCCCCTTCCCCCTTCCACACAGCAGGCTATACAAGGTGCAGAGATTATCTTCAACCTGTCCTCATCCAACTGTGTCGTCGGCAAACACGCTTTCCGCCGCCAAATGATCACCCAGCAATCACGCCGCGTCCATTGCGGATATGTTTACACCTCATCCGGTATAGGCGAAAGTACCACCGACTTGGTCTTCTCAGGAAGCACCTATATCGCCGAGAACGGAACAATGCTCGAAGAAGGAGAACGGTTCCTCCAAGAATCCTCTATGGTCGTTTCCGAGATCGACATCGAACGACTGCGAACAGACCGACAACGCAATACCAATTTCACTGACGATAAACGCGGACAGTATCGCAAGGTATATGTGGCGCCTCTGGAAACCGCACAACCTGTCCACCCTATCCATCGTATCTTCTCTGCACACCCCTTCCTCCCTAAAAAGGAAGAGGAAAAATCCTATGTGGAAGATGTTCTGAGCATACAAACTTGCGGATTAGCACAACGATGGAAACACACACACGCACAAACCCTCATACTCGGCGTCTCCGGTGGACTTGACTCCACACTCGCTCTCCTCGTCTGTGCGCTCACGGCGGACCGACTGGGCTATAGCCGTCGGCAGATAATCGGCGTCACTATGCCCGGCTTTGGAACAACCGACCGGACACACGGCAATGCCATCCAACTCATGGAGCAATTGGGCATCTCCTCCTACGAGATTCCCATTCGTGACGCAGTCATGCAGCATTTCCTCGACATCGACCATAATCCCGAAGTCCACGACACAACCTACGAGAACGCACAGGCGCGCGAACGGACGCAAATACTCATGGACCTCGCCAACAAATACAATGGATTGGTTGTAGGTACGGGCGACCTTAGCGAACTGGCACTCGGTTGGGCTACCTACAATGCCGACCACATGTCCATGTATGCCGTCAACGCTGGAGTTCCAAAGACTCTTGTTCGTTTCTTGCTCGAGTATCAAGCCCGAAACGCATTCTCCGAGCAAGTGCGCGACATCCTCAACGACATCCTCTCCACACCCGTCTCACCTGAACTGCTGCCCGCCGACGACGAGGGGAATATCCAACAAAAAACCGAAGAAAAGGTAGGTCCCTACGAACTCAACGACTTCTTCATCTACTATTTCTTGCGCTATGGTTTCTCGCGCACCAAGATTGAATACATGGCACGGTTGGCATTCGTCGAACAATACTCCAACGAAGAAATAGCCTACTGGCTGAATATCTTCATGTCCCGATTCTATCAGCAACAATACAAACGCTCCTGTATGCCCGATGGACCTAAGGTGGTAGGGGTAACCCTTTCCCCACGCGGAGACTGGCGCATGCCAAGCGATGCCAATCCGCCACAGATGTAATGTCGCCTACCTGCAAATGTTAAAACGATAAGAATAAAACGACACTCCTTCAAGCCGACTAAATACTATACATTACAAAGGATGAATATAGGATGAATATAGGATGAATATAAGATGAATATAGGACGAATATAGGATGAATATACAAAATACATACAATCATCATGCCTGCGAATTAACTTTTGCCTGCTAATTATTAATCTTTTGTTGTAAACAAACAACCCCCCGATCGACCACAGACAAACCGTGAAATAAAGTTATGAAAAAGAACAAAATAGCCATCATCTGTTTTCTCTGTTCCATCTTCGGTGTAGTCAATGCACAGATAGTAGCGCCGGTGCATTGGACGGGCAAGACAGTAGGCGACAGCATCTACATAGAGGCAACCATCGACAAAGGCTGGCACGCCACTATTTTCTCTATAGGAGATTCCGCAATCGACAAAGAGTATAGCGACATCTATCGCGTAACCCTTCCTGCCTCGCAGGAAGCCTCTATCCGCTACAATGCCTGCAACGACCAACTATGCACCGCACCCGAAGTGTGGGTATATGACGGTCAAACGCCCGTCGAACCGCCTGTAACACCTGCAGATACCTCGCTCTGGAGAATATTCCTCATGGGACTATTGGGAGGTCTGTTAGCCATATTCACACCATGTGTGTGGCCTATAATTCCTATGACGGTATCGTTTTTCTTGAAGCGACCCGACAAGGGAGTACAAAATGCACTACTCTATGGCTTGGCTATCATTATTATCTATGTAGGACTTGGCTTGATCGTTACGGCCATCTTTGGTGCATCTGCCCTCAACGCCATATCCACCAACGCAATAGTTAACCTGTTCTTCTTTGCATTGTTGGTGCTATTTGCCCTCTCTTTCTTTGGATTATTCGAAATAACTTTGCCCTCCTCATGGTCCACCAAACTCGATAGTAAGGCTCGTTCCACAAGTGGCTTCCTATCAATACTGTTGATGGCATTTACATTGGTGATTGTTTCTTTCTCCTGCACAGGCCCTATCATCGGCACACTACTCGTCGAGGCGGCAGGACACTCCTACATAGCACCCGCAATGGGTATGCTCGGCTTTGCAATAGCATTGGCGTTGCCTTTCTCTATATTCGCTATGTTTCCCCAATGGATGAAAAGCATACCACGATCAGGTGGATGGATGCAATCATTCAAGGTCGTACTTGCATTCTTGGAACTGGCACTATCACTCAAGTTCTTTAGTGTAACTGACCTAGCCTATGGCTGGGGTATATTACCACGCTGGCTATTTCTTGCCGTCTGGATTGCTTGTTTCTTTGGTCTTGGTCTCTATCTGCTGTGGAATATAACCAAAGTATCATGGACACGCCGAGTTATTCGTATCATCATTATTATTCTATCGTGGGGATTTACTGCCTATCTCGTTCCCGGACTATGGGGCGCACCTGTCAAAGCCGTATCTGCTTTCGCACCTCCATTGGAGATCGAAGGACGGGAAGTATTCAACGACTACGACGAAGGGCTGGCTTACGCAAAGCAGGAACATAAACCCGTCCTGCTTGATTTCTCTGGATATGGATGCGTCAACTGCCGGAAAATGGAGGCGTATGTATTGGACAACGAAGAAGTCAAAGCACGACTGCAAAACTATGTCCTTATCGAACTCTATGTGGATGATAAGCGCAACGGCATAGGCGAGAAGAACAGTCGTCTGCAACGCGAACGATTCGGCTCAAACGCTCAACCCTACTATATCCAACTCTCCTCAACGGGAGAACCCATAAGCACACCTTACGCATTCTCAACCAATATCTCCGACTTTCTAAACTGGTTAAAATACTAAACAACAATGTTCTATAAATCTTCCCATTCACCTGCCGAACAAATGGCGCGTACACCGCACAAACGGCAGCAATACGACACCAAACGCCCGCCTGAAAAAGAGATGATTTTCGGAATAAGGGCGGTCATAGAAGCAATCGACGCAGGCAAAGTTCTCGACAAAGTACTCTTGCGCCGTGATATGAGCAGCACAATAGGTAAGGAGTTGCTCCAAAAACTATCAGGCACAAATACCCCCGTGCAGAAAGTTCCGATGGAGAAACTAAACCAATTCACCGACAAAAACCACCAGGGAGTTATCGCCTTCCTCTCACCTATCGAGTTCTACCCAATCGAAGACCTTGTGCAATCACTCTTCGATAATGGCAAAACGCCACTCCTAATGATACTCGATGGTATCACCGATGTACGAAACTTCGGGGCTATTGCTCGCACCTGCGCATGTGCAGGCGTCGATGCACTCATTATCTCCGCACGCGGAAGCGTGGCTGTTAATGGCGATGCCGTCAAAACTTCGGCAGGCGCACTACACACATTGCCCGTATGCAAGGTAGAGAACCTTCAGAACTGCCTAACCTACCTGAAAGATAGTGGTCTGCGCATCGTTGCAGCAACCGAACACACCACTACCAACTACACCGGAGTCGATATGTCAGTACCTACCGCAATCATCATGGGATCGGAAGAGAAAGGTATCTTTCAGGCAAATCTGTCAATAGCAACAGATCAGGTGCGTATCCCTATGACGGGGACAATAGAAAGCCTCAATGTATCAGTAGCGGCAGGCGTAATAATCTACGAAGCCATACGACAACGCAATGCTCATTGTTAATTCTTAACGGATAAATGAGAGAATGACTGTTCTATACGAAGACAATCATATTATCGCCGTCAACAAAACCTGCAACGAAATAGTGCAGGGCGATAAAACAGGCGACACACCACTAAGCGACATCGTCAAAGCATATATCAAAGAAAAATACCAAAAGCCCGGAGAAGTATTCTTGGGAGTAACCCACCGCCTTGATCGCCCGACGAGTGGAGTAGTGTTGTTCGCCCGTACAAGCAAAGCACTTGCACGACTCAACGAAATGTTCAAATCACACGAACAAATCCGGAAAACCTATTGGGCAATAGTGCAAACTCCCCCCGTGCCTGCACAAGGCAAACTCGAAAACTACTTGGTGCGGAATGAAAAGCAGAACAAGTCTTACATAGCCCGACTTGATACCAACGGACAACCTGTCAGCAAAGAGGCTAAAAAAGCAGTCCTATCTTACCGAACCATTGCTACTGGCAACCGCTATTCTCTCCTCGAAATCATTCTAACGACAGGACGACATCACCAAATCCGTTGTCAACTCTCTGCAATAGGTTGCCCGATTAAAGGAGACCTAAAGTACGGTGCTTCTCGGAGTAATCCTGACGGCAGCATATCTCTACACGCACGCCATATCGAATTCATACATCCTGTTAGCCACGAGCATATATCTATCACTGCACCTGTTCCCAACGATAATCTATGGTTGGCACTCGCTGCTCAGGTGAAAGAACAAGAATAATGAGAAACGAAAAGATATTCGATACCGTCTTCCTTATCACAGGATTGGTCGTACAAGTGGTGGTCTATCTTCTTATGCCCGACAATCCATGGTCGCTCGTCAGTGGATTATTGGGAATGTGTTCGGTCATCCTATGTTCTCAAGGCAACATACTAACCTTCTTCTTTGGATTTGGGCAGATAATAACTTACACCTATCTATGCTACTTAGAGCGTTTTTATGCGGGCATCGCAATAAACATATTCTATTTTCTTACGCAGATTTATGGAGTATTCTCATGGCGAAAACGCTTGCATAATACCACTAACAACAAACCGACATCCATCATCACCACTCGCCGTTTGCGCCCTGCAATCTTGATTATTATTTGCTCATTCGCTCTATTGTTGTCCGCCGTAACAGGCTTCTTGCTCCACGCTTACACCTCCGATGGTAGTCCTTATCTCGATGCTTTCACAACCGTCCCTGCATTGGTAGCACAACTACTCATGATGCTTGCCTACCGCGAGCAATGGTATCTCTGGTTCTTTGTTGACATCTTGTCTGCAATTATGTGGCTTCTCGCAGGAAACTATAGTATGGCTGCCCTCTACATCTTTTGGTGCATCAATTGTATTCTGGGCTATATCCGTTGGACAAAACAACTCGAAACGAAATAACAACCATCTACCTCACTCACTCGTTCATCCTTCATTCAATTCAAGCCACTCCAACTCAAGTCCGTCAAGTTCCGAACATACTTCGCTATATCGTACCGACAACGATGCTACATCCTTCTCGCTTAGTACTTCGCCCGACAATCGCTGCTCAATCGACGCTTTCTCCTCTTCCAAACGAGGGATAATCATTTCTATCTCATCCAACCGCTTTTGCTCCTTGAAAGATAAACGCTTGGGTTTACTATGCTCGTTCAATCGGGGCTTTACCTTCGTTTCTTGGACATCCGCTTGTCGGCTATTCTCTATTCTATGCTCCTGCTGTAGTCGGTAGTCAGTGTAATTACCTGCAAAGTCTTCTATCACGCCGTTTCCCTTAAACACAAAAAGATGATCCACTATCCTGTCCATAAAGTATCGGTCATGACTAACGACAATCAAACAACCCTTAAACATCTCTAACCAATCCTCTAAAACTCGCAAGGTCGGAATATCCAAATCATTGGTAGGTTCATCCAATATCAGAAAATTAGGCTGTTGCATAAGGATAGAGCATAAATACAGCCGCTGCAGTTCTCCCCCCGATAATTTTTCTACATAATCATATTGTTGCGCAGGCGAAAATAGAAAATACTGCAAAAATTGGGACGCGCTTATACACTTATCCTTCACTCGTACCTGCTCCGCCACATCACTAATAATATCAATAACCCTCTTCCCCTCTTGAAAATGCAACCCTGCTTGGGCATAATAACCAAAACGCACTGTCCCACCAACATCAAATATACCCGAATCAACAGGCTCAATACCTAACAACATTCGTAAAAAGGTCGTTTTACCTGTCCCGTTATTACCTATTATACCCAACCTTTCATAGCGTGAAAATACATAATTAAAGTTTCGTAGAATGCACAACTCACCATATTGCTTACACACATCTTTCGCCTCAAATATCTTATTACCGATATAAGCAGACTGAACCTGTAGTCGCATATTACCTGCCACTTCTACGCCCTTGGCACGCTCGGCAATCTCTCGAAAGTTCTCCGTACGATATCGCGACTTGTGTCCTCTGGCCTGCGGCATACGGCGCATCCATTCCAATTCTGTGCGGTATAGATTTCTATACTTTTCAGTTTCTGCCTGTAATGCTTGCAGATACTCCTCCCGTTTCGTCAAGTAATAAGTGTAATTCCCGTGATATGCCCGCAACGCACCACCTTCCAACTCCCAAATATCCGTGCATACACTGTCTAAAAAGTACCTGTCATGCGTCACCATAAGCAGTGTTACCGACGAACGCTGCAAATAGCCTTCAAGCCACTCCACAATACCTAAGTCCAAGTGATTCGTAGGCTCGTCCAATAGAAGCAAATCCGGATGACTCACCAAACACTGCGCAAGCATAATCCTCTTTTGCTGCCCGCCACTCAATGTCCCGACCGAACGGCTCCAATCGGTTATCCCAAACTGCGTGAGCATTCTGAGAAACGCATCCCTGTCCTTCAAGCCGTCGGCCAGATTCTCAATACTATCCTCCTTGCTAAAACAAACCTTCTGCGGTCGATAGCCTATGCGTAGCCCGTTGCGGAAAGTAATATTCCCCTTGTCTACATGCTCGCAACCCGTCAGAATGTTCATCAAAGTCGATTTGCCGCTGCCATTACGAGCAATCAAAGCAACCTTGTCACCTTGCGCAATACCAAACGACAGGTCATTCAGTAACAGCCTATCGCCTACCGATTTATAGAGATGTTCTACTTGAAGATAAGAAACTGGCATAACCCTCCCACAACTATTGCATTGCAAGAGAATTTACTTCTCAAAACAAGCCAACTTCTTTATAATGAGCATTACAGCCCAATCGGGCAAATGTTTGATAATGGGTACAAATAGGTGGTTGATAGCACCCGGCATGTCTTGCTTCTTACGACGGAACATTTTCTTCAACGCACGCCGTACCAACTTCTCAGGAGGAATGCTGACATGCAGATTAACCGCCAAACGACGCAGATTGGGTGCCAATCCATACAGAGTCGTATCCACTGCGCCCGGTGTGATAACAGTAACACCTACGCCATGCAGTTTCATTTCATACCAAAGACTCTTCGAAAAGTTCAGTATATAAGCCTTCGTTGCATTGTAACACTGTATCCCTGGCATCGCCATCCATGCCGACATCGACGACATGTTCAGGATATACCCATGTTTCCGCTTGCACATGTCCTCACCGAACAATCGGCATAACTTTGTCACGGTTATCACGTGCAACATCGTCATCAGTTCAATGCGCTTCATCGATGTTTCCACCAAAGGATTAAAGAAGAACACACCCGCATTATTGATGAGTATATCTACCTCCATATCGTGTTCCTTGCACCAGTCATGCAGTTCCTCTGCTGCGTCCTGCAACGATAGGTCACGATACAAAGCCGTAGTCTGTACGCCATACTTTTCGGCAATATCCCGTGCGGCCTCCTCTATCTCTTTCTCCTGATTACTAACCAACAACAGGTCGCAACCGTATGTGCGTGCCAACTCATGGGCATACATCAGCCCTATTCCGCTACTGGCACCCGTCACAAGTGCCAACTGTTTGCCTAATTTCTCCATCTCGCCTCCGCTTTTTCTATTTCCTTCTCCAATTTCTTGGGTATATACTCTTCACACTTGTGGCACTTCATCTCCAATGTGTACATACGACCCACACAATAGTTGCTGCGACCGCATTTGGAGTGATAAGCCTCGTCTTCCTGAATATGATTAACAAACGCAGGGTCCTCTATCAACACATGTGCCATTTGGATCAAGTCAAATCCCTCTGCAAGTACAGTCTCGCAATTAGCACGGCTCTGTACACCGCCAACATAGATAAGGGGCAACTGCAACTCCTTGCGGAATCGCTTGGCCGTATCAAGGAAAAAGAGTTCCTTGAAAGGAACGGTCGGTATCATCATCCGACCCACCAAATACAACATCGCCTTGAGCCACCAGAAAGTCTTCATAGGCATATAATAGGCCAAAGTCTTAATCGGCATCGCACCTCCCATCACAACCATAGGAGCCTTGCTCACAAAGCCGGCGGTCAGAACAAGTGCATGCACACCATGCTTCTCTATCGCTTTGGCAACGGTGATACAGTCATCTACCTGTAGCCCCGACTTGAACCCGTCATACATGTTCGTCTTCACGACAACGGCCATATCATCCCCTGCGTGCCGCATTACCTCATCCATCACTTCGTGCATGAAACGCATCCTGTTCTCCAACGAACCCCCGTACTCATCTCGGCGGTGATTCGTATAGGGAGACAAGAATTGAGAGATAAGATAACCATGTCCCGCATGTATCTCAACGCAATCAAAACCACATTCCCGACAGAAATCCACTGCCTCTCCGAAATGTTTCACAATCGTCTTGATCTCGTCCTTCCGCAAACCCCTCACGATTGTGGGAGAATACAGGTTTATTCCCGACGACGCACCAACAGGCAACTGATAACCACAGGTGTAGAAATGCGTCATATTGCCGCAATGACCCAACTGAATACTGGCTTTGGCTCCCTCTGCATGAATGGCGTCGGTCAGTTGCTTCAAATCAGGCTTGATCTCGTCATGTATGTAAAGTTGTCCGTCAAACGACACGCCCGAACGGTCAACGGCGCAATAGGCAACCGTCGTCATACCTATACCACCACGAGCAACGGAGGTGTGATAATCAAACAACTGCTTGCTGGGCTTGTTGCCCTGACACATATTCTCAAAGGCTGCCGAACGGATAGTACGGTTGCGTAATGTAATAGGCCCTAACTTGTAAGGTGTAAAAAGTTTCGATTCCATAGAGTATGTTCTACAATAGGT
Source organism: Firmicutes bacterium CAG:95 (assembly GCA_963615025.1). Lineage (GTDB taxonomy): Bacteria > Bacteroidota > Bacteroidia > Bacteroidales > Paludibacteraceae > Colicola. The sequence goes on along the minus strand of CAVEFV010000023.1, from coordinate 12,811 downwards.
TCTTGTATCTACAGACTGCGAACAAACCTTGTAGGCTCATTCGCAATCCAAATAATCTGTATCAATAAATAAAGGGGAATATACGCTTCAGTCGTTTGCGGTCAAACTGATCTGGAAACTCCCTCTCATACTTGTGGTAGATGGAGTTGCTGCGAGGAATAAGGTTGGCGCATGTAAACCAAAGGAACACAAGACCTGCGTACGACCATGTCAGCAGAGCAAACCCTGCCCACTCGATAATCTCGCCTAAATAGTTGGCGGAGGTAACATATTTGTATAAACCCTTCTGAGGCAAGTAGTGGTTTGTGTCGCCGGGCTTCCGAAGATTACGGATCACATGGTCACTATGCCAGTTTATACCCATCCCCAAAAAGAAGATAACACTCCCCAATATAAACTGCCAACTCTTTATCCAGTCTGCAGAGTAGTAATTCACAGTCGGTGCCAACTCAAATAACCACCGTCCCTGTATATATCCGTTCACAAGATTAAACACGATGCTCATCCCCATAATCACCAAAGGCATTTTGCTGTTCCCCTTCATCAAGAGAGGAAATATAAACGAGCGTTGGAAATAATGAAACTCAAAGAAGAGAAAGAACAGAAAATAAGGCATCATCATTTGCACATCCGACTTGGCCCAGAAGAAAAACATAACAAGGAATACAGGACATTCCATCAATATCCATCCCACCTTGTTCGATATGGTAGGCCCCCATTTGGAGGAAATCATTTTACCGTAACCGGCATCCACAAAGTATAAGGCAATAATAACGATAACGCCAATTAGTGCTACAATAAAAAGTAAGGTGTTAAATTGTTCCATAAGCGTACTTTTTTCACTGGTCAAACCAATATCCTATACGGCATTTTCGTCGCAAAAAGATAAGTAATTCGCAAAAGTACGACTTTTTCTTGATACTGGCAAAAAAGATAGGGCATAGTGTGCAGAAAAAGTATTCAAATCATCATATTTTAACCTCCAATCCCGAAAAATACCAAACAGAAACCCCGCTCCAACCCCTCTAAACCCATTATCCCGCCTGCTCAATACCTGTAAACCTGTTATTCTCTCTCGCAATCATTAGAAACTCAAAACATATCGTTAAAGAGTATAAATATGTTCCCTGCCACAAACACACTGTTTTCCGACCCGTTACCTCACGACTACCCTACGCAAAGCACCATCAATACTACCTCTTTCGAAGGTTTTATATAGGATAAATATAGGATGAATATAGGACGAATATAGGATGAATATAGAATCTATATCGAAAACAAACAAAAAATAAGGGGAATTAAAATATAAATCCCCTTTTATAAACCAAACGGCTTCAAATCGCTTTGCAGGTGTGGTTCTGAATCAATGCGCAGCACCTCGCACCAACAACCCGCCTACTTCAATCCTGTTCTCTTAGTACTGCTCCTCTTGATTCGGGAAACTGTTATCCTTCACCGCCGCAATATACTCCCGTGTCGCTTCTTTTATCGTCTCTCCTATATTGGCAAAACGACGCAAAAACTTAGGCTGAAAACCCTGTGTAATACCCAACATATCATGCAGAACCAACACTTGTCCATCCATCTCCCCACCGGCTCCGATACCTATAGTAGGCACCTTCACTGCATGAGTAACCTTCGCACCAAGTGCAGCCGGTATTTTCTCATACAACAAAGCAAAGCAACCCGCTTCTTCTAAAGCCAACGAATCTTCAAACAATTGTTGAGCCTCATTCTCATCTTTTGCCCGCAACGAATAACCACCGAACTGATTAACACTCTGAGGCGTCAGACCAAGATGAGCCATTACTGGGATACCCGATGCAGTCAATTTCTTCACAAGAGGGACAATCTGTCGTCCTCCCTCTATTTTAAGTCCGTCAGCGCAAGTTTCTTTCATCACTCGTACTGCATTCTGCATAGCACGATCCTCCGATTCCTGATACGAACCAAAAGGCATATCAAACAACACAAATGCGCGCTTCGCTGCTTTCCTTACACCACGAGTCAGGAAGATCATCTCATCAAGCGTAATAGGTAATGTGGTCGAGTTACCGCATACTACATTCGATGCCGAATCGCCCACCAAAATAATATCTATTCCCGCTGAATCAATCAAAGAGGCTAATGTGTAATCGTATGCCGTGAGCATACTGATTTTCTCTCCATCTGCTTTCATCTGCCGAAGAGTACGAGTACTTACTCGTAGGGTTTGTCCTGAATGTACTGACATATTATTATCGATAAAAACTTATTTGTGCAATTCTCTATGGTCCTTCAACAAGCGTTGTATAGCAAACTTACCTGTCACAACCGCATTAGGCAGACCACCCGGTGCTTGCAACCACTGACCGGCAAGATACACATTATCAACCCCCTTCACGCGTCCCCTATGGTATATCTTTTCGTTCTGCGAGGTAAGAGCAAAACTCATAAACGCGCCCTTATATACATTGCAATACCTGCTATTGGTAATAGGCGTTGCCGCATCCAACAAACTTAAATGCCCCTTCAATTCGGCAAAACGACTTTCCAATGCGTTCTGTACACCTTGAGCAACAAGATACTTTTCCATCTTGTATGCCTGATAATCTTCTCTACGAAGCCCCTCCCAATAATCATAATCTTCCTCATATTGCGTCAATAGCACCTGCAATATGCTTTTTCCTTCCGGAGAAAACGATGCCTCGTAATTGAAATGCTTCAAAAAGCCGGTACGAACCGCCCGACCGTCTATCATCAAGTTGTCAATATCCAACACCAAAGCACACGGAATGTCTCGAGTAATATGGTCCACCGCAAAATACACATTCACACTGCTATAGGTCGGATACTTCTTCGGCAACTCAATAAAATGCTCTTGCATATACTTGTCCGTATATTCTGCAGGCAACAAATGAGCCATAGTATGATACATATCGCATGCTGCAATAATATAATCTGCTTCCAAGGTTATACCGTTGTTAAAACTGACAGAATACGCGTGCCCTTCTTGTATATTGATACGCTCTGCCTCCCAGCCCGTATAAATAGTACCACCCAATGCCTTGTACCGTTCTACCATCCTGTCTGCCATTCCCTTGCTGCCACCTTCAGGCAAGTCTGCATTGTCATTGCAAAACGCTGCATATACATAGAACAAAGAAGATACATTGTAAAACTTTGGGAAATAGACATTCAACATCTTGCGGATAAGAGGACTCGAAAAGCGTTCAGCATACTCCGATATAAGCATCTTCGAATATACTTTATGCACTTTACCTACCTTCCTCATCGACCATAGCAACTTCGCATATTCCCACACCGATAGTTGCTCCATCGGCTTGTCTGCCACCAACGCCACATCCTGATAGATATGCAACAACTTGATAAACTCGTCTATCTCTTTCCTATCTTCCGGAGCAATACGCAAAAGGTCTTTATGTAAACGGTCAATATCATGCCAGACATTCAGTGTCTCTCCGTCCAACTCCACTTGCATAAACGACTCAGGTTGTATCACACGCACATCTTCGCCCAACACACCTACATCCTTCCAAACTTTGTAAATAGCACTCTTTGAGTTGGTGCCTGTAAGCCAATGCACACAGTTATCAATCAAATAACCGCTACGCTTCCACCAAGATAACAACCCGCCGGGAGTATGATGACGCTCATATACCGCACTCTCCAAACCAGCCTTCTGCGCATATATACCCGCCGTTATACCCGATACACCTCCCCCAATAATCAATACTTTTGCCATAATCAGTCTTTCTCACAAAAAGGCGATATTATCTATTCCCAAACATACCTCCACTATATGTCCGCCCTTTTTCGCGCTGCAAAAGTACAATTATTATACCATTTATTCAAAGACCTCATTCATTCCTCAATCGTCCCGTCATAAATCCTCCAATTATCAATCGTCAAACCGCAATTCATCAGTCTGTAAATTCTTTATCTCTGTATTAGGAAAATAATGCGCCAGAATTTCTTTGTAACCATATCCCTGCGTCGCCATAACTGCGGCACCAATTTGACACAACCCTACACCATGACCCCAGCCTGCACCATATAGCGTAAAACCGACCGACTCGCTTCCTGCATCCTTCTCCCGCTTAACCACAAATGCCGAACTGTACAAATGCGATGCCGACAGCCATTTCCTTATTTCCAACTCCTTGCCCACAACCAACCTGCGCTTACTTCCCACTATCTCTAACTCATAAATACGACCTGACTCACCCCTTTTCAAAGGCACCAACGCTTCTATCTCACCAAAATCAATACCGCTCCTCTCTCGTACCAATGCCGACAGTTCTGCCACGCTGTAATGTACCTTCCACCTGTAAAAGTCTTGCGTCTCCTGATCGTAACTGTTCAGTACTTGCGACAAAATACCTTTGTCCTTCGTATTGCAAAAAGCCTCTGGAGACGACATAATCCATTCTTCTGCCTCGCTCTCTCGTGTCAAGTCAGGCAGAACTGCCGACCTCGCATCTCGGATAGGGCGCAGATAAGGGTAACTCTCATCTGCCCAGCAGTGTTCAAAACGCTCTGTCGCACCTCCGCACGATTTGTAAAAACGCGCATCACATATATGGCTCTCCCAAGTAAGCACCTCACCCCAAGTAGCCTTCACCGCCTCTTCTACCGACTTGCTATTTTGGCGGGTAATACCCTGATAACGCTGACAATGGTCGTCGGCGCATACATCAAAATGCTTGTGAGCATCCCGCTCATACCAACGGATATGCCGCGTAGGTGTATCCTCCCCGCATACCGCCTTACCGCTCTTATGCTCCAACAATGGACGCAACACCCAACTACGGGAGATAACCGCATGAGCCTTCAATAGTTCAATATGACTATTAGCATTCATCTCACTCGAAATCACACTCTGCAGATAATCCTCCACCCCTACCACATTAATGGCTGTCAAATGGTCATTCTCCACAATTACCTCCAACCCTCCTGCGAAATGTTGTTCTTCTTTACGCTCCCAATGAAAGTTGATGCCTATCACCACATCATGCAACCAAAAAGTGGAGTATATCTCCTGCCCTGTAAAAAGCAATCGATCATATAACTTGCCGCCAAAGCGTATCTTGCCATTCTCTAACTTCGCACTCTGTTCTCCGACATAATGCCTACCGTCCGAACTCAGCACATAATCGCAATCAAATCGAAAGCGTATGCAGGGACTATACAGAACACCCACATGAAGTGTCTTTTGTTGCTTCTCTATCATATTGTCAATCGGTTTAATTTCATCTGTTGGTAACGATACCTCCCTCACAATCTGCTCCAACAACTCTCCCGTCAACCGTCTGTAACTTTCCGAATCTGCCACAATAGCTATGCCGCTCACCTCCACACAAGCAGGCGAGATAAGTATTTGAGCCTCGCCTTTGGCAAAGAAACACTTCGGACGCGACTCGCTGCGCAAAATAACAAGCATTGCATACTCCTCTCTTTTTGCATCATACCACGCTACTATATTCATTCTCGGTTCCCACTCCTCGCTGCCGACTGTATGCAATGCACCATATATACGCAAAAACTGCTCCTTCACACATTCTCTGCTCGTGCTGGTTACATAATATGCCGAACGCACAAAACGGCAAACTTTGTAAATCGTTGCACCTCCCTCCTTCCTCAGCAACTTGATCCCATCACCTCTGTTGCACATCCGTTGTAGCGGCAACGCATTATACGGAATCGACTGAAAATGAAAATGATCAGGTGCCGACGCCCCACAATAAGGACCGTTATAAAACAGGGTGTAGTGTGGCATCGCCTCACACAACATAAGCATATCGTCTATATGAGGCAAAATCGCCTGATGCTCATGTCTTGCCGCTGCAATGGTATAATGTTCCTCAAAAATAGGAAACGGGTTCACACGAATACAGTAGTGCCCCTCTTCTCCATTGTGTAAAGGCGACTGCCAATTAGTTGTCAACTGGTTCTCCTCTAAGCCGCTCGGACACAAAAAGCAGGCACGCCGTTGCAAACTCGCTGCATCTACCTCTGCCATAACTGACCGAACGCGCTCTCGGTTGAAGCGAATCTCTACCTCCAACCCGTCACACACACACCGTTTCTTTTCGATATGCCCAAGTTGCATATAATGAGCAGATGCCCGCCCGCAAGATGCTATCTCACAAGCGAACATCTGCCGTATACGCTCCTCCAAAGGAGAAACAGAATCAATGCTCATCATTCTTGTCGTGCATTCATGGCAATACGAGCCTTCAACTCCCAAGTACGAATCCTATCCTTATACAGGTTGTTCCGATTCATAGCCTCTATATCACAGTTGGCGTCCGAATTGTCGTCCCAACGACGGCAGTTATATACCACTTCATAAATACGACCAATCTGATACTCCCTGCTTACACGCAATCCTACTGCATAGTCCTCCCCATATTTAGTCGTGGGGAAATTAATCGTACGCAACAGAGGAGTATAGAACCCGCGAGGCGCACCCAATCCGTTAATACGAAGAGCATTATTGCGCCCGTTATCCGGAGTCCACTCTCTATGGTCAATAATGCCGGGAGGAAGAATATTCCCATCAAAATCAGTCATCCTGTAAGTACCCACTACCATGGCGCAGTCTTGTTCATGAAAGGCGTCAATAAATTTCTGAACGGTATGCTCATCGTAATAAGTATCATCTGAATCCAACTGAATGGCAAATCGTCCGCATTTGGGGTGGTGTAGGGCTACATTCCAATTACCACCTATAGCATGCCAACTCTTATCCTGTGCAATATAAATCAAGTTCTCATGACCCTCCGACACAATTTCACGGATAATATCTACCGTACCGTCATCAGAATTGTCATCCACAACAATCACATTGTACTTATATCGCTTATCTACCACCTGACTCAAAGCACTGCGTATCGCCGTGCCTATTGTACGCACCCTGTTCTTACAGGGAATCACTACCGATGCCTCATACTCAAATCCCCCGCCTTGCAAATCTATATCTTTGAACCTTGGCTCAAGATAACCACCTATATCTTTCAAGTGTTGGGTGCAGGCTTGTTCCATCTCTATCTGAACTCCTCGGTTCTTGGGGTCAACATAGTCGAACAGTTTCTCACCCGACTTACGGGTGTCCAACTCAACATCATAATACAAGTATTCGTTGATATGCTCTAATACCCCACGCTGACTGACTTTCAACCGCAGGTCATACAATCCCGCATACTCATACTCCTTGTCCATTCGGTTCACCGCTTCTTTCAGCGCACTCGTACGATAAAACAATACCGAACCGAAATCAAAGTCATCACGCAACGCCCCCATCTGATAATCTATCACAGGTGCATTGCTGCGCTCTTCGCCAACCTGATTAAAATGGTCAGCATAAACCATTGCGGCACCACTGTCTTCCATCAATGCCTCCATGCGCTCTAAAGCAAACAGCACAAACGACAGGGTAGTGTACTTGGTATAAATCAAAGTGTAAGGAGTCGTAGCGTGCGAAGCAATAAATCGCATATTGGCAGTACTACGCATATCTCCTTTCAGGAAATGAATCTCATTAACGAGTGATTGTGCCTGCAAATTGGCAACGGTCTGTTTTACTTGTTCCTCACTCTGGAACGGAATAAAGCAATTGATGTTTTTCATTGTTATGATATGTTATGTTTAAGACGGATTATACAACAATAATCCTGTTATTTACAAAATATGATACTGCACAAAAGCCTCTATCGCTTCATAATTGGCCAAACCCAACTGTGCATACAACTCCGCTGTAGCATGATTCCTGTCTTCTGCACGCTGCCAAAATAAACGCTCGTCATTACCCATAAAAGGCGCAGACTCCATCTGACTCTGATGCTTCAATATCGTATTACGCTTGAAACGCAACTCCTCCGGCGACATGGGAACAGCCATCTCTATCAAATCCACCTCCCATTCCATCCACGCACCTCTATACATCCAGATACGGCACTTGTGCAACCATTTCTCTTTGTCTTTCAATTCGTCTATAGCAGCCAACACAGCGTCCAAACATACCTTATGCGTACCATGTGGGTCTGCCAAGTCGCCGGCAACAAACATCTCATCAGGCTTAATCTCTACCAATAGACGCTTCACAATATCAATGTCCTTTTGCGACAAGTCCCCTTTCTTGATAGTACCCGTCTCATAGAACGGCAAATTCAAAAAGTGAATATGAGAAGTCGGCAAACCCATATGACGACAAGCCGCTGTAGCCTCGCCCCTGCGAATGAGTGCCTTTATATCCAATATCTCACGAGTATCTCTGTCATCCTTCTTCTCATTGAACAGATAATGGGTATATTCGTTGTATTTCTCCTCTATCACCTTGTCCTCCGGGCTATGCATCTGACCGAAACCTCGCATGAAGTCCATAAAACGAACCACTTCGTCATCACACACTGCAATACAACCGCTCGTCTCGTAAGCAATATGCACATCATGTCCTTGTTTTATCAAACGGGCGAATGTACCACCCATCGAGATAACATCATCATCAGGGTGAGGGGAAAATATCAATACTTTCTTCGGATAAGGCTTGGCACGCTCCGGACGATTGCTGTCATCCGCATTAGGCTTTCCTCCCGGCCAGCCGGTTATTGTGTGCTGCAGGTCATTAAATATCTTTATGTTGCAGTTATATGCCGAACCATGCAGAGTAATCAACTCGCTCAAACCGTTCTCATTATAGTCTTTGTTCGTCAATTTCAAAATAGGCTTACCCGTCTGCTGACACAACCATACGATAGCACGACGAGTCAACTGGTCATCCCACTCGCAAGAGGTCAACAACCAAGGACTCTTCAATCTTGTCAACTGACCCGCTGCCGACAGGTCTAACACAACCTCTGCATTCGAATGTAACTGCAATGCCGATGCCGGACAAGAGGGGTCATAACGCTTCTCAACTGCTGCGCGAACCTGTGCCGACTTATGTTCGCCCCACGCAACCATCACAACTCGCTTCGCCCTCAAGATAGTGCCTAAGCCCATTGTTATAGCGCACATAGGTACCTGTTCCACCGAACCAAACAAGTTGGCGGCATCGTTTTTCGATACATTATCCAATATAACCAAACGGGTCGGACTGTTAAACTGCGTACCGGGCTCGTTAAAACCGATATTACCCCCGCGACCGATACCCAGCAACTGAAAATCAACCCCGCCCATATCTTGCAACTTCTGCTCATAGTCCATACAAGCATTCAAAATGTTGCTCTTCTCCTGCGTGCCGTCTATCGTAAACACATTCTCCGGCTGAATATCTACTTGGTCCAGCAACTGCTCTTTCAACTGACCGAAACAACCCTGCAAGTTGTCTGTCAATGGGTAATATTCAAACAAGTTGAAAATAACCACATTCCTGAAACTCAACCCCTCCTCTTTGTGCATGCGCACCAATTCTTCGAAGACATCAGTCATACTTCTGCCTGCCACAAGCGACAAAATCGCAAAAGCATGCTTCTTCTGCTTCGCCAGAATAACTTCTGCTATCTGACGGGCAACATACTTCGCGCCTTCCTGGGCACTCGAACAAATATGGGTGTGAAGGAGTTCAAAACGAGTCAAACGAGACAACTCAAAGACATCATCCGTCTGGTAAAGTTTCTTCGCTATATGAGTTAGCGAAATCTGTGAACTTAAATTAGTTCTCATAATGTTGTGATTAGTTGGTATTATAGGGTTAATGAAAGAGTACCTGCCATCGCAATGACATATCCCTTTCGGCGCTGCAAAGGTAATCATTCTTCCCAACCCCACCAAATTTTATTTCATAAATAAAACATCATTCTTGCCGCTTCTTTGCACAGAAATATAACCCGTCAGTGGAATCCGTCTGTCCGTAATTGCGGACAGATAGAAGTCTCCTTCCCGCTTTTATCTACCCAATTCTGTCAAAATATAGGCGTCCGAATAAATAATTATGCTAATAGGCTCATTGTTTAGGGCAAAAGCCATCTTGGGGCGCGCATATTGTTGTACCTTTTTCGTCAGAATATCTCCAAACACCTTTACTGCTTAGTTTAATTTTGCGACCATATTAGTTACCCGTATATAAATATCATACTTCCTTAAAAAAGACATGAACAAAAACATTTTTCTCTGCATGGCTCTCGTCGGCTGTTTCATCCCTTCTCTTCAAGCCGATATAACCGAAGATTTCAACTCTGCCAATGGTACATGGACAACCGAAACCCAAGTAACCCTCCCAAGCGGTGAATGGACTTTCGGCAAAGGCGCACAATCCAACACAAGCAACGGTATTGCGGCCATCAAGTTCTCTTCCGATGGGGCGTATATGATTTCCCCTGCTACCGACAGTGTCAGGTCTTTCTCTTTTGCCTACCGCTCCGGTGGCAGCAACAAGCGTATCGCTATTGCTTACCAAATAGGTAATGCCGACTGGCAACCCATCGACACGCTGCTCATAAAGAGTTCCGCTTCCGCCTTTTCATCCTATTCTAAATCATTGGGACTGGACAACGAAAAGCAAGTACGCATCCGCCTTATCGGACTGCAAAGCAATAGTTTTGTGGACGATTTCAAAATAGTGCAAACGCCATCGGCTGACGATAGCGGTGACGGTGGAATGGTTGTACCTGTGGAACCCGACCCTGATTTCGAACGCCCGACATTTGTAGCCTCGCACAATACCTATTACATTTCCCCAGAAGGAAACGATGCAACGGGCAACGGATCGTTCGAACAACCCTGGTACAATCTCGGCAAGGCGGTAAGTGTCGCTCAGGCAGGCGATGTGATTTTTTGTCGGGGTGGTCGTTACAAAATGTCGTGGCGGGGAATAGACTCCAAACTGACCATTCGCCTCGTTCAGTCAGGTACGGCAGACCAACCCATCGTCATCTCGTCTTACGAAGCAGAGGTACCTGTCTTCGACTTCGAACAGCAACTCCTCGACTGCAACCGCAGCACGAAAAATGTAGGCGACCGTGGTATCCATCTCACCGGCGACCACTGGATATTGTTCGGACTGCACATTATGCACGCTGCCGACAACGCCATCAAATTGGAAGGCTCCTACAACCGTGTCGAACGCTGCGAGTTCTGCTACAATCTCGATTCCGGTATTCAGTTGGGCTTTGGACACAAGTTCTCCGATTCAGGCTTCGGCAACGAAAACGATGGCACACACTGCGCCTACAACGACATTATCGACTGCGACTCCCACCACAACTGCGACTGCGATGCGAACTATGGCTCCGACGCCGATGGCTTTGCTTGCAAAATGCACAATGGGAAAGGTAATCGCTTTATACGATGCCGTGCTTGGCGCAACTCGGACGATGCTTGGGATTTGTTCGAGACCGACTACGATGTCGTCTTGGTGGAGTGTTGGGCATGGATGTCGGGCGTGGCTTCCGACCACCTTTGGGTCAAAGACTACTTGGACACAAGTGCCTCCTTCTCCGGCAATGGCAATGGTATCAAACTCGGAGGAAATGGCACAGGCGGTAACAGCAAAGGCATCCACTATGCCTATAATTGCGTGGCTTTCGGCTGCAACAAGTCCGGCTCCGTGAAAGGCTTCGATTGCAACAGTCATCAGGGCGGACATGTACTAATCAACTGCCTGGCTTTCGACAATGGCTACGATTATATGTTCGAATCAGGAGGTAGCGATGCCAATACACACTTTATCAACAATGTATGCTTTGGCAGACAAGAGATATGTGTAGGCGACGACGACCACAACGCAATCATCACTTTGCCCTCCAAGAATGCATGGTCCAACAATCTGGTGCGCAACTTCAGTCGCGACGATTATCAGAGCCTTAGCGAAGAGGATGCCCTCGCACCGCGACGCGCCGACGGCTCTATGCCGACACGCTTTGCACGGCTTAACCCGCAAAGCCTGCTGATAGATGCAGGGGTTGTCCCAAACACGGCATATACTGCCCGATTGGCGGAGGTCTATGCGGATTATCCTTTCCTGCAGCAGTCAATCTATGGCGAAGGACGCGACCTCGGACCTTACGAATTGCCTGTAGGGGAGGAGATAAACACGGCAACCCAGCAAATCATTTCACCCGATGCCAATGGAGGACTGCAGGTGATGCATGGAAACAATGCCGACGAACTCATACTGCGCTATAGTGTTCCTTCCGATGGCAAGGTCGAGTTGTCCGTCTATTCCATTAACGGACAGTGCACTTATTCTCTGCCGCTCCCTGCTGCCACCAATGGGGTGCTGTATTATCAACCTTTCAACACGGCATCTTTGCCCTCCGGAATGTATGTCGTCCTGCTCCGTGCAGGCAACTACACCGCCAACGCCAAACTGCTCGTGCGCTGATACTTGCTTCTGTTCTGCCTATAAGAACCCGCTTGTCGGCGATATTCTGTACTCTCAAACCCGTTGACGGAATCTGCCAATCTCATTCCGCCAACGGGTTTGTGCTTTGCCACCCTCACCGCTTCCGCCTTCCTTTCTGCTCCTCATAATTCGGTTCACAGAGGATGTAACGCACAAGATATTCGATAGATTTTGCACGATACAATGTGTGTGAAGCACATCGAGCAACTATCGAACAAATGTGGGGGTGAATTAGCCACTAATTAGCCACTAATTAGCCACTTATATCCATACCACATCCTTAGCACATCCATAGCACTACCTTACCACCTATGACTTTTATATGGGTTTTATATATAAAGTGGAACCCCCAAAAGAGGTTCTTCTATTGGCGATTGAATACTTTATATTCCCCTGTTTATATAAGACTGATATAAGGACGATCGCCCTACTGCTACCCTACCACTATCCTACCACTACCCTACC
>CAVEFV010000022.1:0-30998 GCA_963615025.1 Firmicutes bacterium CAG:95 | reverse complement strand
TGGCAACGCCCGACACACAGCCGATGAATTTTCTTTGCTTCGTTTCTTTTGTTCAAGCAAAAGAAATGAAGAACATCGTGCTATGGCTCTCGACTCAACTTCAATGAACAAACAATATGTTCCCGTTAAACCCAACTAACCCTTTCAACCAATTAAACTACACCTAAACATCTAAACTCCTCAACTCATCAACTAAAAACCCTCAACTCAATCCACTCAACCCAAAAGAAATAAAGAACACACTTCCAACAATCAACTAAAACCAACGGCACGAAGTGCCATAAAAAGCATACCCCACTCTCACAAACCATTTGTCTGTTCCATAAAAAAATCCTACCTTTGCAAAGCAATTCGTATAAGTAGAATAACACTCATGCCCAACACCTTTCGAACAATAACCACACTCGCTGAAGGACTCTACAAAGACAAAGGCAGCAAATTCCTTTCCTTTGCCATACCGGTCTATAACATCGAACAAGTGCAGGAGCAGTTAAATACTTACAAACGAAAATACCACGACGCACGACATATTTGCTATGCTTATATGCTTGGCGTTGATAAAGATAATTGGAGAGCAAACGACGACGGAGAACCTTCGGGCACTGCAGGAAGACCTATCTTGGGACAAATCAACTCCTATGAACTAACCAACATATTGGTCATTGTCGTCCGGTATTTCGGAGGCATACTACTCGGCACAGGAGGACTGACCATCGCCTATAAAACGGCTACGGCAAATGCTCTGAACAACGCTACTGTCATCGAAAAGGATGTAACGGTACGCAAAACCATTACATTCCCTTATGAGCAGATGAACAATATCATGCGCCTCATAAAAGAAACCGACACGCAAATTATAAGCCAACAATCAGGTACTGAATGTATCATCGAATGCGAAATAAAACAAATATATGAATCAAGATTTTAATAGTATCCGCGCTTATGAAGACAACGACCTACAAGAAGTGCTGAATCGTGTAGCACAAGACGAGTCATTCTTGCAGGTTCTATCCTCTATCGGGAAAATTACGAACTCCGAACAGTTCAGCACACAGAACATCATCTATGCCCTACAACATACCCACAACATCAATCAACTCGACCAAACAATCGTATTGCCGTTACTCGACAAGATTCAACAACGAACCACTGCGGGACTTACACTCGTCGGACTAAACAACACATCTACAGCACGCCCGGCTCTTTTTCTAACGAACCACAGAGATATCATACTCGATTCCGCTTTCTTGTCATTCATATACAAACAACACACAGGCGAAAGGATATACATAGGAATAGGCACTAACCTATATGCTCAATCTTGGATAGAAGACTTTGTACGCGCTAACAAAGCCTTCAGTGTCATAAGAGGCGGTAATCCTCGGCAGATACTCACCAACTCATCACTATTAAGTGCCTACATCCTGCATATCATAACCGACCTGCACCACAATGTATGGCTCGCACAACGGGAAGGACGGGCAAAAGATGGTAACGACCACACACAACCTGCAGTGCTCAAAATGCTCACTATGGCAGGAGAAGGAACGCTGCAGGAACGATTGGAAAAACTCAATATCACACCCGTATCACTCTCCTACGAATATGATCCCTGCGACTATCTCAAAGCAAGAGAAATGCAAATCAAACGCGATAAGGGAATCTACCAAAAAACTAAAGCCGACGACCTGTTGAGTATGAAGACAGGCATAATGGGTTGGAAAGGAAAGATAAACTTCCATATCACACCCTCTATTAACACCGAACTGGCAGAAACCATCCGACAAAGTGAAATACGCAACGAACAAATAGACAAGGTGGCACTGCTTATCGATAAGCATATACACAAACACTATCATATATTCAACACCAATCGTATAGCGTACGACGCCTATCTGAACACCAACCGGTTTACACAGGAATACACTACGGAGGAACAAGATGCGTTCATGAATTATATTAACAAACAGATAGAGCGTATCACCGACATAACACCCGACAAAGCATTTCTACAAGAGAAAATCCTCGAAATGTACGCCAACCCGCTAATCAACTACCTCAAACAACAATAAGACAATGAAAACTGCAATCTTTCCGGGTTCATTCGACCCCTTTACAATAGGACACTACGATATAGTGTGCCGTGCATTGACTGTATTCGACCAAATTATTATAGGTATTGGAAGCAACAGCGTCAAACAACCGCTCTTTACCGAAGAACAACGACTCGAAACAATCAGCAAAGCCTTTGCAAGCGAACCAAGAGTAAAAGTCAAAATATACAATTGCTTGACAATAGATTTCGCACGGCAACAAAAAGCAGAGTTTATACTAAGGGGCGTGCGATGTGTCGAGGACTTCGAATATGAGCGCAATATGGCAGAAGCCAACAAAGAACTCGGGAACATCGAAACAGTATTACTCTACACACGACCGCAATACGCTCATATTTCCTCCACACTGGTACGCGATTTGTATGCACACGGCAAAGACATAACACCATATATCCCTCATAAATAATGAAAAAAAATATCTTACTACCCGTATTAATACTCCTACTATCCTCTACTCTATCGGCGCAGAATACTACAACACGCATCGATAAATCAATGAGTATCTATAACGATGTGATGCGACAATTGGATATCAACTATGCCGACACGCTCAACTACGAACAGATGACAGAAACTGCCATCAACCAAATGCTACGCCAAGTAGATCCATACACAGTCTATATACCTGAAGACAAAACCAATAACCTAAAGTTTATGACTACAGGCAAGTATGGAGGTATAGGCGCAATAATTATGCAACGCGGAGATACAGTATGGATATCCGAACCTTACGAGGGAAAACCTGCACAAAAGAACGATGTAAGAGCAGGCGACAGAATAATAGAGGTCGATGGAACCAATGTGATTGGAATGACCACCGCCGAAGTATCATCCTTACTTCGAGGAACCCCCAAAAGTGTAGTAACGCTCAAACTACAACGGGACGGGGTTACTAAACCTATAGTGCGTAGTTTCGAACGCGAAGAAGTAAAGATAAGCCCAATAGCCTACTCCGCTGCTTTAGACAACAATACAGGATTCATCGCCTTTACTGAATTCACCGAAAACTCTGCAACACTGTTTGCACAAACATTGGACAATTTAGTGGATAACAACCACATACAATCGCTCATCATAGATTTAAGAAGCAATGGAGGAGGACTCATCGATGAAGCAGTCAAACTGCTTGCTCTTTTTGTCGAAAAAGGGACAGAAGTCGTATCAACCAAAGGTAAAATAGCATCCTCCAACAGAACATACAAAACCCCTATTGCTCCCAAGTATCCTAATATGCCGTTGCTCATTATTGTAGACGGCAATACTGCCTCCGCCGCCGAAATAGTGGCAGGAGCATTGCAGGACCTCGATAGAGCCACACTCATTGGAGAAAAGACATTCGGTAAGGGATTAGTACAAACAGTTCGCCCAATCACTTATAATGGACACCTCAAAGTAACCACTGCCAAATATTATATTCCATCTGGACGATGCATACAAGCAATTGACTACAGGAACCGCAACAAGAATAACAAAAAAAATAGCAATGATAGTACAAGCCATATCTTCTATACCAAGAAGGGCAAAGTAGTACGCGACGGAGGAGGTATCATACCCGATATTATCTTGCAAGACTCATCAAAAATGAATATAACCTACTCCCTCTATGCACAAAACCTCTTTTTCGATTACGCCACCCTCTATCGCTCTACACACGATACGATTGCATTGCCTGCTGACTTCAATATAACAGATGAGATACTCGATAGTTTCAAACAATTTATCACAGAGAGAAATTTTCAATACAACAGTGAAACAGAAAAGAGCCTCGACAAACTAATCGATCTCGCAAAACACGAAGACATAAGTAATGAAACCATCGAACAATTGATGGAGATAAAAAACAAGTTATCTGGTAATTGGCAAGACGCATTCAGCCGCAACAAAACAGATATCAAACAAATGCTTGGAAGAGAAATCGTACAACGCTACTACTATCAACAAGGCGAATACGCTTATTTCCTGCGCTTCGATGAACAACTCAAACGAGCAATGGAAGAACTGCAAAAAACCAATCACGATGAAACACTATAAATGATTCGATAGCACCTTCATCCTATACAACAATAAATACACATGATGGGAGTATCACTATCCTATAAACATGAATAGTGATACTCTCTTTTATGTAAAAAAGTCACTTTATTGAAATTATCACACAAAAATAATAGAAATAATTCTTTAATAACCGGAAAAAATATTATACCTTTGTGCCTTGATGTGTGTAAGGTTAAATTTATTCGCATAGAACTGATTATTACAGCATTATATATAGCGAAACAAGGTAAAACTAAATAACTTATAAACAACTCCCAATATGAACAAAGTAATCAAACTGAAAAAAGGTTTGGACATTGCGGTATCGGGGACTGCTGCTGAAGAAATCGGCAGTATATGCCGCCCTGATGTATATTCCATTGTTCCGGATCAGTTTGCAGGTATTACGCCAAAGTTAGTAGTGAAAGAGGGTGAACCTGTTCTAGCAGGAACTCCTTTATTCCACGACAAGCAGTTTACCGAAATGAATTTCATATCTCCCGTTTCGGGAAAGGTCATTGCAGTAAACAGAGGAGAACGCAGAAAGATTATGTCTATAGACATTCAGGCTGATAACCAGATTGTCTATAAGCAGTTCGCCTACGATTTAGCGCAACTATCTGCAGAAGATATTAAATCAGCATTGTTGGAAACTGGGTTATGGTGTTTCATCAAGCAAAGACCTTACGACTGTATTGCTATGCCGAACAAAACACCTAAAGCCATTTTTATCTCCACTTTCGACACAGCACCATGCGCACCAAACTATGAGTGGGTGCTGAAGGGACACACAACCGACCTACAGGCAGCCATATCTGCACTGAGCAAAATTGCAACAGTCTATATCGG
This sequence comes from Firmicutes bacterium CAG:95, assembly GCA_963615025.1. GTDB lineage: Bacteria > Bacteroidota > Bacteroidia > Bacteroidales > Paludibacteraceae > Colicola. The sequence continues at coordinate 26,001 of CAVEFV010000022.1, read as the reverse complement.
TATTCGTGGAGGTGATAAAGCAATAGAGTTCCGTGAACTGAAAGACTGTACACAGTATGAAGTCTTTGGTTCCCACCCTGCAGGTAACATTGGTGTACAAATCAACCATATCGCACCTGTTAACAAAGGAGAAACGGTATGGACAATCAATATCCAAGACCTAAGTATCATTGGTCATTTGTTTACAAAGGGAATTGTAGATATGCAGCGATTAGTTGCGCTCACTGGTCCACAAGTAGTCAACCCACGATACTATCGTGTATTACCAGGTATGCCTGTTAGTGCAGTCGTTAAATGCAATGTGTATAACGATATACCCCTTCGTTATGTAAATGGAAATCTCCTTTCTGGGCATCAAACACTTCCAGAAGAGACAATCGATGCCTATTGCAACCAGATTTCTGTCATAGACAATGGCTCAAACAATCACGAGTTTATGGGTTGGCTTATGCCTCGCTTCAACGAGTATAATGCAAATCATACAGACCCTGCGAAAATCTTTGATTGTAAAGTAACAAGATGGTTATTCGGAAAGAAAGAATATAAATGGGACGCTCGCCTTAAAGGTGGTCGCCGTGCCATTATCGTCAGCGGTGAGTACGACAAGGTATTCCCAATGGATATCTATCCCGAATACTTGATTAAGGCGATGATTGCCGGCAATATCGACAAAATGGAAGCACTCGGAGCCTACGAGGTAGCCCCCGAAGACTTCGCACTCTGCGAATATGTCTGCACCAGCAAGATGCCGTTGCAAGCCATCGTAAGAACTGCATTGGATAACCTAAAAAAGGAGATTGAGTGATGTTTAAGGGATTATATAATATAATGGAGAAACTTCGCCCGTCCTTTGAGGAAAGGGGCAAGTTGCATGCATTGCATTCGGTGTTCGATGGTTTCGACACATTCCTGTTCACGCCGAATACAACTTCCAAACGCATAGGCACACAGATTCACGATGGTTCCGACTCCAAACGAACCATGATTATTGTGGTATTGGCACTCGTGCCTGCCATGCTGTTCGGTATGTTCAATGTGGGTTACCAGCACCTGCTCGCGACCGGCGAATTGGTTCGCGGAGCGATGACTTGTGCCTTGTGGTGGAAAGCTTTTGGCTTTGGTCTGTTAGCCGTGTTGCCCTATATCATTGTCACCTACGCCGTAGGTCTGGGCATAGAGTTCACCGTAGCACAGTGGAAGCACGAAGAGATTCAAGAGGGCTTTCTTGTAACGGGTATTATTCTCCCGCTCGTATTGCCTATCAACACTCCGCTATGGATGGTGGCTATTGCTACGGCATTTGCCGTTATCTTCGCCAAAGAGATATTCGGCGGCACGGGGTATAACATCTTCAATGTAGCACTTATCACGCGTGCATTCCTGTTCTTTGCATACCCGACCCACATGACAGGCGACCATGCCTTTGTACGCGAAGGCGGCACTTGGGGTTGGGATAGCGGCAAGACTATCGTAGATGGTTTCTCGGGAGCAACCCCCCTCACGCAAATTGCCACAACAACCGAAACCAACCTCATCCCTGTGGATTTTTGGACGGCATTCAACGGACTCATACCGGGGTCGGTAGGAGAAACTTGCTGCTGGGCGATTCTGCTCGGTGCATTGTTGCTACTCTCCACAGGTGTGGCTTCGTGGAAGACGATGCTTAGTATATTCTTGGGGGGTGCTTTAACCGCATGGATTTTTAATGTATGCGGTCCGGATACGGCGGCAGCACATTTCCCGTGGTATATGCACCTTGTGACCGGTGGTTTTGCTTTTGGAGCAGTCTTTATGGCAACCGACCCTGTTACTTCTGCCCGTACGGAATGCGGCAAATGGATCTATGGTTTCCTCATTGGCTTTATGGCAGTGGTTATCCGTGTACTCAACCCTGGTTATCCAGAGGGTATGATGCTCGCCATCTTGCTGATGAACGCTTTTGCACCCCTCATCGACTGGTGTGTTGTACAAGTGAATATCAATCGTCGTGCTAAACGCGTTAAAAATTAATAAGAGATTATGGCACAGAAGAAATATGTATGTTCCGTGTGTGGCTATGTCCATATAGGAGATAATGCGCCTGATGAGTGTCCGCAATGTCATCAGAGAGGTGTTTTTGTAGAACAGAAGAATAAATGTTTCGACACGAATAGTAATGTTTACACTATTGTGTATTCTATTGTAGTTGTAGTCATTGTGGCAGTGTTACTCGCTTTGGCAAGTCAATTGCTTAGTCCACGCCAGCAAGCCAATGCTTTGCTCGATAAGCAGAAGCAGATTTTGGTGGCACTCAACCAAGACTATTCCAATACAGATCCTGCACAGATGTACCTCTCGTTGGTGAACGATACTATCTATGTGGGAGAGAATAAACTCCCTGTTTATATAGCAACCCTTGATGGCAAGACTAAATATGTATTTGAACTCAAAGGTACAGGTTTGTGGGGAGGTATAGGCGGGTATTTGGCATTAGACGATGACAAGAACACTATCTTCGGTATCAACTTCAATCATGAGAGCGAGACGCCAGGTTTAGGTGCTGATATTGTTACCGCCAAGTTCCGTAATCAATTCAATGGTAAGCACATTCGCAATGCTGCAGGTGAGGTGCGTTCAGTGGCTGTGATGAAGGCAGGTAAGATAGCAGATGGACAAGAGCAAGTTGATGCTCTATCAGGTGCAACGATTACCTGTACAGGAGTGAGCGATATGCTCCGCAACAACCTTGCTGAATACGCCGAGTTTCTGAATATGAATCAAACTAACAACGATGTTGTTCCCAATGAGGAGTCTCTTGAGAACAACGAAGTTGCACAAACTGTTAAATAACTATGGCTCTATCACAAAAAACAAAAGAGGTCTTTTTAGGTCCTTTGAATAAGGACAATCCTGTTGTCGTCCAGATATTAGGTATCTGCTCTTCTTTGGCGGTTACTGTACAACTCAAGCCTGCATTGGTGATGGGGATTGCTGTAACCATTATTGTAGCGTTATCGAATGTCGTTATAGCACTTATGCGCAAGACAATCCCTATGCGTATTCGTATTATCGTGCAATTGGTAGTTGTAGCCGCTTTGGTAACGCTTGTCAGTGAGATACTGAAAGCATTTGCTTATGATGTAGCGATGCAGTTAAGTGTCTATGTCGGACTTATTATTACCAACTGTATTTTGATGGGGCGTCTTGAAGCATTTGCCATGACTAATAATGTGAAAGATTCGTTGTTAGACGGACTTGGTAATGGCTTTGGTTATGCTATTATTTTAGTTATTGTCGCTTTTATTCGTGAGTTGCTCGGTTCCGGTACACTGCTCGGTTATAGTGTTATCCCAGAGAGTTGGTATGTTGCAAATGGCGGCTACTATGAGAATTGCGGTATGATGATGATGCCTGCAATGGCACTGATTCTTGTAGGTTGTATTATCTGGGCACACCGCTCATTAAATAAGGAGGAGAAGTAATATGGAACATGCTCTTAGTTTATTTGTTCGCTCTATCTTTGCGGACAATATGATTTTCGCATACTTCCTTGGTATGTGTTCCTACTTGGCCGTATCGAAAGATGTTAAGACGAGTGCCGGTTTAGGTGTAGCCGTTACCTTTGTACAAGTGTTGACTCTACCAGTCAATTATCTACTGCAAGTATATGTGCTTAATCCGCTCGGATTAGGTTACTTGTCCTTTATTCTTTTCATTGCCGTTATTGCTGCTATCACACAATTGGTGGAGATGATTGTGGAGAAGTACTCTCCTTCACTCTACTCTTCGCTTGGTATATTCCTACCGTTGATAGCCGTTAACTGTGCGATTATGGGTGGTTCGCTCTTTATGCAACAGCGTATTCTGCTTGACCCTTCCAATACCAAAGCCATTGCCAATTTAGGTGATGCCTTTGCATTTGCTTTGGGTTCAGGATTAGGATGGATGCTTGCAATTGTATGTATGGCCGGTATTCGCGAGAAGTTGGAATATAGCGACATCCCTAAACCTTTACAAGGTATGGGTATTATCTTTATTACTGCCGGTCTTATGGCAATGGCGTTCATGTGTTTCTCCGGTCTTAATATATAAGAATATGAATATAATAGCAATTCTTTGGGCAGTTGGCGTCTTCTTGGGCGTAATACTGCTATTGGTCATCATCTTGTTGGTAGCCAAGAAATACTTGGTAGCATCAGGGGATGTGACAATTACGATTAATGGTGATAAAGAGTACAAGGTACCTGCCGGTGGTACATTGCTCTCTACCCTTGGTGAAGCAGGTGTGCATCTTCCTTCGGCTTGCGGAGGTAAAGGTTCATGTGGTCAATGCAAATGCCAAGTACTTGATGGCGGTGGAGAGATACTTCCCACAGAAACAGTGCATTTTACTCGTAAGCAGCAGAAAGAACACTGGCGTTTAGGTTGTCAAGTGAAGGTTAAAGAGAATATGCAGATGAAAGTGAGCGAGTCTGTATTAGGTGTTAAAGAATGGGAATGCACCGTTATTTCCAACAAGAATGTGGCAACCTTCATCAAAGAGTTCAAGGTGGCACTACCTAAAGGCGAGCATATGGATTTCATACCGGGTTCATACGCCCAGATCAATATCCCCACATACGACATCTACTACAAAGATTTTGATCGTTCGTTGATAGGTGACTTGTATGTACCATCGTGGGAGAAGTTCGGTTTGTTCAACCTTCATCAAGTGAATAACGAACCTACCGTCCGTGCATACTCTATGGCTAACTATCCTGACGAGGGCGATATTATTACTTTGACGGTTCGTATTGCTACGCCACCTTTTAAGCCTAAAGAACAATGCCCGAACGGACCTGAGTTCCAAGATTTTCCTTGCGGTATTGCATCAACCTATATCTTCTCACTTAAGCCCGGCGATAAAGTAACGATGTCCGGTCCTTACGGTGAGTTCCATCCAGTATTCGACAGTAAGCGCGAGATGATTTGGGTAGGTGGTGGAGCAGGTATGGCTCCGCTTCGTGCGCAGATTATGCACATGCTAAAGACACTACATACCCGTGACCGTGAGATGCACTACTTCTATGGTGCGCGTGCTATTGATGAAGTGTTCTTCATGGATGATTTCCTTGAGTTGGAAAAAGAGTATCCTAATTTCCATTTCCATCTGGCACTTGATCGTCCCGATCCAAAGGCGGACGCATTAGGTGTGAAGTATACTCCGGGCTTTATTGCCCCCGTTATGGGCGATACTTATCTGAAGCAGCACGAAGCCCCAGAGGATGTGGAATATTACCTCTGCGGTCCTCCAATGATGGCAAAGACTGTGCTTGACCTACTCCATTCGTTGGGTGTAGAGGACGATATGATTCGTTTCGACAACTTCGGATAGTTAATACACTATCCTATATAACAAACGAGCAGACTATTCGTGGTCTGCTCGTTTGTTATATATCTACTTGAGAAGGTATTGGCAATTGCTATCCGCTATTGTTATAGCGGAGGAAGTAGTATTAAAGATGTTTGGGAGATTGTATGATTTTGTATAATTGATATTATATGGCTTGTATATGGTTGGAAGGTTCTTCCTATATTCATCCTATATTCGTCCTATATTCATCCTATATAGAATCTATATAAATCCTTTGTAATTCCCTTTATTTACTGACGATTTCGAGGGGTAAGTCCCAATAAGGGCTTTTAAGATATTTAACAATCGGAATAGTAAGCAGGAGTTGCTCCACCCCACTCTGCCGGCAATCAGAAATTGAAACTCAAGCCGCACATAAAGGTGAAGTTCTTTCCCTGTAAGTACAACGGTGCGAACTTGTTGAGGTAGTACTGTTGCAGTGCTTCACCTTCCAAGACAATCGCTTTGCCTGAAGCATCGTAGCCGCCACGGTCTTCGCCTTCGATACGCTCGGTTGTGGGTGCAAATCCCCGTGCATTGTTATAGGAGAAGTCAAGCACCGCATAGCAGTTGTTAAAGATCTCGTAAACAGTGTGGAAAGTGAAGGTATCGTTCTGATAAGTACGCTGTCCAAACGGCTTCTGCGCAATGATTTGGGATATGTTCGAGCGCACATAGTCGTAGGTATTGTACTTGGTATCGTTGGTGTATGACAATGACAATGACAATCCTCTGACGGGGCGATAGGACAACTCTGCATAGATATTCTGTGCGTTATCGCCCATATAATGCCCCATATTGTAGGAATTAGAAGTGTAACCCAACACATCAATCGAGTGGGTATAAGTGGCAATGTACGAGCGCATGAACTCACCCTTCAAGGACAAGTCCCAGATACTGAGATTGAAGCCCAAGAGATAGGAAATGGGATTGTTTTCGGCATTACTCTTCTTGAAACGCGAGAACTTAATCTCATCTACAAAGACCGAAGCGTAGAAGTTGACATACTTGAGATTGCGCGTATTGATTGTGAAGAAGACCTGCGAGTTCTGGTTCTCGGTACGCATACCCTTAGTGAGGAGGTGGTCTAAAGATTTGTAGAAAGCCACAGGGATGAAGTATGCAGCCTGCACATTCTGCTCGGCATAGATGATAGAGTTACCGAAGGAGAAAGACAACTGCCGGATAGGGCTAAAGGTAAACATATTGGCAGCCATGTACTTCGATGCGGGACGAGGCCATTTCTTCAATACCCCTTCTCCGTAGTTCTCTGTGTAGGTGTAGGCAGTGTCCAAGACATTGCTAACGAGCCACGCATGAAAATAATTGAACTCGAACCAACGGACGGGTTTCAGGTTGAGCGTGAGCATAGGAACGGCAGGGTTATGTCCTGACAAGATGTTCGAACAATGATAGGCATCTCCCCATTTGATTCGTTCCCGCTGCAGACTGATACTGCCCCACCACGAATAAAGCGATATGCCACCTTTAGAGTCGGAGAAATCGGCACCATAGGAAGCCTCTTTGTACTGCACACCCGACAGGTTGTTCAAATAATCGGGCTTGGTCAGTTTCGCCCCTTCAATCTTAGAATAAGTGCCATAGCCATCGTTGTAATACTTATCGCTCAACATTCGTTTTCCGTTCCACGAAATATCCCGAAGGCTACCCCAAACGGATACATGGTTTACGATGTCCATATTGAACTCGGCACCCCACCAACGCTTGATAATCCCCCCTTTCTTGCTTGCGTAGATGTCCATACCAAGAATGGGTTTGATACTCATTTTGAACTTCTTATCGTTCGTTATATAATGGAAAGAGGGCTGGGCAAGACTGAGGTTGAAAGTCTTACGGTTGGTCCATTCGACCCAGTTGTCGGGGACTGTGTCACACTCCAGAGCAAACTCGTTAAGATAGAACGACAACTCTTTTTTCTTCCGCTTCGACAACAAGGAATCGGCACGCTGAGCCTCTTGCAACCACTTGGCGACATCCTTACGGGAATAGGGCTGAATGGCGGAGTTGAGATGGATGATGTGTTCGGACGCCAACTCATCCAAAAAGGAATATAATTGCGTATATTCCATACTGACAGGGATGTTCTGCGCAGAGAGAAAGGCGGAGGAACCGAAGATGACAAGGAGCAGGAGGAGAGAGAATCGTTGCTTCATAGGAGTGAGTATTTAATGCGAACGCGCATGCTTAAACAGTATGGTGTAGAGTATCTTCCAGAAATACACAAAGTCTGTCAGAAAGGTTCCTTTTGTCTCGCAACGAGTCAGGTAGTGCGCTTCTGACGCCTGTATTTCCTCGAGCGTCTTGGGCATATCGGCATAGAACGGCGGCAAGAGACCGGGTTTGTGGCGTATGCGTTGTTGCTGCAATTCAGGAGAATAGAGGGAAAAGTACTGCTTCGACAACGGACGCACGCCAACAAGTTTCATGTCGCCACGAAGGAGGTTGATGAACATTGGCAACTCGTCGATCCAATACTTGCGCATAAAGCGTCCTATAGTCGTGATACGGATATCGTGATTGAGTTTCCCCCCTTCCCGTAGGCCGTAAGTCTCGTAGATATACCGCTGCAGATACTCCGAGTAAGGATGCATCGTGCGGAACTTATAGACATTGAACTGCTTGCCGTTCTTCCCTATCCTCTTGAGTTTCACCAACAGACCGTACACCTTACGCTGTATCGTCTGAGGACGGAACACACGCTCAGCCTCCACAAAAAGCATGTCTTGTACCTTCTGTACATTCACCACCTTGAAGCCACAGTAATACAGACGCCCAAGCACCTCTGCCCGACTTAAGACTCGATTCTTGCCCTCTGTGAGGTCGAAGTAAAAACGAGAGGTCAGGAATAATTTCGGCAAGACACGCTTATAGAAGAAGTAAACGCCATAGTAGAACCAACTAATGACAGGAGGATGAGAGTGTAATATCTTCTTTTGGGTGGTTCCTTGCGACTCGAAGCAACAAACAAAATGCCCGTTGTCCGGCAACTTGTCGCCAATTACGCCAAACATCTTATTGATACCCCTAATCTGATTCAGAGGCATAAAATTCACTATTGTATCGTATCGGTAAGGGCGAAGACGCTGCAAGTTATAGAGTTCCGCCGTGCGAAGAGTCGTTGTGTTCGACGAGTACAAAGGAACATGGGTCTCTAACCATTGCAGAACCTCCTTTGAACTACTTGTGCGGATACTGTCACGCAAGGTCTCTCGTTGCTGTTCGTCCTGCATTTCGTGAGGAGGAGATAAGACCGTATGATGCTCACCGTCTACGGTTTGACGGACATCAGGTTCCTCGTTCAAGGCATAGATATAGGCATGGGAGAGCAACAGGAAGAAGGAACTGAACATCAACATCGAACACCAGATACACAACAGCACATTAACGGAATAATTCATGTAGGCGACAATGAAGTGCATGTAGAGTTCCATGAAACCGAAACACAACAGTGCCGCAGAAAGAAGGCGGACAAAACTTTTGCCCACCTTCATGAATTTCACCCTGATATATCGGTGCGTGAAATAGTTGGTCACAACCCAAGTGCAACCGAATACCAATGCAAACAAGTCATACTTTTGGAAGGGTATCTGCGTCGCAAGGGGGAACCACATCAGAACGACAAAGAAACTGAGGACAAGCAGACATATATCGACCAAGATATAAGGCCAATAAGGCTTGTATAGTATGATATGTCGCCACTGACTACGCGTAATAATTACCTACTTATGGTTTGCTGATTGGCAAGAAAGGACAAAGTGTCTATTTCTTTTTCTTGGGATAACGATCGTTCAATGCGGCTACAACCTCTTGAGTAATATCGTATATCGGCTTCGAGAACAAAACATTATCACTCTGCGTGTTCGATAAAATCATTTCATAACGACCATCTGCATTGAATACTTTCAGGAAATTGTCTAAGGTATCACGCAGTTGAAGGTTCAAGTTCTGATTTTCCAACATAATATCCTGAGTCAGTTTTGCCTCCAAGTCCTGCAAGTCTTGCTGACGCTTCTGGAGACGCTGAGCCTCACTCTCGGCACGCTCACGACTCAAGAAAGCATTATTGTCCAACTTGCGCTGGAACTCTGCCATATCATTCTGCAAGGAACGAGCCTTCTGATTCAACTGAAGACGGGCATCCTCTTGTTTGCTCATCAGTTTCTCATTTGCCTCCTGAGCGAAAACATAATCCATCAGCAGGCTATCGATGTTGATATAAGCAACAGGCAAACGCTCCGACTCGGCTGCAGCCAACGATGTCTCTTCTACGGCGCATACAGGACGCTTCCAAGCGCCAAAGACGCAGAACAATACCGACAAAACGACAATGAGTACTCCAAAGACTACATTGATACAAATCTGAATTTTATTCATAGGTTTTCTTTTTATTATAGATTCTAATTATTGTTATCCTACTTTCGACAACCGATAGGCGTTGGTAGTCGTAATATCCTACAACCAACAGCAAAGCAGACTGTTATCCTTACAACTCCTTCACATCTATCTTCTTTTCATCATCCTTACGAGCCTCTCTATCTTGCGATGTTGCGCACCCTATTCCCCTATCGCGCATCGCCTTACTCTGTGAGATATGCTTACTTGAGAATACTCCATTTCGCTTCACTATAATCCGTACGCTCAACAACAAAAAGGCCACAAATAAGGCAATAATTGCCCACAATATCTCTTTCATAATCGTATCTTAATTAGTTTATAATCAATCCGACACCTACTATATCCCACTGCATACGCACGCCTATCATTCTGCAAAAGTACAAATTATTCCGCACCTATGCAAGAGATTACTCGGTAAATTCAATTAAGAATATACGACCGTAGGGAGATGTACTGTCCAATAACGAATGCAATTTATGGTGCAAAGTTAGATGAAATGGTCGAAGAAGCACTCTTGCAGTGTAGAGAAGTTCAATTTCTCTAAAGGTCTTCAGTGCCATTTCCTTTGTATTTTCTTTATGTATTCATCATCAAATCGATTGATGTTAGCCTGTTTAGGGATATATTTACGGAGGAGGTTATTCGTATTTTCGATACATCCTTTTTGCAGGGAGGAATAATCATCGGTAAAATACACAATCACATTCTCCTTTCCCCTCTTGCGATAGTAGTATTTTTGTGTATACTCTTAAACTTGCCTTAATTCATAATTAGGAAAAGTATAGGACAAATTAGCCACTAATTAGCCACTTATATCCATACCACATCCATAGCACATCCATAGCACTACCTTACCACCTATGACCTTTATATGGGTTTTATATACCTTTTAGTATGCCCATACTCTCATAAACAGGACTCTATATCCTGTTCGCATACTTTTAGCGAAGGAGCAGTCAAGTTCTCTTCAAATCTTTGATTGTAAGACTCAATAGGCATTTCTTATAACTAAAATGTCTATTAATCTTTCATTACAAGAGATTCAGAGGGGTTATTTGAGAATAAGGATGGTGGTTTTTATGAATTTTGGAGGAGGATGTTTACTATGCGTTGTGCAGTATGTCCGTCCCAGAGAGGTGGTATGTTGCCTGTTTTCCACTGCCCTGCATATAGTTGTTGTAAGGCAGGTTGGATGTTCATAGGGTCAGTCCCTATTAGTTCATTGGTTCCGATAGTACATGTCTCGGGTCGTTCGGTGTTGTTCCGAAGTGTGAGGCATGGAATAGACATGACAGTTGTTTCTTCTGTTATGCCTCCACTATCGGTGATGACAGCACGAGCGTGTTGTACAAGATAGTTGAATTCCAGATAGCCTAACGGTTGTACGATATACAAGTTAGGTGCATGTATGTTGAGTTCATTGAATATCTTAGCCGTTCGCGGGTGAATAGGAAAGATGACGGGTTCTGCTTGTACATTCTGTGTTATGGCGTTCATTGTAAGACTCAACTTGTTGGCTTCGTCGACATTTGCAGGTCGGTGCAAGGTAAGTACGATGTAGTGTTTGTCTTGCAAGCGGAGTTGATCGAACAAGTCAGTTTTTCGGAAGAAAGGTTTATTTTTGAGCAGAGTATCGATCATTACATTTCCTACGAAGTGGATACGACTATCGTCTATTCCTGCACGGCGGAGGTTGCTATTGGCGACCTCGGAGGTAGTGAAATAGAAGTCGGCAAGTGCGTCTGTTACTATACGGTTTATCTCTTCAGGCATAGTCAGATCACCACTTCGTATTCCTGCTTCGACATGGCAGACAGGTGTACACATTTTTTTTGCTACGATGGAGCAAGCCATTGTGGATGTAACATCTCCGACGACGAGTAGAAGGTCGGTAGGGTGTTGCATTAAGTCCTTTTCGAATTCCATCATAATATGTGCGGTTTGCTCTGCTTGTGATCCGCCTCCACATCCCAAGTTGGTATCAGGAGCGGGTATATGCAGTTCGTCGAAGAAAGTATCGGACATATTTTTATCGTAGTGTTGCCCTGTATGCACCAACCGATATTGTATGTTTTTGCCTTCTTGTTGCGCCTTTTGGATAGCGTGGATGATAGGTGCAATCTTTATGAAATTAGGTCTTGCTCCTGCTATGAGTGTAACAGTCATAAAATAGGATGGTTGATTGTTATTGTATGGGGTTTGTTTTGTTGTCGGCGTATAGTTCTTTGATGACTACTGCAGGCCATTTCCAGTTTTGGTAGGCGAGTTGTGCAATGCCAGGTGCAAGGATGAGGCTCCATAGTCCGAGTGGTGTACAATAGAGGAAGATAATCATAAGGACCAATGTGGCAGCAGCGGACAAGAGAGATGGTATGAAGAACGGAATTTTATTGTCGGAAAGAATAAAGCCCGAAGCAACGCTATGGTTGGCTTCAAGAAACTGTGTAATGATTAGCACCAAAGTCATATTGAATGACAGGAAATGTGTATCGCTCTTTATGAAATGTATCGCCCAATCGCCGAAGCAGAGTAATGCAGCACTGCCGAGTATGAAGATTACGATAAGGAAAAATATGCTGTGTGCATAGATTTGCCGTAGGTGTGCCAAGTCGTTTTGTACCCGATATTGTGCTAATTTGGGTATGTAGGAAGTATATACGATAGATCCACAGCGTGCGAGTATGAGCAACACCTGAAATGTTATCCCGTAAGCAGCCATATCGGTTAGAGGCAGGACTGCCGAACCAATAAGGATGGAAGAGCGTGTGATGATGAATCCACCGAGGTTTGTGAGTCCCATTTTGGTTGCGTTGGGTACGATGGCTTGTAGTATGGGTTTGATTTCAAGTTCTTGCGCGACAGACAGTTTCTCCTTCATTTGTTTGGTGAAGAATACTTTTCTGTAGAGTGTCCTCCGAATGACGATAGAAAGCAGTTGCGATACAACAATGGCGGTCAGACCAAAGTCGAAGTAAATAAGAGTGATTCCGAGTATAATGTAGCACGATTGTCCGAGTATGTTGATTTGTTGCATCCTTTTGATGTATCCTTTGCCTGTTAGAAGTGCCTCGTAGTACATCGTATAGAGGTTATAGCAACTGATAATGATAAGCATTATCCACGCTACAAGAGCATCGGTTTTATCACCGGAATACTTTCGCATAAGTAAGCACATATATGCGGTGCCGCAAGTAGTGAGCAATAGAAAAATTACGAGTGCCATCCATCTATAAAACCTGCGCATGGCGTTGATGGTTGTTTTGAGTAACCCGTAATCGACATTCTGCTCATTAAGGAGTATTTCGACTCCTTCTTTTTGGAGATTTTTAGCCCCTGAGAATATATAACTTATGTTTCGAGCGAACGAGGGTTGAAATCCGAAGTCGAGTAGTAGAACCAACGATGAAATGGTGATGAAGACATTCCATACGCCTACTGTTTCGGCGGACATCTTGTATAGGATGAAGGGTAGAAATATAACCCCCGCACCTACAGTGACTATGGTTGCAGCGAACCCCCATAGTACATCTTTCTTGCCTATATTCTCGATTTCAACCGCCAAAATGCTATCTGTTAGAGGCGTGCATCGACGAGGTTACGGTCGATGAAGTTCTTTACATCGAAGATGATGGTTCCCTGTTGTTTATATTTAAGGAAGTCGAATGTTTGGAATTGGTTGTGAGCAACGCAGGCGATAATTGCCTTGTATTTTTTGTCAGGGTCGATGGAAGGAATAAGGTCTTTGCCATATTCTTTCCTGACTACTTGCGGGGATGCCCAAGGGTCGTAGATGTCCACTTTACACCCGAACTCTTGCAGTTCGTTCACAATATCGAATACTTTGGTATTACGGCAATCGGGACAATTCTCTTTGAAAGTAACACCGAGCAGGAGTACATCAGCATCTTTGATTTTATAATCCTTTTGAATCATCAGTTTCAGTGTTTTATCGGCAATGAATTTAGCAATGCTATTGTTTACACGCCTTCCTGAAAGAATGACTTCGGGATTATATCCCAATACCCTTGCTCTGTGTGCAAGGTAATATGGGTCGACGGATATACAATGTCCGCCTACAAGACCGGGGCGGTATTTAAGGAAGTTCCATTTTGTACCTGCCGCCTCTATTACATCGTTGGTATCGATACCGACCTTGTCACATATCAGTGCCAATTCATTCATAAAGGAGATATTAAGGTCTCTTTGTGAATTTTCGACGGCTTTTGCTGCTTCTGCCACTTTGATATTGGGGGCGCGATGTGTACCGTTGTTAAGAATGCTGTTGTAGAGAGCATCAACGAGGTCGGCTATTTCGGGTGTAGAACCTGATGTGATTTTTCGTATTTGGGTTAGTGTATTTACTTTGTCGCCCGGATTGATACGCTCGGGAGAATATCCGCAGAAAAAATCTTTGTTGAATTTCAGTCCTGAGTATTTTTCGAGTACGGGTACACAATCTTCTTCGGTACATCCGGGATAGACGGTGGATTCGTAGATGACAATGTCTCCTTTGTTGAGGGTTTTTCCGATGGTTTCAGATGCTTTGAGCAACGGAGTAAGGTCCGGGTTGTTGAATTTGTCGATGGGTGTCGGTACGGTAACGATATATATATCGACCTGGCGCAGATCGTCGGGATTAGATGAGAATGTCAGTCCTATTTTTCCTGTGTTTGCAAAGATGTCTCTTGCTTGTTTCAAGCCGATAAGGTCTGCTTCGAGTGTATGGTCTTCCCCTCTTTCGAGTTCGGCAATTCGTTCTTTGTTGATATCAAATCCTATTACCCGATATTTTTTGCCGTATTCAACGGCAAGCGGCAGACCTACATAGCCTAATCCTATGACTGCGATGACTTTATTATCTAACATAATGTATATATTACCAAGATTTGTTTACTTGCGTACAACCTGCAAAGTTAGAAAGATTTGTCAGAACTGACAAGTGTTACACCATGATTTTTGTATAAAATTTATGAAAGATAATTCAGATGTATGGAATAAATACCCATAGAATTTATATCTTGTTTTTCTTGGTTTTGGCAGTGTTTTTCTATAGTGTTTCTATACTCATCCTATATTCGTCTTATACTCATCCTATATTCATCCTATATTCGTCCTATATAAAACCTTCGAAATACATAGTATTGACGGGGCATGACGGATGGGAGTTCCATTGATATGCAATGGAGAAAGGATGCTTTGGGAAGGCTGACAGATTTATATTATTTAGCAATTCTTATTCAATGGCTAATGTTATTCAAAAGGAGAGAAAAGGAAGGGGAAAGCGTAAGAAAATGTCCGATGAGTAGGAGGAAAATGGATGAGGATGGACGGGACAGCGGAAAGAAAGTGATTGGGGTATGATTGTGATGTGTTGTTTTCAGGGCTTTGTCTATACAGAAAAAACTTGTACCTTTGTAGTTTGTTATGGGGAGACAGCAGACACATTCTCGTCCGACAGGTGGCCGGAAGCGCAGACGGCGCAAGAAGCAAGCCCTTCCGTTGTGGAGGCGTTTGTTGCGTATTGCGAATGTGACGCTGATAGCGATCGTGTTGCTATGCTTGTTTGCCGTTGTTTTCATGTGGTACTATGGATGGTTGCCTACACGCGAAGAGTTACCTCAATTCAAGCAACGCCTATACGCATTGTTCACGAATAATCCGAATATACAACTTCCTGAGGCGGAGGTTATCGGTATAGATATATCGCATTACCAATCGTATATTGAGTGGGATGAGGTTTGTTTTTATTATGACCGACAACGGAGGCTATACAGAGAGGAGCGTGAAGGTTGCAAGCGTCGTGAGATAGACTTTGTGGTGGCGAAAGCGACCGAAGGGGTAAGGACGCAGGATAATTTCTATGTTCGCAACAAAATGGGTGCGGCACAACGGAATATTCTGTTTGGTGCCTATCATTTCTATTCGCCTACCATTCCTGCGAGGAAGCAGGCAGAGAATTATATTCGTACGGCAAACTTGCAACGAGGAGATATGGTGCCGATATTGGACATAGAGATATATAACAACCGTCTTCCCGATGCAGATTCGGTTCTGTGCTGGTTGCAGAAAGTAGAGAAATACTATGGTGCAAGACCTATCATTTATACGAATGAGCATTGCTACAACAATTTCTTTATGCAGCACAAGCAGTTACTACCCTATCATTTCTGGATTGCGAGGTATGGAGGGCAGTTGCCGAACAGGATGCATTTGATGTGGCAGTTCACGGAGATGGGAACGGTGGCGGGTATAAAGGGATATACGGATATAAACATCCTACGAGGGACGAGAGAATACTTGATACAGAAATGTACAATACACTAAACTGATAAAATACAGCAACAGAGATGAAACAACTAATTGTAGTGGCTGAAAGCAAAGAGAGAGAGATGGCAGAGAGAATGCTGCCCGATATTCCTATCCTTGAATGCGGTGTGGGAGCCTTAAACATTATGGAACGGTTGCGTTCTGTTCCTCTTGATACAGAGATAATAAACATAGGTTATGCCGGTTCCGCAAACTATGCCATCGGTACACAGGTGGAGATTGGAGAGTGTCGTTTGTATCATCCCAATGTGGACTATCCGGAACCCGTTTTTCATTTGGGAGGTAATACGCGGTGTTTTACGAGTACAGACTTTGTTTTGCAGAGCCAAGAGCGGGATTGCGTGTTTGACATGGAGTTGGCGTTTATCTGCGGTATGGGTTTCAAGCAAGTGCGCAGTATCAAGATTGTGAGCGATAACCTCTCGTTACATGAATATCATCAAATAAACTAAATATCTATATAGAATATGGCACAAAACAATAAGCACAAGTGGGACTTCCAGAATATAGGAGGTACGACGCGCGTTAATATCCACACAGGTGAGGATATCAAGCACCTTGCAGAGTTGGACCAGAAAATGTGGACAGTACTGTCCTGCCCTATCAGCGGTTTAGAGATAGACAGTAAGAGTTTGCAGTACACCGATGCGGATGCGGACGGTAAGATACATGTGAATGATGTTATCAGTACGGCTAACTGGTTGTGTAAAGTACTGAAAGACCCTGATACCTTGTTCCATAACAAAGGCAAGTTGGCGTTGGACGGTATCAATCAGAAAACGGAAGAGGGTCTTCATATCTATCAGTCCGCCAAGCAGATTGCAGAAAACCTCAATAAAGAAGACGGGATATTGACCTTGCAGGACACGCAGGACTCGATGGCGATATTTGCGAAGACGAAGTTCAATGGTGACGGGGTTATTACTGAGAACACTACCGATGATGCGGCATTGAAAGAGATTATCAACTCGATTGTGAGCATTACGGGAGGAAGTTTGGACCGAAGCGGTGTGCAGGGCGTCAATACAGAGCAGATAAACAGTTTCTACGCAGACTTGCAGGCATATATTGATTGGAGGGAGCAGGTTGTTGCATTGCCATTCGGCGAAAAGACAGATGAAGTGCTGAGTGCTTATCAGGCTTTGGATGCGAAAGTGAAAGACTTCTTTGTGCGTTGCAAGTTGGCGGCATTCAGTGACAGTGCTACTGCCCTTGATGTACAAGTGTCCCGTATAGAGGCCATCAGCAGGGAAGACCTGACGCAGCAGACAGCAGAGATAGCCTCCTATCCTATTGCCCGTATCTCTGCGAAGGCGGAAATAAACTTGTCTTATCCTATCAACCCTGCGTGGGCAAAGCCGTTTGATGTGGTACGCTCGGTTGTTTTTACTCCTGATGCAAAGGTTATTACAGAGGAAGAATGGAATGCCATAGGTGAAAAGTTAGCCCCTTATATTGCCTGGCTCAATGCCAAACAAGGGAACAGTGTGGAGGCGTTAGGTGAAGCGACCATCAAAGCGTTGCTGAAAGACAACCGACAGACCACGCTGTTGGAGTTGGTTGAGAAAGATATTGCATTGGCAGATGAGGCCAATAACATTAATCAGGTGGACAAATTACTGCACCTTTACAAGGATTTTGCAACGATTCTACACAACTTCGTTACGCTGCAAGACTTCTACTCTCGAGACAAAGACACCCTTGCCATTTTCCAAGTTGGTACATTGGTCATTGACCAGCGTGCGTGCCATCTGTGTATGCGAGTTACAGACATGAGCAAACACGATGCACAGGCAGCAGCCAGCGGGATGTTTTTGATCTATTGCAACTGTACACTGCAATCGACCGGAGAGAAGATGCAGATTGTTGCGGCGATGACTATTGGAGATATACGCAACCTAAAGGTAGGCAAAAATGCGCTCTTTTACGACAGACAGGGACGCGATTGGGATGCTGAGGTAGTGAAGATTATAGACAACCCTATCTCCATCGGGCAGGCATTCTGGAGTCCCTATAGGAAGTTCTGTGACTGGGTGATAAACCTTATTAACAAATCGGCAACCGACAAAGAAAGCAAAGTGTTTGCGAATGTGACCCAGAAAGTAGAAAGTAGCACGGCGGACACGACGAACCCTGCAAACCAGAAGAAGAAAGACTCGTTTGACATTGCCAAGTTTGCGGGTATCTTTGCTGCCATTGGTATGGCTATAGGCTACATTGGCAGTTTCCTGACCAGTCTTGGACAGGGCGTGAAAGGATTGGTGGCTGTAGGACTATGGGCACCACTTGCTGCGTTGTTGGGACTAATGTTGATTATCAGTGGACCGTCGATGATTATAGCATGGTTCAAACTACGCAAGCGTAATATTGCTCCACTGCTCAATGCCAATGGTTGGGCTGTGAATGCATCTTCGACCATTAGTATTCTTTTTGGTGCGACACTGACGGATGCTGCCAAGTTCCCCAAACTGAAACTGCAAGACCCTTATGCGAAGAAGAGTATGCCAAAGTGGAAGCGAGTTTGCCTCTCGGTAGCGACTATCGTTATCGTTGTGGTTGCGCTATGGCTGTGCAATCTTCTTGCGTGGGCGAAGTTACCGTCCCCGTTGTTTCATCATGATGAAGCCGTAGCGGAGGAGGTGGTTGTTCCCGATGACACCGCAGCGGGAACGGATGCTATTGTGAGTGAGGAAACAGTAACAGAATAAAGGGTATGTATAACAAGAGGGATGGCCTTGTGTTGGTCATCCCTCTTTTTGTTACCCTACTTGGCTATTAGCGCAACTTCGCCCCGAATCTCGTTTCAAATGTATTCTTAAGGCGAGTCATTATCTGTTCAATCTGCTTGTCTTGCAGGGTGTTTTCCGTATCTTGCAAGATGAAACTTAAAGCATAGGACTTTTTGCCGTACTCAAGAGTTTTGCCTTCATAGACATCGAACAGATAGACATTCTTCAGGTACTTGCGTTCCGTCTCAAAGGCAGCCCTTGCCAAGTCGGCAAACTCCACTTGTTTATCTATAAGCAACGCAAAATCACGCTTCACCTCAGGGAACTTAGGTATATCCGTGATGAGAGGCTTATATTGCTTATTCTGACGGAGCAGTTGGTTCCAATCGAGGTCGGCATAATAAACAGGGTTGTCGATATCGAAGTGGTGCAGCAGTTTATGGTTCACGATACCCATTTCGCATAGCACTTTGCCATTGGGTGCCAAAAGACGCAAGCCATCGCTATACAAATCGCTCTGCAGAGGCTCGGAAGTGCATTTCTTTGTGTTCACTCCCAAGCGTAGCAAGATATTGTTCACATAAGCATGCAACTGGTAGAAAGAAGTCTTTTCCTCTGCATGCACCCAAGTCTGACTCGTTTTGTTACCCGTTATCCACAAGGCAAGATGAGGCTCTTCGGTGTAGGCTGACAAGGGTTCTTCGCCGGCTTTGGGAGCATGTTTGTGGTAACAGTTACCGAACTCGTAGAAACACAAGTCCGTAATTTTACGGTTCACATTACGCTGAATGCTCTCCAATCCACCGAAGAGCAATGTTTGACGCATTACCGCCAAATCCTGCGACAGAGGATTCAGCAGGTGAACACAATTCTCCAAGCGATAAGTGGAATTGCCGGAAGTTGCAGAATAGTACTGTAACTTGGTCAGAGAGTTATTCAGTATCTCATAGAAACCTTGTGCAGTCAGTTGCTCCGCAATTTTACGCTGCAATGCCATAGCATTCGGTTTGGGAGAGTAGGACAAGCAACTCTGAACCGATTGCGAAATATCGACATTGTTGTAGCCATAGATGCGCAATACATCTTCGACTACATCGCACTCGCGCTGCACATCAACACGATAGCGGGGAACCTGCAAATGGTAAACACCATTCTGTTTGCTTTCGATACGCATCTCTAAAGCCTTGAAGATAGTTTCCAATACCTCCGAGCCAAGATGTTTGCCAATCAGACTGTCCACCCTACTCTCTGCCACTTCCACCTTCCATGGGGCAAAGGGTTCTGATTGCGAATAGGGCGTAACGGTAGATGATATTTTGTCTACCGGTGCTGCCACAATCTCGCCTCCTGCCACCTGCCGAATAAGCAATGCGCAGCGTTTGAGCACATAGATTGTATTGTTGGGGTCGCAACCTCTTTCGTAGCGGAAAGAGGCATCTGTGGAAAGTTGATGCCTACGGGCGGTTTTGCGGATGCTTACGGGATCGAAATAGGCACTTTCGAGGAAGACATTCTTTGTTTCGTTGGTTATACCTGAGTTCTTTCCTCCAAACACGCCTGCCATACACATCGGTCCTTTATCATTACAAATCATCAGGTCGGCTGCGCTCAACGAACGCTCCACATCATCTAAAGTGGTGAACTTCGTTCCGTCTGCCAATGTTTGCACTATAACCTTTCCACCGCTAATTTTGTCTGCATCGAAAGGATGCAATGCTTGTCCCATCTCGTGCAGTACGAAGTTGGTAGCATCCACCACATTATTAATAGAGCGCACCCCTATATTCGTCAAGGCATTACGCAGCCATTCGGGTGATTCTTTCACCTCTACACCTGCGATAGTGACTCCTGAATAGCGCGGACAAGCCTGCTCTTGACGAACTTCGACATCAATAGGTTGATAGTTGCAGTATTCTGCTACCGTAAAACTATCAACCAACGGTTTAGTTAGTTCGACGCTTTTGCCATGCAGCGTATAGTAGGCATACAAGTCGCGAGCAACGCCGTAATGACTTGTTGCATCCGAACGATTAGGCGTGATGTCTACTTCTATTATATAGTCTTCTTCTACATAGAAATAGTCTTTGGCAGGTGTACCTACGGGTATGTCATTGGGAAGTACGATTATTCCATCGTGCGAGGTACCTACGCCTATTTCATCTTCTGCGCAAAGCATTCCGAAGGACTCTACACCACGAATCTTTGAGCGTTTGATGGTGAAACTATCTTCTCCTTGCCATAAGACGGTACCCACTGTAGCCACTATTACTTTTTGTCCGACCGCCACATTAGGTGCACCGCAGACTATTTGCAATGGGTCTGCTTCTCCTATATTGACAGTTGTTATGTGCAAATGATCGGAATTCCCGTGTGGAATACAAGTGATAACTTCTCCTACTATAAGACCTGCTAATCCGCCTCGAATACTCTCTTTCTTTTCTATGCCATCGACTTCTAATCCGATAGAGGTTAGTACTTTTGCAGTTTCTTCGGCATTATCCGGTAGATTGATATACTGTTTTAGCCAGTTATATGAAATATTCATAGTGTTATGTGATTTATATAACAATCGTGCAAAGGTACTGCTTTTTTCCTATTTGTGCAACTGCTGTTTGCATACAATAAGAGATATTATTCTTTGCGGCGACGAGCGTACTCCAATGGAGATACTCCAAACTTTTTCTTGAACAAAGTAGAGAAGTACTTCGGGTCATTAAAGCCTACGGCATAAGCCAGATCCGATACACGAGTTTTGCCCTTTTCATCGACTATGCGGGCAGCCATATTCAAGCGTATATTGTTCACAAAAGCAACAGGCGTCAACCCTGTTAGACTCTTTAGTTTATCGGTGAGCGTGGTACGGGACATATTCATTTCGCTTACGAAAGAGTTTAGAGAGAAGTCGAAGTCTGCTATGTGTTTGTTTACACAATCGATTGCTTGTTGGAGGAACTTCTCATCCATAGAGGTATAGTTTAGTTCCTTTGCGTCAAATACCAATTGCTTGCGATAGTCGATTACCGTTCGTTGTGCCTTTTGTAGTTGTGAGGTTACGATAGAATCGAGTACGCCTAAATCAATAGGTTTGGTTAGATAGGCATCTGCTCCGGATTCGTAGCCCATAATAGTATCTGCTGCTGTTTGTTTGGCGGTTATCAGTATTACGGGGATATGACAATACTCGAATGTTGATTTAATCTTTGTACAGAATTCGTAGCCGTTCATACCAGGCATCATAATATCTGACAATATCAGACTTACATTATTGTTCTCTAATATGGGCAAGGCATCATCGGCAGAGCCGGCAGTGAGGACATTGTATTTTTTACTCAAGTGTTGATGCAGGAGGAACTGCATATCCTCGTTGTCCTCTACTACGAGCAGCGTCGGTATTTCTTCCTCTATAGTCGTGTGCGACATTTCTTGCAGGTCGGAATCTGTTGTTTCCATCGTATCGGAGATGTTTATGGAAGTGTCTTCCTCGTCTTTTACCATATTGGATTCCATATCGGTGATGTAACCATCCATTTCGTTGGCAGTATAGGTTGCCTGTTGAATAGGTAATATGACCGTGAAAGTTGTCCCTACTCCCTTTTGACTATCTACAAAGATATTCCCATGATGAAGGTCCACTAAATTCTTAACCAACGACAGACCGATGCCCGTGCCTACAGTATGCGCCTTTCGATAATCCCCGTCGTAAAATCGCCTGAAGAGATTTTGTAGTTCGTCTTTATCCATGCCCATGCCTGTATCGCTAATTTTGAGTACCATAGAGCGCTGTTCTACATCGGACGATAGCAGTAGTTTGACCTCACCTCCTTCTTTATTGTATTTAGTGGCGTTGGATAGAAGGTTGTAGAGTATTTTATCCAACTTGTCTGAATCGAACCAGCCTTCAAAGTCCTTGTCCACTTCTGAAGAGAATACCCAATGTAGTTTTTGCTTTCGTGCTAACGGTTGAAAAGCAATGAAACAGTTTTCTACGAACTGTGTGATATTACCCTTTGCGACTTTTAGTTTCAAGTTTCCACTCTCGGCTTTGCGGAATTCGAGTATCTGCTGTATAAGCCGCATAAGGCGTATTGCATTGTTTGTAATCAGATTATATTCCGCCACATCCTGGCTCTTTCCTTTCAGTTCGTCAACTGCAGCCACAATAATGGATAGAGGCGTCAACAGTTCATGCGTTATGTTAGTGAAGAATTGCAGTTTAAGGTGTGCCATTTCTTCTGCGCGTTTGCGATTTTCTTCACTCTGCGACAGTGCCAACTTCTGAGATTGGCGTACCTTTTCGAAATGATAGATAGCATAAGCCACCAATATAATAACAAGGACATAGAGAGTATAAGCCCACCATGTTGCCCAAGGCGCGGGTGCTACATGTAATGTAAAACATATCTTCTGCTCGGTCCAGACATTGTTCGGATTAGCCGCCATCAAGCGGAAAGTATAGTTACCGGCAGGTAGATTGTTGTAGAATGCAAGGCGGTGTTGTGCATCGGTATAGGTCCAGTCTTTATCCCAGCCTTCGAGTTGGTAGGCATAGTGATTCAATGAGGGATTTCGGAAGTTTAACAGTGCAAACTCTATCTGAATATTGTTGTTGCGGTGATTGAGGTAGATGTCTTTTGTATAGTCGATTGTTACCTGCGTGATATCTTTGTATTCCTCGTCGGTAAAATCGCGCAGAGAACGATTGAATATCCTTATATCCGTTATTGCCAATGCATTCTGCTCGATGTCTGTAGGCATTTCTGCAGCACAGATCAAGTTTACTCCTCCGACTCCGCCTAACAGACAGTCGCCTGTTGCCAGACGGCACGCAGCACCACGATAGAAGCAATCAGACAACAACCCATCTGTTTGTGTGTAGGACAATACCTTGTTGTTTTTCATATCGTCCGATACATTGAGTTGCAAGACACCTATATTCGTTGACATCCAGATGTTCTGCCTACGATCTTCCCATAGGTTAGATACTGTCAGGTCTGTATAAGAACCCATTTGCTTTAGGTCGAACAATTCGAAAAGGTCTTTTTGCGGATTATAGAGCATCAGTCCTCCTTCGGTACCAGCCCATATATGTCCCTTTTCATCGACCAATAACGCTAATGCGCCCTCTGTTTGCAGACTATTATTCTCCAGTGTATATGCGCTTAAATGCCACTTTTCTGCCCGTGTGTCCAAGCGATAAATACCGCAGTTGCTTGTTGCAATCCATAGTATCCCGTGCTTGTCGTCTTGTAGTGCATATACCATAGCGGGCGGCATATCTTCATCGTCGGAGACATAAGCATTGATGGGGTTATATACGCCGTCTTTCAGTAGTCCGACATCGGTACGAGTCATTACCCATAGTCGTTTCTGCGAGTCCATATAGCATCCGCTAATATACAGGTCGCGAAAACCTTTGTTGAGTTGTCGTACTTCTTGGGTATTGGGATTAAAGATTATGATTCCCTGCTCTGTACAAAAGTATATCTCGTCGTTTATCTTATTGATTTGCTGTACATGCGACAGGGAACTATAGGACGAAAGTGGTTCTATCTTGTCGAAAGTCTGCAAGGCAGCAGTTGCTTTGTCGTAGCGTACTACGCCATAACTGGCTAATGACAACCATACACTTTGCCCCGTTTCATCGTCGTAGATGGCTCGAACAGCAGTGCTGCCTACTGCGTCCTTCAGTTTATCGGAATAGGAGGCTTTTTCTATTTCTTTGGGTTGCAGGTCGCAAACATATACACCTCCCCCTAATGATCCGACCCACATCAGACCATCGTTAGTTGATAGTATGGAGTTGATTTCTCCATAAGGGAGCGGGTGAGTTATGCTGTTTGTAGTATAGTTAGAGAAGCCTTCTGCAGGTGAGAATACAGACAGCCCTGCCCGTGAACCAATCCATAGATTTCCATTAATATCCTGAGAAATGGCGTATATGATATCATCTAACAAACTATTGGCATTGTCGGAGTGTTTATACTGCACGATATGTGGATTCTGCAGATTATATGGCTCTGTGAGATGTACCAGTCCCTCTCCCCATGTGCCTACCCACAGTGTGTGGTCGGTATCCATGAAGAGCGTATGTGAAGACTGCAAGGAAGGTATATGGCTGTACTTATAGGCTTTCTTGTTCTTGGTATCGTAGCGAATCAGTCCATCGGACCATGTACCTATCCAGAGATAACCTGCCTGGTCCTCTAATATAGACTTCATGTCAGTAGGATCGAGGTCTCATTGTGTTCCTATGCAATACTCGAAGTCGGTGTGTCCGTTCTGCCTCACAAAGAGTCCTTTGTTGGTAGCGACCCATATATCTCCATTGTGCGACGCCAATACTGCCTCGACGCGACTATAGTTGAGGATTGGAACATTCAACTTCTCTATTTTGCCATTCAATTTATCGAGTACATACAAGCCATTGTGCGTGCCAATCCAAAGGCAGTGGTTGGCATCTTCCTCCACCATATTGACGACGCTGTGCAGTACTTGCTTGTGCGTTGCATGGTCAATCTTGTAAGAAACGATGTCGTATCCATCGTAGCGTACCAAACCGTTGTAGGTAGAAATCCATAAGAAGCCTTCTGAATCCTGGTACAATTTGCGTATCTCGTTTGTTGGCAAATTGGTAATAGAATAGATTGGCTGAAACACCAAATTCGATGCAAATATCATCTGCGTACACCACAGTAAGCAGAAAAGATTGACCCACCGTACATTCCCTTTCATTGTTATACCTATTTTCTCATATTATACTTTTTAAGATATAGCCCGTCTCTACCAATAACACGAAATACTATTAACGAAGAAGTATTTGATATCTAATGTATTATAAAGACAATACCAGTATCCCGCAAAGGTAGAAATAATTTGGGAGTTATGCAAGAGGTAGGCGGATTGTTTAATTGAAAGTTGATGGGGGTTGTTTAGTTGATAGTTAGGAGTTGGGAGTTGAAAGAAGTTGAGAGTGTAGAGTTGAGAGTTGAGGGCAGTTTTTTAGTTGATGAGTTGAGGAGTTGATGTGTTTATGCGTGGTTTAATGGATTGAAAGGGTTTATTGGGTTTAACGGGAATATAAAGTTTGTTCTTTGAAGAAGAGTTGAGAGACATAGCACGATGTTCTTCATTTCTTTTGCTTGAACAAAAGAAACGAAG
>CAVEFV010000021.1:0-32059 GCA_963615025.1 Firmicutes bacterium CAG:95 | reverse complement strand
AAAGGGACGAACATCTTCGTTTCCCAAAAGCGGCTGCAAAGGTAATACTTTATTACATACAATCCAAATGTTTGGAGAGATTTTTTGAATAAAAAGTGATATTTGTTTATATGTGATTGATTTTTATTTGATTAGCGATAGAAGTGGCTGTAACATTTTGGGCTGTGAGTTGTTTTTAGAGTTTGGGTATATTGCGTTGCTTGGATTGGTTATATAGGAAAAATGGTAACACATAGTTCTATCTGCGAAAAGGAGTCGAGAGCCATAGCACGCTATGGCTCTACAGCGAGCAATGAACAAGCAATATTTAACAGTTAACGGTTAATGGTTAATGCAGGGAGAGGGGTTGTCGGGAGGTGGGTTGCAGGTAGTTTGTAGGTTCATCCTATATTCATCCTATATTCGTCCTATATTCATCCTATATTCATCCTATATAAAACCTTCGAAATACATAGGAATGACGGGTGTTGGCGGATGGGAGATGACAATTAACAGTTAACAATTAACAATTAATATGCATTATCGGGTCGAGGGTGAAGGCGTGGAGAGAGGGGAACATATTGTTCTACCTACGAAGGAGAGTCGAGAGCCATAGCACGCTATGGCTCTACAGTTGGCATAAGCACACGGTGAAGGGTTGATAGGCATTGTATGGTGGAGGGAGAGCCATAGCACGCTATGGCTCTACAGTTGGCATAAGCGCACGGTGAAGGGTTGATAGGCATTGTATGGCGAAGGGAGATCCATAGCACGGTATGGCTATACAGTGGGCATAGACGGAAAATGTATTGGTGAGGATTTGCGTATTTGGAAATAATTTAAGACCTTTGCAGCGTATTCCGAATGGGGGTGCTTAACGGCTGAGATTATACCCTACGAACATGGGCAGGTAATGCTGCCAATGGACAAATAGACAGTTTCTGTCGAACTTTTTCCCAATCGGATGGAATGTAATGCAAAAGAAACATTTTCTATTGTTCTTTGTTGCACCTTGTTTGTGCAACCTATCCATTATGGCTCAGGACAGCATAATGGTATTGAAAAACATTGATGAGGTTGAGGTTGTCGCCCGACGGGTACAGCAGACAACTATCAATCATGATGTGGTAAGCAATGATGACCTGAACCGCAGCAATACGGGTCAGAATCTGCCTTATCTGCTCTCGACTCTGCCGTCTATTCAGGTTACGAGCGACGACGGATTGGGTGTGGGTTACACCTATTTCAGGGTGCGAGGTACGGACCATACCCGTATCAACATGACGGTGAATGATGTGCCGCTGAATGACCAGGAGAGCCAAACGGTGTTCTGGGTAAATATGACGGACATGGCATCGTCGTTGTCGAGCATTGATGTGCAACGGGGTGTCGGTACCTCTACGAACGGTTCGTCGTCGTTTGGTGCATCGTTGAATATGCAGACGAACAACAATGACAGTGTGAGTCATTATACCTTGAGTTTCAATGGGGGGATGTATAACACCTTCAGGGAGATGGTTGCTGCGCATGTTGTTTTGCCGTCGGGTTGGCGTGCGAATGCGAGATTCAGCAAAGTGAACTCGGACGGTTTTTTGTATCGCACCAATTCGGACTTGTATTCTTATTATGGTGATTTGGGTTGGTACGGAGACCGAACGCAGGTGGTAGCCCGTGTGTTCGGAGGCAAAGAGAAGACCGGCATGGGCTGGGACGGAGTGACATACGATGTGGCATACGGAAAGAATGGTGCAGACCGCAGGTATAATCCCGCAGGGGAATATTATAATAATGTGTATGATGAAGAAGGGAACATCCAATCGGTAGAGACGCTTTATTATGACAACCAGACAGACAACTATGCCCAACAGCATGCGCAGTTGGCTGTTACCCACCGTTTCAATCCGAACTGGAGCCTCAGCACGACCTTGCATTACACTCACGGCGGGGGATATTACGAGCAGTACAAGCGCAAGAGTTTCAGTTATTGGGGGTTGGACAGTTATACCGACCAAGCGGGAACGAAGGTGAAGAAGGCTTACGGGATGTATCGCAAGTTTTTGGACAATCATTTCTTCGGGGGTATATTCTCCGCCAAATATGTGTCGGAGGTGTTAGCGGCGCAGATCGGTCTTGCGGCTAATGATTACATAGGCGCACACTATGGGACGCTGAACTATATACAGGACAGTGTGTATGGGGGAGCATTGCCCGTTAACTATGAATACTATCGCAACAGTGCGAACAAGGTGGATGCCAACGCCTACGGTAAGGTGAACTGGCACGCCATTAACAAGGCGCAAGAGAAATTGTCGGTCTATGCAGACTTGCAGTATCGTTATGTGCGTTACGAGCGAAACGGCATCAATGAGGAGGATATGGCAGATTTACCCTTAGTGGTACATTATCATTTCTTCAACCCCAAGGCAGGATTGACTTATCAGAACAGAGGTCATCTGCTGTATGGTTCATTTGCCATTGCCAACCGTGAGCCCAGCCGTAATAATTACAAGGAGAATGTTACCTACGACCCTGCAACGAATGAGTACACGGGTCTTCCAAAGGCAGAACGGTTGTATGACTATGAATTGGGATACACCTATTCGCACAGGCGATTTGCAGTGGGAGCGAACCTTTATTTTATGGACTATGACAACCAGTTGGTATTGACGGGTCGTTATAATGATGTGGGAGCAGCCAGTACGATAAATGTGAAAGATTCGTATCGTATGGGTATTGAGTTGACAGCCGGTGTGCAGGTGGTTGATTGGTTCCGTTGGGACGGAAACTTCGTTCTATCGAGAAACAAGATACTGAACTATATCGATGTCCGTGCCATTTATGACAAGAATGACAAGGACTATTACGAAGAGAAGGAAATCAGTCTGAAGGAGACGACTATTGCGATGTCGCCAACTATCACGGCGATGTCGCTGTTTACTTTTGATGTGGCGGGATTCCTTGCTACGATACAGACAAATGTAGTGAGCAAGCAATATCTGAACAATCTGCAGGATGAGAATGCGATATTGAAAGCCTATACCACGACAAATGTACATCTGCAATACCAGTTGCCGATGGACAGGTGGTGCCACCGAAAAAGCAGTGTTCCGCAGATACGGTTGCTATGTCAGGTGAACAATATCTTTAATGCGAAGTATGCAAGCAATGGGGGCAGCGACTGCTCGTACTACACTGACGGTACGGCAACGGCATGGTATTTCGCGCAGGCCGGTATCAATGTGCATGCCGGGTTTGTGGTGGAATGGTAGATGGCGTACGCAGACCAATTGCAAAGACAATATATCCCCGAAGGTGCATCCTTTGGGGATATTATTTAAGAGGTATGGATGTAAGAGGAACATTTTACCGAGAAAAAAACGACGAATCCCCCTTTTCATTGGAAAAAAATTCCGAACTTTGCGGGACTATCGATGTATTTGGATATTGAACCTGTATTCTGAACATAGTAGAACCATGCCGTGGCGCATGGTGATGTTGTTTGTGAGCCTGCTATCGGGGAGTCTGCTTTCCGCCAAAACCATTTCGGGTATTGTCTTAGATGAAAACGGAAGTCCCTTGGTAGGTGCGAATGTGTATTGGGCGAGGACGACAGTCGGTACGGCGACGGATTTGGACGGGCATTTTGCTATCAGCACGCAGAAAAACAACAAGCAACTTGTGACCAGTTATTTGGGCTATCACAATGATACGACAGAGATTGCGTCCTCTTCTACGGTTACTATAGTGCTTATACCAAGCCTCTTTTTGGATGAGGTGAGCATTACGGAACGGCGTATGTCGGTATTGCGTTCGAGAAGCACAGCCATTGCGACAGAGACGCTTACGGGTGAGGAGTTGGTGAAGGCGGCTTGTTGCAATCTGAGCGAGAGTTTTGAGACTAATGCCTCAATTGATGTCTCATACGCAGATGCGGCTACCGGAGCCAAACAGATACGGCTACTTGGTTTGTCGGGAACTTATATCCAGTTGCTGACGGAGAACACGCCGAGTATACGCGGGTTGTCCCAATCGTTCGGGCTTGAGTATATACCAGGCCCATGGATGGAGGCTATTCAGATCAGCAAGGGGACATCGTCGGTTATCAACGGTTATGAGGCGATTGCAGGACAGATCAATGTGGAACTACTGAAGCCGCAGAAGCAAGACCCCGTTGCCGTAAACTTGTATTTAAGTTCGGAATTGATGACCGAACTGAACCTGACGGGAGGATGGGAACTGAATGACAAGGTTTCGACAGGAATCCTGTTGAACGCCAGAGACATGGAACTATCGATGGACAAGAACAAAGACGGGTTTGTTGATGCACCGAAGACGCGTCATCTGAACATTCAGAATAGGTGGTTTATCCAATCGGGCAACTACACGGGACAAGTCTTGCTTCGTACACTATACGACCAACGATTAGGGGGGCAGTTGGCTTCGTCAGAGGCTAATCGTTATCTTATAGACCTGCGTACGAGAAGGGTAGAAGGGTTCTTGAAAAACGGATATGTGTTTGACAGGGACCTTAACCAATCGTTGGGGGTTATTGCTGCAGCATCGTATCACAATCAGACGAATGTCTATGGGGAGAGGTTGTGGGATGCAAGCCAGACCAATGCTTATCTGAATGCTATTTTTCAGACGGAGTTTAATGATTCGCAGCGAGATACACAGGACAAGCACAGTCATAAGTTGTCGGCAGGAATCTCGTTAAACTATGACAGGTATAATGAGAAGTATGACAATATATTGTCAGTAGGAACTGCGGAGTTGCGTCAGGAGATTACGCCGGGAGTTTTTGCGGAATATACTTATACCTACAAAGACAAACTGACGCTCTTAATGGGATTGAGAGAGGACTATTCCCCGAATTACGGTTTCTTCACTACGCCCCGAATGAACATACGCTATGAACCGTTCCCTTTCTGGACCTTGCGGGGTTCGGCAGGGTTAGGATATCGGACACCGAATGCAATAGCCGACAATGCGTCGTATTTACCCTCCAAAAGAGTATATACACAGCCTGCATTGCTGCCGCAAGAACGAGCGGTGAATGCAGGAATCACCACTGCGTTTTATATCCCGATAGGAGGTCGGGAGTTGACACTGTCTGCGGAGTACTATTACATTCGTTTCTTTCGTGGTGTGATAGCCGACCTTGATGCAGACCCACAATGTGTGAATCTGATAGATATAGCGAATACGGCAGGTGCGGAGTGGTATTCGCACACCTGGCAAGCAGAGGCGAGCATGGAAATACTGAGGGGTTGGACGGCTACGATAGCGTTTCGATATATGGATGTGAAACAAACGACGCTTGACCCGAATACAAACGAATTGGTATTGCGAGACAAAGTGCTGCAGAATAAGTTCAAAGGCTTGATAACAACGAGTTACCAGACACCACTCAAGACCTGGCAGTTTGATCTGACTGCACAATTTAACGGATATGGACGAATGCCGACGGGTTTTGCTATCCCGAACGAAAGCAAGCAGTATTATGAGAAATCGGGAGTTGTATATCACAAGTGGTATCCTCAACTCTTGGGACAGATAACCAAGTATTGGAGGACTTGTTCTCTGTATTTAGGGGCAGAGAATATGACCAACTTCACGCAAGACGAGCCTATTGTCGGTGCAACTGACCCGACACAGGATGATTTCGATGCTTCGATGGTTTGGGCTCCAATACAGGGTTGGAAGATATACTTGGGCTTCCGATGGAACTTAGAAAAACGAGACAACTAACAAGGAAAAGATATGAAGAAACTATTGTTATTGCTATTGACGGTATGCGTACTGATGCCGACTTATGCCAAACCGAACAAGCAGACAGTGACGCTGTACTGTGATATCCTCTGTCAGGCCTGTTGCGACAAGGTGATGAAGAATATCGCATTTGAGAAAGGAGTGAAAGATATTCAGTTCGATTTGAAAGAGAAGGCGGTAATCGTGACCTACGATGCGAATAAGACGGATGTTCCCACTTTGCAAAAGGCTTTTGCGAAGATGGGTAAGCCTGCTACTACGACCAAACCGACAGAGAAAACGAAAACGAATAACAAGCCTTCGGACAAATGCTTGACAACCGATGTCAAGCGATGAATACCCGCTTGGTTGGCTTGTGTGATTATTTTGTATTGGACACGATGACCTTATCGAGAGGGGTATCGTGTCGGTCGTGAGGCAACTCGTCCTTTAATTGGAAGCGGTAGCCAATACCTATCTTCGTTGTATTGGAATAGCGTTTCAGGAAACGGTCGTAGTAACCACCTCCTCGTCCCATTCGATTGCCTTGGTTATCGAAAGCCACTCCCGGTATCAGGATGAGGTCTATACTCCCTGAGAAAGTTGGCGTTGTGGGGACAGGGACACCGAACTTACCCCGTGTGATAGCCTGTTCGCCTTGATATTCACGGATTTCCAAAGAGTGCCGATGGGCTACGGGCAGCAGAAAGGTCTTCTCGGGAGAGAGTGTTGTGAGGGACAGGAGATTGATTTCATTATGGATGGGATAGTATATCATTACCTTCTGCGCTTGTTGATACTCCGGTAAGGCGATGATTTGTCCGACTACTTCTTGGGAACACTTCTCTACATCGGAAGGGGTTAAGATGCGCCTTCTTTGTGCCAAGGAAGCCCTCAATTCGTCTTTCTCTCGCTTATGCGACCGGAAAAACTTCTCGTAGATTAACTGATACAAGTTCATAAGAAACATTATTCGAAGTGCAAAAGTACTGCTTTATTTGTGTATTTCCAAAAATGGCATTACTTTTGCACAGAAACAAGAGATTATGAGAACAAAGACAGTCATCTTATTGGGCATCATTGCCTTTTTATATGCTTGCAATTCATCCTCCAATGGCACAACGGATACGGTATCAAGTGATGCCACTGTGAAATCGCTGACTTTTGTGTCCAACAGCAAATACCCAACGCTTTCCAGCACGGTGTTTACCATTGAGGACAGGATAGATACAGGACTTATCTACAATGTGGATTCGATACTGTACAATACGCCTATTGATAGCGTTGTGCCATCGTTCCGATTCAATGCGACACCCGGTGCAGCCGTTATCTATACGCCAAACGATACGATTGCCTTGACAGGTTCTGATACGATAGACTTCTCGGTGAGACCTGTACTACTCCACGTGATAGCCTCAGACTATGTTTCGGACAAATGGTATGAAGTGCAAGTGAATGTACATCAGATTGACCCTGACCTGTATGCTTGGGAAAGAGTGCAGGAAGCAGTTTATCCGGCAGAAGGTACAGAGCAGAAATTACTCTACCAAGGGGGAGCATTGAAGTGGGTAGTTAACAACGGTGTACAAAACAAGTTGTTCGTATCTTCAGACGAGGGCAAACATTGGGAGGAGAGAAGTGTTGTCGGACTACCCAATAATTGTCGCGTACGCAATATATTAGGGACTACTGACAGAATGTTCTATTGTCAGGATAACTTCCTATACATCTCAACAGACGGGCAGATGTGGACAGCCAATGACCATAGTGCCGATGCCTTTCAATTTGTGAATATGCTATGTACATTCAATGATAGTATATGGGCTATTGTACAACAAAAGTCTGACAATGCATATTATTTTGCAGCATCATCTGATGGTGACAATTGGATTCAGAAAGGGGCTATGCCTGATGATTTTCCCATCAGTGACTATGCTGTAGAGAACTTTAGTTCGGTAACAGGCAGGGAACGATTAATGGTTGTAGGCGGATATACAGCAAAAGGTGAGATGTTGAATACTCGGTGGAATGTAGAATGTACGCCTTCGGGGGAATACCGATGTGTTAATTTCTCCATTGAGCAACCTTCGTTTGGTTCTCTTGCAGGGATATCAATCATTTGGTACAATAACCATTTCTTTATGTTTGGAGGGACGAATGCTGATAATGAGCTCAATGAATATACTCTGTTGGAGTCGGTTGATGAGGGAATGCATTGGTCGGTTCCCGATACGGCACACAATTGTCTTCCTGCTTCTTATAAAGCAAGAACCAAGCAGTCGGTTGTGGTGAGTGATAATTATAAAATCTTTGTTGCGGGAGGGCAGTCAAGAACAGAGGTGTTCTCTGATATATATGTCGGACACCTAAACAGCATTGATTGGTAATACTGCCAACTTTTACCAACTTATATTGCAACGAATAGGGTAATGGTCGGAATAAGGCAACCTCTCTATGCAGAATTCGCTGGAAGACAGGGTCGGGCTGTGTAGAATATAGTCTATACGGAGTCCGAAAATACCTCTTTTGTAAGTATGTCCCAAACGCAATCCCCCACTCTGCAAGAAAGCATCGTTCAAGTGTCGTGATATGTGCCGATAGACATAGGACACCGGTACATCGTTGAAGTCGCCACAAACAATGACCGGATAAGGTGAGTTCTCCAACTCTTTATAGATATAGTCCGCTTGCTGGGTGCGATATTGGTAGGCATGACTTAATTTGTGCCTAATTTTGCTTGCAGACTTCTTTACATTGTCGTTGTTCTCTGCGAAATCGCTCAAAATAGCCAAGTCCTTCTCTGTTAGTTGGTTCGACTGAAGATGATTGTTTAGAAGGCGTATTGTATCTTTACCAACCACAATATCGCAACGGTCGGATATGTTTGTTGATGATTCATAACGAAGTGTTTGCTTGTGGAGGAGCGGGTATCGAGAAAATACTGCCAAGCCATATTGCCGCTGACCTTTATACTGCTTGAAATCAATATAAGAATAAGGATAGCCTAAATAGTCTTTCACTTCCTGCAAGGTTAGATATTGCGTTGTCTTATATGTCTCGAATTCCTGAAGGCACACAATATCAGCATCTGACCTCTTTATATATTGCAAGATTCTATTGTCTGAGGGTTTGGCGTACATATCCAATCGTTTGGTGTTATATGAAAGGACAGAGAATGAATGTTCACAACACTGTTGTGGACGAATATGCGGAAAGGCGATAGTATGAGAGACAGGTATAACAGAACATAGTAAGGCGGCAAGAGATATGAGGCTTCGCAGTTTATGGTGCGAAAATAGCCAGCCTATACAGAAAGCGATGTTAAGTAATAAGAGCCACCCATAAAGAAGCCCTAACAATGACGGTAGTGTCCAAGTGGTTGGATTTATCAAAGGACATAAGTCGGCAAGTAAAAGAAGGGAGACTGCTAATATATTGAGAATAATACCTGCCGTCCTTAGAAGAAAGCGGACAGTCTTCATTTCCGTCCAAAGAGAGTGTTTCTCTCTTCCTCCGTTAAACTGCCATATCCTGAAGCCTTGACCTTGTCGAGAATATGATTAATCTCTTTTTCCTTGTCTTTATTTTGACTATCGTTCTGACTTTTGTTGTCAATGGGGTCTTGGTAATGGTATTTAGTAGATTTGTTTGTTCTTTCATAGTGTTTATCTTGGCATTGTTTGCGGAACTTATCCCACCATATTCGTAGTCGTGATTGATAATGGGTCTTACCAAAGCCATGTACGCCTCTATGTCGCCACCAGAGAATGAGCAACCAGCCAAATAGCATACCACCCAAATGAGCGAAGTGGGCTATATTATCGCTGTGTGCTACTCCTAAAAATAATTCAAGAAGTGCATAAATTCCTACAAAAATTCTTGATCGTATGGGGATAGGGAAAAACAATAAGAATATTCGTTCTTCGGGGAATAGCCACGCAAAGGCAAACAGAATACCGAATACTGCTCCACTTGCGCCTATTGTTACGGCGTTTACTCCTGATGCTCCATACATACAATACCACACAATTTCTTGTACGATACCAGCACCGATACCTGAAACAAGATAGTATGTGAGAAAACGCCTACTGCCCCATTGTCGCTCCAAGGCGATACCAAAGAACAAGAGAGATAGCATATTGAAAGCAATATGGTCGAACCCTGCATGCATAAACATATAGGTAAAAGGTTGCCATATATGAAAGGATGGAGAGAATATATAATTCAATCCAAAGATGCTGCTCATCTCGACTCCAAACCTACTTGAAAGAATCTTATCTGCCAACCAACAAATAAAGTTGATGATGATAATATTCTTTGTTATGGTAGGTAATGCTCCAAAGAAACTATTTCTGTTGTTACTATACTCCATATTCTAATCAGCAAAGATAGTATTATTTTTGCAAAAACCAGCGGGCAAAAACCTTGCCACAGGCTTTTTTATGGTATATATTGCCGTAAAATGTATTTTTTTATATAAATGCTTTGTCAAATAAAAATGAAATACTACATTTGCACGAAGTTTTTAGTGTCCATACGGCACAATGAACAATAAAATTAAACGTTTAATTTATTCTGTTACTATGAACAAAGTAGAATTAGTTGCTGCTGTTGCAGCAGAAGCAGGCCTATCAAAGGTTGCTGCTCAAAAGGCTCTTGAGGCTGGTGTTAAGGCTGTATCTGAGGCTCTTGCTAAAGGTGAAAGTGTACAATTGATTGGTTTCGGTACATTCTCCGTTGTTGAACGCGCTGAGCGTAATGGTGTTAATCCTTCTAATGGCAATGCTATTAAGATTGCTGCTAAGAAAGTTGTTAAATTCAAAGCAGGCAAGGCCCTTGCAGAGAAGCTCTAATTACAAAGATGATACAAAAGGAGATTGCCCTTATTGTGGCAGTCTCTTTTTGTTACATTGAAAGACACAACTGTTAATAACGAAATAGATATGGCTAATATTCCTGCCAACTTACATTATACGAAAGACCACGAATGGATTCGCGTGGAAGGTGAGAATGCCGTTGTAGGTATCACAGATTATGCTCAATCGGAATTGGGTGAAATAGTATTCGTGGATGTTCCATCGGTTGGAGAGACTCTCTCTCAAGGAGATGTGTTTGGGTCAGTAGAAGCAGTTAAGACTGTTTCTGACCTCAATATGCCTGCTACTGGAAAGGTATTGGAATTGAATGAGACATTGAACGACCAACCCGACTTGGTTAACAATGACCCTTATGGAGAAGGATGGATGATAAAACTTCAACTCTCCGACCTTGCTGAATTAGACAGTTTGCTTACTGCCGAAGAATATGCGAAACTTATCGGATAGTTAGTGCAGTATAAATTCATACAATAACTAACTTAAAACAATTAACAATTATGCAAAAGAAATGGATGTGTAGCGTGTGCGGGTATGTACATGAGGGTCCGACTCCTCCAGAGTTCTGTCCACAATGTCATCAGCCTGCATCGAAGTTTGTAGAAGTAAAGAGTGAGAAACTTGCATTTGCTACTGAACATGTTATCGGTGTCGCTAAAGGTTGCGACAAAGAGATGATTGACGATTTGAATGCCCACTTTATGGGTGAGGCCACAGAAGTAGGCATGTATTTGGCTATGAGCCGTCAGGCTGATAGAGAGGGTTATCCTGAAATAGCGGAGGCATTTAAGCGTTACGCTTTTGAAGAGGCCGAACATTGTGCAAAGTTTGCGGAACTGTTGGGTGATGTTGTTTGGGATACCAAGACTAATTTGGAGAAGCGTATGATGGCCGAGAATGGTGCATGCGAGGACAAATACCGCATTGCCAAGCGTGCAACGGAACTCGGATTAGATGCTATTCATGATACTGTTCATGAAATGGCTAAAGACGAGGCTCGTCATGGACGCGGGTTTGAAGGGCTATTCAATCGTTATTTTGGTAAAGAATAGTAGAATATCGTAACTACTATGTATCATAGAGAAGGGAGCGACTTGTAAGTTGCTCCCTTCTTTGTTTATTGACTAAGCGTGAGAATGGAGGAAATAAGATATTAGTATCTCATGTATATACCTCTATATCCATCACGACAGATTACACATGCCTTGCGTTCCGGTAATTGGAACAGGACAGTAAACTTGACCCCTACCATCAGGTTGTTGACTGCTTTAGGCGCACGAGTTGTAGACAATACATCGTTCATACCGATGTAATTTAGACAGTCTTGGTCTATTATAGCATCAGTCCATGTAAAGAACTCTTTATCACC
This sequence comes from Firmicutes bacterium CAG:95, assembly GCA_963615025.1. Taxonomy (GTDB): domain Bacteria; phylum Bacteroidota; class Bacteroidia; order Bacteroidales; family Paludibacteraceae; genus Colicola. The sequence goes on along the minus strand of CAVEFV010000021.1, from coordinate 20,086 downwards.
GCGTGTGTGAAGATCAAGTAATCCGTAATCAGCGAACAAGGCTAATCGATAGAGTACTTTTGGTTTTGGGACATCATATCCTGTTCCCTTTGCTATTTCCCCCAACCTCCATCCTAATTCTACGGAAGCCATAGCGTTGGGATTGAAACTGATCTTTCCAGGTTTGGCTTGGAATGGAGCATTCTCGTAGAAACCATGCTCCGGCATATTGGTAAATCTGTCGATAAATCCGAGTGTTTGAGTATAGTCGCCGATGGTTCGTACGGTTGCCTTTACATTGGTGTTGCAGACTGCACTAAGGTCGAATTTAGCACCTATCAAGAAATAGAAGCGTCCGAATTCTCCACCCATCATAAGGGGTACTTGAACGGCATAGTTGGTGTATATGTCTTTTCGTTTGTTGGTAGAGATGACGAATTGCAAAGGATCGCCTTCGGTATCAATAGCATCGAAAGATGATTCTCCTCCGCTTAGGTCGAATGCCGTGTGTGCGATATTGGCATTTACTCCGACAGTGAACAAGAAATGGTTCGCATTTAGTTCGTATCCCAATCCTAATCCGCCTCCGATACCAAGACTCGCATTAGAAGGCATATTGTCGAGTTTGCTCAATAACGATGCTTCTCCCAAATGTCCCCATAGTGAGATGTAATTTTTAACCTGAGCAGTTGCTCCGATGCAGCAACCTAACAATAAGCCAAGACCTAAGTATAATCTTCTTTTCATGATACACTATTTTTCCTTGCACACTTGTGAAACTTTCGTTACCTTTGCACAAATTTTCAAGATACAAAAGTAAGACAAAAGATTGATGTGAGCAAATAAGTTGAAGAAAAGTCTGCATTTTTGTGCATTTTTTACTCTTTTTGCAACAGATAATCTACAAAATGGCTATGTATGATGTTCAAAAGAACTCTTGTTACCTCTGCTTTGCCGTACGCTAATGGTCCGGTACATATAGGTCATTTGGCCGGTGTATATGTTCCTGCAGATATTTATGTGCGTTATTTGCGTTTGAAAGGCGAAGAAGTTATGTTTATCGGTGGTAGTGATGAACATGGTGTTCCTATCACCATTAAGGCTCGTCGTGAGGGAGTTAGTCCTCAGGATATAGTAGATCGTTATCACAGTTTGATAAAGAAATCTTTTGAGGAGTTTGGTATTTCGTTTGACATTTATTCACGTACGACTTCCGCTCAACATGAGAAGACTGCATCTGCCTTTTTCAAGACTCTGTATGATAAAGGAGAGTTTATTACAAAGACTTCGATGCAATATTATGATGAGGAGGCTAAAACTTTCCTCGCCGACCGTTATATAGTTGGCGAATGTCCTCACTGCCATGCTCAAGGGGCATACGGAGATCAGTGTGAGAAATGCGGTTCGTCGCTCTCTCCTGATGAGTTGATCCATCCGAAGTCCGCCATATCGGGCAGTCCGCTTGTAAAGAAGGAGACCAAACATTGGTATCTGCCTTTGGACAAGCACGAGGTATGGTTGAGGCATTGGATATTAGAGGAGCACCAAGAGTGGCGTCCTAATGTATATGGGCAGTGCAAATCTTGGTTAGACCAAGGTCTTAAGCCCCGCGCAGTCAGTCGTGATTTAGATTGGGGCATTCCCCTTCCTATTGCCGGTGCAGAAGGCAAGGTGTTGTATGTATGGTTTGATGCGCCAATAGGCTATATCTCGAATACGCAAGAGTTGTGTGCATCGAAGCCGAATCGTTTTGGTGATTGGGAGAAATGGTGGAAGGCAGAAGATACCCGTCTTATTCATTTTATCGGGAAAGATAATATTGTATTCCATTGCATTGTGTTCCCTGCTATGCTTAAGGCGGAGGGTTCGTATATCCTTCCTGATAATGTGCCTTCGAATGAGTTTTTGAATCTTGAAGGGGATAAGATATCGACCTCTCGCAATTGGGCAGTGTGGCTGCATGAGTATTTGCGTGATTTTCCGGGTAAGCAGGATGTATTGCGGTATGTGCTTACTGCCAATGCTCCTGAGACGAAGGACAATGATTTTACATGGAGTGATTTTCAGGCTCGCAATAATAATGAGTTGGTGGCTATCTTTGGTAACTTTATTAATCGTGCGATGGTATTGACGCACAAGTATTTTGATGGTAAGGTTCCTACTACGAACGAGTTAAGTAATTACGATATTGCGACTATTGAAGATTTTAGTGATGTGAAAAAGCGTTTGGAGGATAATCTTGAGCAGTTCCGTTTTCGTGAGGCGCAGAAAGAAGCGATGAATCTTGCTCGTATCGGTAATAAATATTTGGCAGACACAGAACCGTGGAAGTTAGCAAAGAGTGATATGGTCCGTGTGGGTACGATACTTAATGTGAGTTTGCAAATTGCAGCGAATTTGAGTATTGCCTTTGAGCCATTTTTGCCTTTCTCTTCTGCCAAGTTGCGCAATATGCTGTGTTTGGAAGATGCACAATGGCAGCGACTTGGAGATACGAATCTTCTTGCGTCGGGGCATCAACTCGGGCAGCCTCAGTTATTGTTTGAGAAAATAGAAGATGATGTAATACAAGCGCAGTTAGATAGATTAGCCAAGATTAAAAAAGAGAATCAAGTTAAACTGTTCCAGCCAGAAGGTATCAAGAAGGCGGCTACTATTGACGATTTTGAAAAGATAGATATTCGTGTAGGTACGGTGGTGGCCTGCGAGAAGGTAAAGAAGTCGGATAAACTTCTTCAGTTCCGCATAGATGACGGTATGGGCGGAAGGACGATATTGTCGGGTATTGCTCATAGTTATCCTAATCCTGAGGAATTGGTGGGCAAGCAGGTTCTCTTTATCGCCAATTTTCCTCCCCGTAAGATGATGGGCATCGAGTCAGAAGGTATGATACTATCGGCAGTGAATGCGGATGGTAAATTGGTGGTTATAGGTCCGACTATGACAGTTGCGAATGGTGTAAGTGTAGGATAAAAACAAGAAAAATGGATAAAGTTTTGTTTGTTCGAAAAACTTTTTGTACTTTTGCAGCCGTTTCGTCAGAATTGATGAATCAATGAATTATTATGTTTCAAATTAGATGGCGGGATAGCTCAGCCGGTTAGAGCGCATGATTCATAATCATGAGGTCCCCAGTTCAATCCTGGGTCCCGCTACGAGAGAGTTTGGTGATAAGCCAGACTCTTCTTGTTTTTGGAGAGTTTGGTTGGATGTTGAGCGTTGGGAGGAGTTGGCAAGTTTAGTAGAGGATATAGAGAATCTAGAAGAGATAGAGGATCTAGTTATTTAGATGGGGAGTTGAGAGCCATAGCACGCTATGGCTCTACAGCCACTATGTGGAATTGACAATTGGATAATTTACAATTTGACAAGTATTGATTAGGCATCCTATTTCGTCACACTTTTGCATATACATTGTCACTCCTTGGTATATTCTTCCTATATTCATCCTATATTCGTCTTATATTCATCCTATATAAATCTTTTGTAATTGGTAGTATTTACTATGCTTGGCGGAGGGTAGGTTTGATGTAAGGGGAAGGGAGGCGTTTTTATATTTTTAAGAATCTATTGTATTGTTGTATGCAGCGGGTTGGGGAGTGGATTGGTCATTGTATTTTGGGCGTGATTATCATGCTATTAAAAATTGTCGGTTGTGATATCGAAAAAAATACACTATCTTTGCACCAAATGTGCTTACGCAAATACATATTGTTTTGTGGTTGTTGCCTTATGGGACTCGGAATGGTTCATGCCAAAGAGAAACAAATACCTACTGTTATACACAGTTGGCGTTTGGTGGATGGTTTTATTACCGATTCTGCAAGTATGGACACCTCTTATATAGATTATCCGATGAAGGATGTGATAAACAGGTACTCCATAGCCAACAGTTACAATGGTAATTTAGTATCGCCTATTGAGTCGAAAATCTATTTTGACAGGCAGGACAAGACGGGCTTTTTGTTTGCGAACGCCTATCAGCCTTATCTGTTGACGGCAGAGGATGTGCAGTTTTACAATACAACGACGCCTTATAGCCAAGTGGGATATAACAAGGGATTTAAGACTTACCGTGAGGAGAATGATATTGATTTTATGTTTACGGGTAATGTTACTCCCCGTTTCAACTTAGGGTTGTCGTTGAATTATCTAAACGCCGTAGGTCATTACGCATCGCAATCGGGTAAGCGTTTCAATGGGTCGGTGTTCTCATCTTATACGGGCAATCATTATTCGTGTCAGGGAGCCGTTACCTTCAACTCGTTGAGTAATTTTGAGAATGGCGGTTTGGCGGAAGGTGCTGAATTGGGTGGCAGTTTGGAGCCGGAAGATTTGCCTGTTCAGTTGAATGCGATGTCGGGATTGAGGTATATAACCGGTTTTTTCAATCACCGATACAGTATCTGCGTAGAGCGTGAGCGGAAGGTATCTGCGGATTCCGTGACGACAGACTACATTCCTGTTACGACCTTTATGCATACGGTGGAAGTAAATCAGAGTGTGAAGCGATATATAGAGAACAGCGCATTGCAGGGGTTTTATGCGAATACCTATTTTGACCGTCAGCGGACGCGCGACACGGCGAATGTGCTAAACATAAGGAATACATTGTCGGTTACATTTGAAGAAGAGTTCAACAAATGGCTTCGCTTCGGTGCTACTGTGTATGCTATCAATGAATGCCAGCGTTATGCTTACAGTATTCCTGCCACAGAGGCTCCGTTTGATACAGATATCAATCTTCCAATGGGCGAGTTGACGACTGATCCTCTTCGTTTGCAGACCGATACAAATATGTCGTATCGCTGGTATAACAACACATGGATTGGGGGTTCGCTCTATAAAAAGAGAGGGAAATATGTACACTATGGATTTATAGGCGACGTGTGTTTGGCGGGGTATAAATTAGGTGAGTTCCGTGTAGAAGGGAATATCGACGGTTCGTTCCGCATTGGCAAGGACACGATGACAATAGCAGCGGATGCGTATATAAAGAATGAGCAACCGACTTATTTTCTGCAACATTACCGTTCCAATCATTTTTGCTGGGACAATGATTTCCAGAAGGTGTATAAGATGTATATCGGAGGTAGGATCACCTACCCGACGAAGTATGTGCAACCTTCCGTGAAGATAGGTTTTGAGGATGTGATGCGGTATATTTATTTTGATGAGTCAGGAATGCCGGTGCAGCATACGGGACATATACAGGTGGTGTCGGCAGATGTGGCACTAAATTTGCGGACGAAGTATGTTGCGATGGATAATACCGTAGTGTGGCAGATGTCGACATCGGCAGCATTGCCTCTGCCGGCGGTGTGTCTGTACCATAATTTGTATTACTATGGTTGTTGGTTTCGTGCGCTTGATGTACAGATGGGTGTAGATATGCGTTATAACACGGCTTATTATGCCCCATTGCTGAACCCAGCAACGGGACAGTTTATGGTACAGAGCAAGACAAAGGTTGGTAATTATCCGATATTGAATGTTTATGCTAACTTCTATGTCCGTTCTATCCATTTGAAGTTGTTTGCCCATTTCACTCATTTCAACCAATACTTTATGAAGGAAAAGAATTATTACTCAATGCCAGGATATCCGCTTAACCCTCCCGTGTTCCGGGCAGGTTTGGCATGGCATTTTAACAGATAACAAACATAACCTACTATGAACTATACTACGAATTTGTACAGAGCGTTGCAGTTTAGCCGTCAGGAGGCGGAGCGTTTAGGGTGTAAGAATATCAGTTCGGAGCATTTGCTGTTGGGCATACTCCGTTTGAACGAGGGTCGTGCGTGCGAAATGCTTCGTGCGACAGTTGGAGATATGGAGAGTCTGCGCAAAAGGTTGGAGCAGACCCCGCATCAGGAAGTTGAGACACAGCAAGAAGATATTACTTATGACTCATTGTCGAAGCGTATTCTTCGCTTGTTGGACTTAGAAGCGATGGCAGCAAAGACAGAGAAGGCAGGAACAGCGCATCTGCTATTGGCTATACTGCGTGAGAAAACGAATCCTGCCGCCACTCTACTTAACAAAGAACACGGCATATCATACGAGACTATGGTACAGCGTTTTGTCTGCCCCTCGCAACCGAAGATGGGGCTTGGCTTTACGGCAGATGAGGACGATGACGATAATCCCGTTCCGCATGAACAGCCTCATGTCAAGACCGCCAAACAGGCTCGTGGACGGTCTTCTGATACTCCTGCATTGGACAGTTTTGGCAATGACCTTACGAGGGATGCGGGTCAGGGGAAGTTGGACCCTATTATCGGCAGAGAAAGAGAGATTGACCGAGTTATACAGATCTTGTCGCGTCGAAAGAAGAACAACCCTATCCTGATAGGAGAGCCCGGTGTGGGAAAGTCGGCTATTGTGGAAGGTTTGGCGCAACGAATTGTGAAGGGGGATGTGGCTCCGTTCCTTTTAGGCAAGCGCATTTACACGCTTGATCTTGGCTCGATGGTAGCAGGGACCAAGTACCGTGGTCAGTTTGAGGAACGGATGAAGGCCGTTCTGTCAGAGTTACAGTCACATCCGGAGATTATACTCTTTATAGATGAGATACATACCATTATCGGAGCCGGAAACCAGGCGGGTCAATTGGATGTGGCAGGGATGATGAAGCCGGCATTGGCGAGAGGGGAAGTGCAGTGCATCGGGGCTACGACACTGAATGAATATCGGACTTCGATTGAAAAGGACGGTGCACTTGAACGACGCTTCCAGAAGATTATTGTAGAGCCGACGACAACGGAGGACACACTTCTTATCTTGCAACATATTGCGCCTGCGTACGGGGCGCACCATCATGTTTCTTACTCGGATGATGTGCTGCGGATGTGTGTCAATCTCTCGCAGCGTTATATCTCGGACAGAGTCTTTCCGGACAAGGCTATTGATGTGTTGGACGAAGTAGGGGCAAGGGGACAAGTGCGCACTTCAGAGTATCCGCAAGCGTTCAAGCAGATAGAGCAAGAGATAGCGGAGATCACTCAACAGAAGAACAAGGTACTAAGCGAGCAGAACTACGAGATGGCCGTTTCTCTACGGGACAAGGAAAAACAGTTGCGTGACCAATATGAGGGGGAGATAGAACGGTGGAAGGCACAGCAACAGAGTGTTCATTATCAGGTGCAGCCAGACGATGTGGCGGCGGTCGTTTCGTTGATGTCGGGTGTACCGTTGCAGCGAATTGCCAAGGCTGAAAATATACGCTTGCGGTCTTTGGGTGATACGCTTATGGCAAAGGTCATCGGACAAGATGATGCCGTAAGGACTGTTGTACGCTCTATTCAGCGTAGTCGTGTCGGGCTGAAAGACCCCAATCACCCTATCGGTACTTTTCTGTTCTTGGGACCGACGGGGGTTGGTAAGACTTATTTGGCTCAATGTCTGGCGGAAGAAGTTTTTGGACAGAAGGATGCTCTTATCCGTATCGATATGTCGGAGTATATGGAGAAGCATACTGTCTCTCTGCTTGTTGGCGCACCTCCGGGTTATGTAGGACATGAGGATGCGGGCAAACTGACAGAGGCAGTACGAAGGAAGCCTTATTCGATTGTCCTCTTTGATGAGATAGAGAAGGCACATCCTGATGTGTTCAACCTACTGCTGCAGTTATTGGACGAAGGGCGACTGACTGACAGGCAGGGTCGGATGGTGGATTTCAAGAATACCATCATCATTATGACCTCTAATGCGGGCAGCAGGCAACTGAAAGATTTTGGCAGGGGAATAGGTTTCTCTTCGAGGGCTACACTCTCTAATGAGGATGCGAAGTCGGTTATACACAAGGCTTTAGACAAGACCTTTTCGCCAGAGTTCTTGAACCGTATTGACAGCATTGTCACTTTTAATGGTTTGTCGGCGGACTCACTGCGTAAGATACTTGCTTTGGAGATGCAACAGTTAAGCGATCGTTTAGCCAGGATGGGGTATCGACTGCAGTTGTCGGCTGAAGTGGAGGAGATGCTCATCAAGAAAGGATATGACCCGCAGTTTGGAGCAAGGCCGTTGAAGCGAGTTATCGTACAAGAAGTGGAGGAGCCTCTCACTGATTTCTTGTTGGGAGAAGAGGATCTGGTTCTTGAAGGCAATGCCGTAAAAGCAGAAAAGGTTCTGTCTTTGAGGTTAGTAGATAATAAGGTGCAAATAATAACCCTCTAAATATATATACTATGGTAAAAGAGATTACAGATTCTAACTTTGCAGAGGTTTTGGCAGAAGGAAAGCCTGTTGTGGTTGACTTTTGGGCTCCTTGGTGTGGTCCCTGCAAGATGATGTTGCCTATCGTAGAGGAACTCTCGAATGAGTTTGACGGTCAGGTGATTGTAGGCAAACTCAATGTGGATGAGAATGATGCGTTATGCGCTCAGTTTGGCATTATGAATATCCCTACTATGCTGTTCTTTAAGAACGGGGAACTCACTAATCGCCATGTGGGTGCTTGTCGCAAGCAAGACCTGCAACAACTCATTCAAGCCATGCTTTGAGATGATAAGTGACTGAAACGGAAGATACTATCAGATGGATGGTATCTTCCGTTTGGTTGCGCCCTTTTCTATGGACAATGATATTGATGATGTGAGTTTGCTCCTATCATCAAGACAGATGCTTGTTGCCCTAACGGGGCGTAAGAGTTATGGAGGGGGAATCCTTGTTCTGTTGATTTCACAAGAAGGGGATATGCGACACTACTTGAAAAAGATGTAGGGTTAGTTGGCTTTCAGAGCAAGAAGGAGTATTTGTTCGAGTTCATCTATCTTGACACGGCGTATCTTATCTCCCATAGCGACAGCAATATGCCCTGTCTCTTCTGAGACGACGATAGCCACTGTATCCGTCTTTTCTGTCAGACCCAGAGCCGCTCTGTGGCGCAAACCATACTGTGTAGGCAGGTTGGGATTGTTCGACACAGGCAGGATGCAAGCAGCACTATCAATCTTCCCATGCGTGATGAACAGGGCTCCGTCGTGCAGAGGAGTGTTCTTGAAAAAGATATTCTCTATCATCCGGGCACTGATGCGTGCATCAATCTTCTCACCTGTAGAGGTATATTCTATCATATCTTGGCTACGCGTGATGACCAGCAATGCACCTGTGTTGCTCATAGACATGTGGCGGCACGCTTCTATTATCTCGTGTGCATTCTCTTGCACTTGTTTATCTTCGTTATGTAGCGTCTTGTGGAAAGTGCGTGCATTAAACCGAGAACCAATATGGGAAAAGAAGGAACGTATCTCATCTTGGAAGATGACAATAAGTGCTAATGCACCTACATTGATGATGCGGTCGAATATAGCACCCGTGAGTTCTAAAGAGAATACATAAGAGGTGATAAACCATACGATCAGAAAAGCAAGTATGCCCCAGAATAGATTGACCGCCCCTGAACGCTTTAATATCCTAAATGTCTCGTAGAAAATGATTGCCACGAGAAATATATCCACTATGTCCTTAAATCCTATTTGAAATCCCATAGTTTAGTATTGTTGGTTGTCTGATGCTTGATATAGATTGAAAAGATGTATCGCCTCAATAGCAGGCTTAACATCATGAACGCGTAAGAATGTTACTCCTTGCTGCAAAGCCAATATATGAAGTGCCGTTGTGCCATTGAGAGCCTCGTCGGGTGTACATCCAAGAGGCTTGTATATCATTGACTTGCGAGATACTCCCACTAAAATAGGCAATTGGAACAACTGTAAAGCGGACATCTTATGAAGTAACTCATAATTCTGCTCCACGGTCTTTGCGAACCCGAAACCCGGGTCAAGGATAATATCGGTAACCCCTAACTGATGCAATTGATGGATATGTGTCTCAAAGTAGTGAACGATTTCGGAGAGGATATTATCATAATGCGCAAGGCTCTGCATTGTCTGTGGAGTCCCTTTTGTATGCATAAGAATGTATGCGGCATGCACTTGCGCCACTGTAGCAAACATCTGCGGGTCTAATTCCCCACCCGATATATCGTTAATAATCTGTACACCAAACTCCTCAACAGCACGACGGGCTATATTGGCACGAAAGGTATCTACTGACAAGATTGCCTGTGGGAACTCTCTGCGAATCACCTTTAAGGCTTGTTGCAATCGACTCCATTCTTCCTCTTCCGATACATTGGCGGCATTAGGTCTGGAAGAATACGCACCTATGTCCAAGATTGCCGCTCCCTGCTCTAACGCCATCGATGCGCGCGAAAGAATACTCAATTCGCTATCCACACGGGATGGAGCATAGAAACTATCAGGAGTGATGTTGATAATCGCCATTACTGCTGGCGAATCAAATACCATTGCTTTTCCTTGAAAATTCAAAACGCACATAGACATTATTACATAACCTAACGGACTACAAAGGTACAATTTTCCACTGAATTACCCTAAAAATGTGTAAAAAACAGCATATATTATGGGTACAAATAACCATAAAGTCCTTTTTTTAGAATATTTTCCTCCTTTTGTATTGTCATAGTAAAGAAAATAATATAACTTTGCAGACTGAATAATATCACAACGAGAATCTATGAATAATCGTAAGAAGTTTCTATTGCTTTCCGTAGTATTGTCCACGGCAGTAAAGGTCACTATGTTATCGGCTGTAGCGTTTTTTGCATCCTGTTCGAATAATCGTGACTTGAACACTAAGGTGTCGAATACTACCGGTTGGAATTACTATGACAAGAACACCACTAACTTTGAGGCATTGGCAGGCGTAACAAACCTGACTCCTGTAGGCATGGTACCTATTCAAGGCGGTACATTTATGTTGGGAGAAAAAGACGAGTTCGTTACGGCTCCACGCAACAATTCACAGCGTAGCATTACCGTAACATCCTTCTATATGGATAAGTACGAGATTACTAACCTGAACTGGCGTGAATACGAGCATTGGATGACATTGGTCTTTGGTGCCGTTGCGCCGGAACTGGTAAAAAAGGTATTGCCCGATACCACCGTATGGCGCGAGGAAATGGCATACAATGAGCCTTATTTGGACAACTACTATCGTCATCCCGCCTTTAGTTTCTATCCTGTAGTAGGTGTCTCGTGGGAACAAGCAATGGCGTACAGTCAGTGGCGTACCGACCGCGTGAACGAGTTGGCACTTATAAACGCCGGTGCTATTGTAACACCTGTATTTACTGATTTGCAACCTACTGACGATGAAGCCTATAAAGAGGAGTGGGAAACGATGACCGGCTACGCAATGGACGAGTATGAAGTACCCGACCCGGACGATCCCGAGAATGTTATTGTTATGTACCGCCCTTCTTACGAGTATATCCGCGACAAGTTCGTGTTTAATACACAGAAATACCTGACTATCTCCGACTATAATCCCGAAATGGGTAAGAGTCCAAAGTTGGATAGTTACGGCAACGAACGCAAAGTAAACCGTGCTGATGGTATTCTCGTTGTCGGATACCGCCTGCCAACTGAGGCAGAGTGGGAGTTTGCAGCCTATGCACCTATTGCCGGAGAAGACGGTCTAACCGTTGAAGGCAAGATTTACCCATGGTCAGGCTACCATCCTCGCAACCTTACCAACAAGCAAAGAGGTCAGTTACAGGCCAACTTCGTAAGAGGACGAGGCGACATGATGGGTGTCAGCGGAGCATTGAATGATAGATATGTTATCACTGGTCCTGTTGATGAATTCATGCCGAACGACTTTGGCTTGTACAATATGGCCGGTAATGTTAACGAGTGGGTAATGGATGTATACCGCGAGACTTCGAATCAAGAGACAAGCGAATACAACTCCTTCCGTGGTAATATCTACACCCGTCCAAAGTTAACACAGGTCGTTATGGAAGACGGCACAGTTCGTGAAGAATATGTCATCGACTCCATTGGTGCTGTTGCTACTGAATATGCCGGCTCCGATGATAAACGAGACTATAAAGATGGTGATTTCGCTTCACTTATCGACACCGACTATCCTTTGGACACGGTAGGAGTAAACAACCTGACAGCAGTTAAGCACGACCCGACAGATGTGTTGGCACCCAAAATCACAAAGAATACGCGTGTATATAAAGGCGGTTCATGGCGTGATAGAATCTACTGGCTGAACCCGTCCACACGCCGTTATTTGGATCAAGATAAATCGTCAAGTACCATCGGTTTCCGTTGCGCAATGTCAACGGTAGGTAATCAAATAGATCCATACGCAACTGTTAAATAATCGCTCATAAATATAAAAATGCAAAAGGCTACCCGATTATTTCAGGTAGCCTTTGTTTTCGCTACTATTCACTGCCTTTTCCAAAGGAGTTATATAGGATGAATATAAGACGAATACAGGAAGAATATAGGAAGAGTATAGGAAGAACCTACCAACCACATAGAAAAATGCTCCCTCCCCGCATTAATCATTCATTGTTAATTGTTAATTATTACTTGTTAATTGCTCGCTGTAGAGCCATAGCGTACTATGGCTATCTTCACACCGTCGCCGTTTGCCCGTCGAATGTAACATCGTTTATGTATGCTGTAGAGCCATAGCGTGCTATGGCTCTCGACTCCCCTTCGTAGGAAAAACAATATGTTACCGTTCAATCCAATTAACCCTTTCAACCAATTAAACAACGCATAAACCCATAAACTCCTAAACTCATCAACCCCACCACCACCCTCAACCCTCAACTCGATACACTCAACTTCTATCAACTAACAACTTTCAACTATCAACTTTCAGCCCCTCATTCCTAATCCTTCATTCCTTATTCAACAATCACAAAAACCTCGCAACCACAAAAAAAGAGAAGGATAAGTTACTCTTACCCTTCTCCCTTCTTTTCTAATATATTCTATTATAGAACATTCAGTTCCTTGAGTACAGCCGTAGTCTTACGAACAGCAACCTCTGATTCTGCCAATTTCTGTTTTTCTGCAGGGGTCAACTTAAACTCTATCACTTTTTCAATACCATTCTTACCAATGATACAAGGTACACCTATTGTGATATCTTTCATGCCGTACTCACCTTCAAGAGCAGCAGAACAAGGGATCATCTTCTTTTGATCCTTGATGATTGCTTCTGCAACAGAAGATGCAGCAGCACCGGGAGCCATCCAAGCAGAAGTACCAAGAAGGCTGGTTAATGTAGCACCGCCCAACATAGTAGACTTAACCACACTATCTATCTCTTCTTGAGAAAGAAGGTCTGTTACAGGTACGCCTTTGTAAGTTGCGAAACTTTTCAAAGGAACCATAGTCGTATCACCATGACCACCTATCACGAAGCCTTCAACATCGTTGGCATTGCAATGAAGGGCTTGACTAAGGAAATACTTCAAACGGGCGCTATCCAATGCACCACCCATACCAATAACTCGGTTGCGCGGCAAACCAAGCGCATGCAAAGTAAGGTATGCCATCGTATCCATTGGGTTGCTTACTACGATAAGAATAGCATCTGGCGAGTATTTCAATACGGAGGCCGCTACACTCTTAACGATACCTGCATTCACGCCTATCAGTTCTTCGCGAGTCATACCTGGCTTACGAGGAAGACCACTGGTAATAACAACTACATTACTGTTTGCTGTCTGCGCATAATCATTAGTTACGCCTCTTACTACAGTATCAAAGCCCATAAGTTGAGCCGTCTGCATAATATCCATCGCCTTACCCTCAGCAAGACCTTCTTTAATGTCTATAAGACATACCTCATTGGCAACTTCATTGACTGCCAATACATTAGCGCATGTAGCACCTACGTTACCTGCACCGACTACAGTTACTTTTGACATAAAAAATCTATTTAAATAATTACAAGTTTCCTCTTTCAAAACGCAAAGGTACAGTAAGTTTTTTAATTACGGAAATATATCAACAATTTTCTCTTCTATAAAAAATCAATAGAGTACTTGCACAAGCAAAAAAAATGTTCTACCTTTGCAACCCGTTCTTCAAATAGAAGAAATATTATTAGAAATAACCTCTTCGAGAGAAGAGAAAAGGAATAGATTATGAAAAGAACATTTCAACCGTCACAGCGTAAAAGACGCAATAAACACGGATTCAGAGAGAGAATGGCAACGGCCAATGGTCGTCGCGTATTGGCAGCACGCCGCGCTAAAGGTCGAGCTAAATTGACCGTAGCAGACGAAGGGCGTCACAAATACTAATCTTGAGGATACTACGAGAGAGGGCATATAAGATTACCACCTTTCTCCTATGTACATCTTAAAAAGAATGGGAAAAGAGAGTAATCTCCTTTCCCTTGTTTTGCTTGATAATAATACACTCAACCCTATGGAAACAACGCGTCAACAAAAGATAGCACGACTATTACAGAAAGATCTTAGCGACATATTTCTTCGGTATGCCCATAAATTTAGAGGGGTTCTTATTTCTGTCAGCGAAGTGAGAGTATCCTCCGACTTAAGTATCGCCCATATTTATCTTAGCATATTCCCTTCGCAACAGCAGGCTGAAGTGATGGAGCAAATAGAATCCGACAAGCGACAAATACGGGGCGAAATGGGAAACTTGGAGCGACATCAATTGCGCATCATACCTGAATTATCGTTTCATATAGACGAAACGCTTGATAAGATGTCGCATATAGAAGAACTCCTCAAACAATAGACATGTCTTTTTCGCTACGCATAGCATGGAGATACTTGTTTGCTAAAAAGCGGCACAATGCAATCAACATTATCTCAAGCATCAGTACTGCTGGTGTATGCGTAGTTTCAGCGGCATTAGTATGTGTGTTGTCCGTTATGAACGGCTTCGGCAGTGTAGTGGAGAAGATGTTTTCTGCATTTGATGCAGAACTCCGCATCGAACCTGCTAACGGTAAGACATTTTATATTGACACTGAAGCGTTCGACGAAGTAAGAGCGTTGCCATATATAGCAGTGTTTAGCGAAACTATCGAAGAGATGGGTCTTATTGACTTTTCACAAAAGCAGTTGCCTGCTCAACTCAAGGGTGTAGATGACAACTTCGAACAACTTACCGACATTGACTCTATTATCTACGATGGTTATTTCTCGGTGTGTGATTACTACGACGATGGTGTAAGCCGCACCCGTAGTTTTGAGCGCTGTGTATTAGGTAGGGGACTTGCATCGCAGTTAGGTATAAATGCCCACTTTGTATCCGGGTTGAAGATATATGCTCCCCGTCGTTATGAAAAGGTGAACCTTATGCGTCCGGATAAGAGTCTGAACAAGACCGGTGCTTTTATTGCCGGTGTATTTGCGGTGAACCAAACCAAATACGACGACAATGTTATGATAGTGTCATTACCATTGGCGCGTGAACTATTTGAATACGGAGATAGTGAGGTGTCTGCAGTTGAGTTGCGCCTACAACCAAACACCTCAATTCGTACGGTTAAGCGAGATATCAGCAAGATACTTGGTAGCGACTACCAAGTACTTGACCGCTATGAACAACAGGAGGACTTTTATCACATATTCAAAGTAGAACGAATGTTGACTCTATTGCTATTGGTGTTTATATTGTTCATCGCTTGTTTCAATGTGATTGGTTCATTGTCGATGCTTATGATTGACAAGCGGGAAGATGCGAAGATTCTACATAATTTAGGTGCAGATGCCAAGCAGATACAACATATATTCCTCTACGAAGGTTGGCTCATCTCTCTATTAGGCGCGGTAACAGGTATTGTTATAGGACTTGTATTGTGCCTTCTTCAACAAAAGTACGGATTACTTCAATTGGGTGATGGTTTGACTTATGTACTTAGTGCGTACCCTGTACAAGTGCAAGCCTTAGATATACTACTTGTATTTGGTATCGTACTGCTACTTGGTTTTATAGCCGCTTGGTATCCGAGCCGTCGAATCAATAAGACATTATAGTTATGAAAAGATATTACTACCTATTGATTCTGTTGTTGCTTTGTTGCACACAATGTAAAGAGAAAAATACTCCTACAGAGAAGAAGCAAGAATCGTATTACGACAAGGGTCAGGTCGTCTTTTATGGTTCCTACTATGCAGCAGAGGGCATCCTTCAGAATGTGTTGTCTCTTGATATTTACAGCAAAGGTTTGTCGCTTGATTCTGCCGGCTATATGGTAGGTTCAGGGGTTAATCTTTATCTCTCGGACATTTTTTTACCCTCGAAAGATACTTTTCTTGTCGCTACTTCTTATATGTCGGATACTACGGGCAATGCTTATACTTTCTTGCCCGGTATAAACTACGACGGACAAATAAGCGGTGCTTATCTACTTACCATAACAGATGGTTCGTTGGTTAGTGCAGAGTTGTTTGAAGAAGGTAGTTTTACGCTGACACAGAAGAAGGACAGTGTTTCGATTGCGTTTTTACTGAAGAAAGAAAGCGGCAAGAACTATGCTGCTGAGTTTAGCGGTGTACTACCCTATTATGACGGAAGATAGGTGCTATGACGGAACATAGTATTGACAAGAATACATATAAGGCCTACCATACTTATCTGAAGTTGGAAAAATCGCTTTCAGAAAATACTGTTATTGCTTATGAACAGGACCTCGATAAACTGTTATTCTTTTTTGAGAGGTTGGGCAAATCTGCTATAGACGCTTCTTATGATGATTTGCAAGCCTTTGTATATGAACAAATGAAGGATGTGCAAAGTAGTCGTTCGCAAGCCCGTATTATCTCCGGAGTACATTCCTTCTATCGATTTTTGGTTTACTCCAAGCGCATTGAGAATGACCCTTCGGAGTTGCTTTCTTTGCCCAAGTTGGAAATGCGCTTGCCCAATGTTCTTACGGTTGAAGAAATAGACTTGATGATAAACAGTATTGATTTGAGTCAGAATGAGGGGCATAGAAATCGTGCTATCATAGAGATGTTGTACGGTTCAGGATTGCGTGTGTCTGAATTGGTCAACCTTAAACTGTCTAATATCTATACTGCGGAAGAGTATATGTTAGTAGAGGGAAAAGGTAGCAAGCAGCGTTTAGTTCCGTTGTCGAAAGAATCGATCAAGCAATTTGGTTATTGGCTTGAAGATCGCAATCAGTGGGATGTAAAGCCCGAATATAGTGATTGCGCGTTTGTTAATCGTTACGGTCGTCGATTGACGAGGGCTATGATATTTACGATTATTCGCAGGTTGGCGGCAGATGCAGGCATACAGAAAGTTATATCTCCACATACTCTTCGCCATAGTTTTGCCACTCACTTGCTTCAGAATGGTGCCGATCTTCGTGTTATCCAGCAGTTACTTGGTCATGAGAATATAACGACCACCGAAATTTATACTCACATTGATATACAAGACTTGCGTGAGGCTATATTAAAGTATCATCCTGCAAATCAACGACATTGAATACTCGAAGGCGGTTATATGCTTTGCTATTTCTTCTTCTACCCTTGTTGATAGTCAGGGCGGAGACTATTATTGTCGGCGAAGTAGTTGACGCTCTGTCAGGTACACCTATTCCCAATGTAAGCATTTACTATCGTGGGACCCGTATTGGTTGTACGAGCAACCAAGAAGGTATGTTTATGCTTCGTGCGTCGCTCGACCGTCGGCGTACTTTAGTCGTATCTGCTGTGGGTTATCGTAGTCAGCACTTCCGTGTTGAGCCAGAGCAGTATTTAGGGATTAACATTGCTTTGGAGGAGAGTAGTACTATGTTGGAGGATGTTTTTGTCGTCCCTAAAAGTAACCCTGCCATTCCTTTTATGGAGCAGGTTCGTTTGCACAGGGCAGCCAATGATATTACTCGCGACGGGGATGTTGTTTATTCCATTCACGAGCGTAAGAGGCTTTTTATCAGTGATATTGACCGTCGTCATTTGCAGCGACAACTATGGAGGAGTATGCGTAGCGGGATGATAGAAGGAACTGACTCCACTTATCTTTTGCCGCTTTATTCTTTGGAGCAGGATTGGCAGAAGCAGGGCAATCGTTTGTCGGTTTTGACCAGTCCGAAGGAGCGTTATTCGTTGTTGACTTCTACTGACTATTCTCTATTGCTCAGCGAGCAAGAAACTCCGTATAACTTTTATAGCAACACTATCAGTGTTTTCGGCAAGAGTTTTTTAAGTCCGCTTTCTTCATCGGGGTCGCAATACTACAACTTTTATCTTGCAGACAGCATCGTTAGCGGATCGGATAAACTCTATTGCGTTCATTTTCGGAGCAAGAATGCTTTTCAACCGACTTTTCGCGGAGAGATGTATATTGATTCGTCGGACTATTCATTGCGTTCGATTGAGGTTAGTGTACCCAGAGAAGCAAATATGAATTATCTTTCGTCGTTGCACCTATCTCAAACCTATTCTGCTGACCATATTTTGGAACGAGAGCAGTTCTCTTTAGTATTGGACTTTGCCGTTAAGTCGGATAGTTCTCATATATTCCCCTCTGTATTGATTATGCGGGAGTTATCGGTTAGCGATAGTGGAAAGTTGGTTGTGGAGTCGGAGTCCCGAGATGAGTTGCCAGTTGACAGTTTGGTTTATGCCGCAATGGATTCGCTTCGCAGTATGCCACTTTTTCGAATTGCGACCTTTGCTGCAAAGATCATCAATACGGGATATGTTCCTACCGGTACGCCGATAGATATAGGTGATATTGCAGAAGTTATCAGTTTCAAACGGAATGAGGGGCTTCATCTCGGGTTGCCCCTTCGAACGAACGAGCGGCTTTGGAAGAATGTGTCTTTAGGCGGTTATCTTGCATACGGGTTTCGTGACCGTGCGTGGAAGGGTGGCGGAAAGATAAATATATCTCTTCCGACAGAGCGTCGTCATACTTTGAACGGTAGTTATGATGACCATTACGTGTGGGGGGAAGTTAGTTATACAGACCAATGGTTGCGTGAGAATGCTATTGGTTTCCGTTCTATGGGGTTTACCACTGCTGTGTTCAATTCTCTTTATACCAATTCCTCTGCTGTTACCACGGCACTTCGTCAGCGTGAGTGGCGTGTGTGGACGGAAGACGATTGGACGGACAATGTGGAGACCTTTTTTGATGTCAGGTACGGGCGTATGAGTTATGGGGATGCCATGACGGATTATTATCGAATGCCTTATTATCGTTACGGGTCGTTTGTTGCTACTTGCCGTGTGGGTTGGTATGAGAAGAAAGTGGATTACTATTTCAAGCGTATTCATGTTCATAGTAATTATCCTGTTGTTTATTTGTCGGGGGAATTGGGTAGTTATGAGACTTCAGCGATGGAGGACTATGCGTTGTATGGCAAGTTTTCGGTTTCCGTATCACAGCATATTCATCTTGGTTTGTGGGGGAGATTAAGTTATGCGGTACAATCGGGGATTGTGATAGGTAGCGTGCCTTATCCTTTGTTGAAGTCGTTTAGCGGGAACCAGACTTATACTTACGACCCATATCGATTTACCTTGATGAATCAGTGGCAGTATGCAGCGGACAGGTATGTTCTTCTGTTTGCGGACTGGGATATGAACGGCGTTCTTCTGAACCGTATTCCAGGCATACGATACCTTCGTTTGCATGAGTTGTTAGAGTTTAAGTTGGCTTATGGCGGGTTGAGTAGTCGGCATGAGCAGGTTCTTGCATTGCCGAATGGTATGCAGAGTTTGCGTGTTCCGTATGTAGAGGTGGGTGTGGGGATAGGTAATATATTGCGGGTGGGTGAGGTGTATGTTGTTGGTCGTTTGACGCATTGGAGTGACAGGAATACTCCATTTTGGGGTGTCCGTTTCCGATTGCATTTAGGTATGTAGATGGGGTTTGGAAGTAGTGAGAGTGGTAGTTTAGTGTTGGGAGGTTGAAGGCCTTTGTTTAGTTGATGTGTTTAGGAGTTAAGGAGTTTAGGAGTAGTTTAATTAGTTGAAGGGGTTAATTGGGTTTAACGGTAACATATTGTTTGGTCTTCGAAGGAGAGTTAGAAGCCCTTCTACGCTATGGCTATGCAGCGAGCAATTAACAAGTAATGATTAACAATTAACAGTTAATGATTAATATGTAGAAATGGGTTTTGGGGAGGTGGTTGA
The DNA here is from genome assembly GCA_963615025.1 of Firmicutes bacterium CAG:95. Taxonomy (GTDB): domain Bacteria; phylum Bacteroidota; class Bacteroidia; order Bacteroidales; family Paludibacteraceae; genus Colicola. The sequence continues at coordinate 120 of CAVEFV010000021.1, read as the reverse complement.
TAGGTAGTTTGTAGAGTCTTCCTATATTCATCCTATATTCGTCTTATATTCATCCTATATTCACCCTTTGGAATAGACGCTATTTATCGGACTTTACAAAAGGTAGTTTTGAGGGATTGG
>CAVEFV010000020.1:0-33381 GCA_963615025.1 Firmicutes bacterium CAG:95 | reverse complement strand
GGAAATTGCTCTCTATGCATATTAATTGTTAATTGTTAATTGTTAATTTATGTATGCTGTATAGCCATAGCGTGCTATGGCTCTCAACTCTCTTTCGCAGAACAAACAATATGTTCCCGTTAAACCCAATTAACCCTTTCAACCAATTAAACCACGCATAAACATATAAACTCATATCCTCATTAAACAGACACCCAACCAACATCGTAACCGCAAAATACCTCCCACATAAAATGAATTTGCGTAATTCGCACGAATTTTGTAACTTTGCAAGCAGTGCAATATATATGCTTATGAAGAATATCGCTTTTATCATCAACCCGATTGCAGGGACGCTCAATAAACGCCGTATCCCTAAAATGATTGACAACCTGCTTTCTCATGAGCAGTGGAATACCGACATCGTTTTTACCGAGTATAAAGGACATGCCACCGACCTCGCCCAAAGGTATGCGCAAATGGACTTCGACGCAGTAGTAGCCGTAGGCGGAGATGGAACGGTTAGTGAAGTAGCAACAGGATTGCGTGACAGCAAAACAGCATTAGGTATCTTGCCTATCGGATCAGGCAATGGATTAGCTCGGCATCTTAATATACCATTGCGACTACCACGCGCCATCGAAATGCTCAATAAGTCCGAAGCCATATCCATCGACTATGCACTACTTAACGACCATCCATTCTTCTGCACTTGTGGATTAGGATTCGATGCACTCATCAGCGAACATTTTGCAACGGCAGGTAAAAGGGGATTGCGTACATATATACAGCAGATAGTAAAGGACATCTTCCAATACACCCCGCAACACTGCACTCTGAAAGGCGAAGGAATCGATATCGAAACCGACGCTTTCTTGGTCACTATCGCCAACGCCAATCAGTGGGGCAATGCTGCCTATATAGCACCTCAGGCAAGCATTCAAGATGGTATGTTGGATGTTGCTATCCTCTCCCCGTTTCCTATCTTGGCAGTACCTGGCTTGGTCATGCAGTTATTCACAAAAACACTCGACAAAGACCTGTTCATGACTACCGTCCGTACTCGCGAACTAACACTTTCCCGCTCCGAAGCAGCACCCTTCCATTGTGATGGAGACCCAATAGAAATAGGCACAAACGCACATATAAGCATAGTACCGGATGGGTTGCGCGTATTAGTAGAAAAACGATTCTAACCGATGAATATATGACCATAAAAATTATCAATAAGAGCAATAATCCCTTGCCCCGTTATGAGAGCAAGCAGGCTGCAGGCATGGATATTCGCTGTTTCTTGCAAGAACCTGTCACGCTCCAACCTCTCGAACGCCGACTACTACCGACAGGGCTTTTTATCGAGTTGCCCGAAGGTTACGAGGCGCAAATACGACCACGCAGCGGATTAGCCTTGAAGCGGGGACTGACCGTACTGAATACTCCGGGAACCATCGATGCTGACTATCGTGGAGAAATAGGCGTTATTCTTATTAACCTCAGTGGAGAACCCCAAACCATAGAGACAGGCGAGCGTATATGTCAGATGATTATCGCTCGTCATGAACAACCGACAATCGTGGAGGTCGAAACATTGAGCGATACAGAACGGGGAACAGGAGGATTCGGGCATAGCGGAGTAAAATAAAACGAACTTGAAACGGTGTTTCTACATAGTACTGACCTGCCTATCGCTTCCCTTCTTCACTTTGGCAGCAAAGAAAGAAGCAACTTCTGAGGTATATCTATCGCCCGAAGAACAATGCTTCCGCTATTATCTATACGATGCACAGCGTGCCTTGGAGCAGGATGATTATGTGCGTGCAGTAGCCTCCTACCTGTTTTTGGTAAGGCAGAACCCTTCCGATGCCGCTGCTCAACAGAATCTTGGGGTAATCTATCAGGCAATTGGAGAGAATGAATGGGCTTTGCAGCACTATGCAATAGCCTATCAAAACGATCCGATCAGTTATTGGGAAAACTATGCACTGCTTCTCTACGAGAAAGATCCAAAGTCGGCTATCCGTATCTTGGAGCGGACGCAGAAATCCCTACCGGAAGACAGAGACCTGTTGGAGGCATTGGTCAATGCCTATTCCTATCAGGCAATGTGGAAGAAAGCAATTCGCATACAGGAATATATCTGCTATTTGGAAGGTCTGACGCCCTATACGGTAATGCCGCTCTATCGATTGTATGTCTCAAGTGGACAATCCAAGAAAGCACTGCAGTTGCTCGATGAGTATTTGGACGAAAATCCGGAGGACTATCGTTATCAAGCCTTTCGAGGTGATGTGTGGCTGTCTTTGGGCGAAGAAGAACAAGCCTTGCGCCTCTATAACGCCGAAGAACAGCGTCACCCCGACAATCCTTATGTCTTGCTCTCATTAGCGGACTATTGTATTCGTACCAACGACACAACACAGTGCAAGAACTATATATTAAAAGCATTACATAGTGATGCTTGGACTGTAGAGCAGAAAATAAAAACCTTGCAGAACGCAGGTAAATGGTTTGCTCAACAGGAAGGGCTGATGGAACAGATACTGCAAGAATTGGCAGAAGCCTATCCCCTTTCTGAACAAGTATACGACGCCCAAGATAAATACTATTCTGCAAAAGGCAACTATATCAAAGCAGCAGAGGCATTGCGTCAGATGACCGATATCAACCCGAACAATCCTCATACGTGGGGGCGTTGGTTACAAGTACTCCAATCTGACACAACCGCACATGATAACGACTACGAATATGTGATACGCAAAGGATATCAATACAAGGGTAATGACCATCAGTGGTATTACTGGATGGTTGCACTTCTGATCACCAAACAAGAATTAGACTCTGCCATTGTCATAGCCGAAGAAGGAATACAACTCACAGTATCCACAGCCGATGATACTCGCTATCGGTTTAGGATGTTGAGCCTGTTGGGAGATACGTATCTGCAAAAGGGGGATTTGGAAAACTGCTACCGTGTTTATGACGAAGCCCTGCTTTTAGCACCGGAGAATGTTTACATACTCAATAATTATGCCTATACCCTTTCTGTCAACAACGGCGATTTGCGCAAGGCGGAACGAATGAGCCGTAAGACTATCGAGAAAGAACCGGATAACGCCACCTTTCTTGATACCTATGCATGGATACTGCACTTGCAAGGACAAGACTTTTTGGCAGAATTCTATATCAAAAAAGCAATGGAGAACCAAGTAGAGGGGCAAACAGACTGCGTATTGCAAGAACACTACGACATCATCACACAAAAGTAGATAACAATGAGAACAAAGGTAGCGAAAATATTATACAGTGCTATGTGTGTCGCAACTGTCTTATTATTGCAAGGATGTGCCACCCAACGGACAACAACCGTTCGACCATCAAAAGCCGACCGTGAACGCAAGGATGTCCTACAGAACATCATACTTGCTCAATCATCTTTTCATACGGCAGAGGTCACAAAAATGCGCTACACACTAACCTATTCCAACCGTCAAATGGCAGCCAATGGTAGTCTGAAGTTTATCAAAGACTCTGTCGTATCTTTCTCCCTCCAACCTGTAATGGGCATCGAACTATTCCGTGTCGATATCACACCGTCCCAACTGGCTATTGTGGATAAGATGAACCGCCGCTTTGCTCAATTCACCTACCCCGAACTATCCAATTATATAGGTCTGTCCGTCGCTTTTGAAGACATACAAGCCATAACAATGCAGCACATATTCGCATTGGGAAATACAGACATCTTGCAACAGCCTTTCACGCTCGATAAAACCGGCTCCCAGCATCGGATAAACTTCACGGATAACTTAATCGACTATTCTTTCTTGTTCGATGCTGTGAACTATATCCTGCAAGAAACGAAACTAACATCCGCCAAGATGAATGCATCGGTGGTTGTCGCTTATCGGAACGAAACACAAACCGACGATGTCCTGTTCCCCGAAACAGTAGAAATATCCTACACACATCCCTCACAGCATCTGGCAATCACACTGACAATGTTGCGCAGGCAATTTAATAAGAAGGTCAATTACTCTCCCGTCAATACGGCAAACTATAAGTTAGTAGACATATCCACTATACTACCCTGATCACTATGAGCATAAAACGATTCTGCATATTTATTCTGTGCTTATTCTGCCTTTCCGCCAATCTTACTGCGCAAAGCGTCAAAGAATTGGAGAAGCAGCGTAAGCAGACTCTGCAACAGTTGGAGAACACTGGAAAAATGCTCAAACAAACAAAGCAGAACGAGAAATCTACCCTCAACAAACTAAACTTGCTCAATAAAGACATACAAACGCGTCGAACGCTCATCGCTAATATCAACAGAGAGATAACAGCCCTCGACATTGAGATGCAGGTACTGAATACCGAGAAACAGGCTCTGCAAGAGGAGTTGCAACGATTGCAAGACGACTATGCCGAATTAGTCCGACAAACCCACTACGCTTCAATGCAGTGCAGCCCTCTATTGTTCATCCTTTCTGCCGACAACTTCGATCAAATGGTGCGCCGTATTCGCTATATGCAGGAGTTTGCCGACTATCGTAAACAACAGGTGGCAGAAATAAAGACCAAGCAACGGGAAATCGACGACAAAAATCTGCAACTCGAACAGAACAAGCAAAACAAACAAGAGGTACTCCAAGTGCGTAAGAGAGAACAAGACAACCTCCGTCGTGATGAACGCAAGCAACAGAGTATGCTCAACGAACTCAAAAAGAAGGAAAAGTCATTACTCGCACAACAGAAGCAGCAACAAAAGAAAGCCGACGAACTTAACCGTCGTATCGACCAGATGATACAGAAAGAAGTCAAACGCACCGCAAGTACGCTCACCAAAGAAGAGAAACTCGTGGCAGGAGGCTTCGAGAAAAACAAGGGACGCCTGCCTTGGCCAACCGAGAAAGGCTACATCAGCGGACAATTTGGCGTACAACCTCATCCCACTCTCGCACATGTAACCGTCAACAATCGAGGCATCTACATACAAACTACGAACGGAGCCGATGCGCGTAGCGTTTACGAGGGTGTAGTGTCGGCAGTGTTTGTTTCCGACGGGCAAAATGTAGTCATCATCAAGCATGGCAACTACCGGACAGTCTATAGCAACCTCACAAAACTCTATGTCAAGAATGGAGACAAGGTAACTGCCAAACAAAAGATTGGTCGGATATACACCGATCCGGATAACGATAACAAAACTGAACTCTTCTTCCAGGTACGCAAAGACACGGATGTCCTGAACCCGTCGTTGTGGTTAACACGGCAATAGAAAACCATTATAGACTTATGAAAACAAGAATAGCATTACTTCTCACTGTGATACTCCTTCTCACAGCATGTAAACAAGATAACTGGATCGATTGGAAACTGCAAAACGAGATGTGGTTCTCAATGAACGCCCAAAAAGATAATGTGAAGTCTTCGCCATCGGGGAGCGGACTGCAATATACCATTCTGTATGAGGGCAATATCTACGATGCTATGCCTTCCCGTTCGGCAACGGTAGTCGTCGATTACACAGGCAAACTCATCAACGGCCGTATCTTCGATCAAGGAACTGCCACCCTGACGGTATCAAGCCTCGTCGAAGGTTTTCAGGAAGGTCTGTCCCTCATGCATGTCTCCGGCGATGCCATATTCTATATCCCCTATAGTTTGGGCTATGGCACAAAGGGAACAGGCACCGAAGGTGGCTCTTCCTACATACCCCCTTACTCAACACTTATCTTCGAAGTACACTTAACCAACATCTTGGAGAATTGAAACATCGCTTTCTGTATATTATAACCCTGCTCCTGCTCTGCAGTTGCGAAGATACCACTTATCGCAGTAGTGTACCCTCCTATCCTGTGGGTATGCGTATCAATATCTTGGCGGAATATCCGCATTTCCAACCTACTGCCACGGGAGAATATCTCATCTTCGAACAACCTCGCTATCCCACCGAAGCCGTTGGCTATGCAGGTTTGCTCATCTATGTGGCTATGGACGCTCAATATCATGCCTACGATCTTGCCTGTCCGCGTTGTCTTGACCGGCAACAAGGCGTAACTGTCGATGGATTCTTTGCCGTATGCCCTATCTGCGAGGAACGCTACGACTTGAGTTACGGTTTGGCTGTCCCCACCAAAGGCATCGCAACAGAAGCCCTACGGCAATACAATGCCCTCTACAGCAACGGCTATCTCACCATCACAAGCAAATAACACCGATGATACAACCCTCCGAAGTCATCTATATCGGCAAAGTCCGAAAATCCAACAACGCAAAAGGAGAACTCCTCTGCCTTCTCGAAAACGACCTCTTCCCGGAAGCCGAACCTGAATTCGTCGTCTTGCTGTGCGACAATATCCTTGTGCCGTTCTTTGTCGAAGACTACCGCTTCCGTGGCGAAGACGGACTACTCTTGCGACTCGAAGGAATTACCGACGAACGCCAATCGCAACGACTGTGCGGAGCCAAACTATACATCCTACGCTCATCCCTTTCCCAAGACTTAATCGAATCTATGCCCCAACATACTTTGGAGGGATTTCTCTTGATTGACGAACATAAAGGCGAGTTGGGACACATAGAGGCAATCGACGATTCTACGCTCAATATCCTTTGGAAACTAAACAACGGCACGCTCATACCCGCACACAAAGACCTTGTCCGCACCATCGATACGGCGAAAAAAATCGTATATGTCTCCCTCCCCGAAGGACTAATCTAAGTGGCAAGATACTTTTCTGCACAAAAAGAGACCGCAATGCACAACGGCACTGCGGTCTCTCGCTTTTATGGTTATCTCGTTTAGAATTTATAACGAACACCAAGGCTTAAGCCATAAATACCGGCAAGGTCAAAGTTTACTTTATGACCGTTGCCATAGTAGTCGTAGTTGCCTATACCAAACTGTGGACGCCAATCCAATGAGAGTTGCAGTGGGAACCAGAAGTCATATTCAATACCGATGTGACCTACTGCACCGACATTCCACCATGCGTAGCTTTCGCTATTACTGTATGGAAACCACACACTCGCACCACCACCGACACCCATATACCAGTGCCACTCACCTTTATGATCCCAAGGAACTGGCGCATTGAATGGATCTATCCAATCGTATGTTACCTTGCCACCTACACCTATACCATAAATGAGAGGCACATTAACCGACAAGTCCAACATGTTCGACTGACCGAAACCATGCTGATACGAAAAACCGAAATCAGTACCTAAATTACCACCGATTGCACGAGGCTGTGCTACTGCACTTGCTGCGCCAAGAACGACCATAGCGAGCAATAGATATACACTTTTCTTCATAATAAATTGTTATAAGATAGTAAATTAAAATAAATGCAAATGGTTATCCTTCGTCACTCCTCTCCCTCAATAGAGAGACCACCCCTTACATCTTCCAACACAACTGCAAAGGTACAATAAATTTCACAATAATTAGTATATAAGGACGAAAAAAATAAAAATTACCTCATCCGCCCCGTCCTTTCCCCATCCCTGCAACTCGCAAAGAGACACCTTCCTGCCCAAACATAGCATAAAATTCTGTAACATCTTCCTTGAAATATAAAATCGCCTCCCCAAGCGTTACCTCACGACTACCATCCGCCATGCCCTGTGTTTACTACCAATTCCAAAGGATTAATATAGGACGAATATAGGATGAATATAGGACGAATATAGGACGAATATAGCAAGAGTATAGGCTGAACCTACCAACCCCCTCCCATCCACCCATCTCCCCGCATTAATCACTAACCGTTAATTCTTAATTCTTCATCACATCGCTGCATGTTAATTGCTAATTCTTAATTATTACTTGCCCTCTGTAGAGCAATAGCGTGCTATGGCTCTCAATGTATCGCACTTGTATAATCGTTATCTACTCGTTGAATGTAACAACGCTTATGCCCACTGTAGAGCCATAGCGTGCTATGGCTCTCAATATATCGTACTTGTATAATCGTTATCTACTCGTCGAATGTAACAACGCTTATGCCCACTGTAGAGCCATAGCGTGCTATGGCTCTCAATATATCGCACTTGTATAATCGTTATCTACTCGTCGAATGTAACAACGCTTATGCTCGCTGTAGAGCCATAGCGTGCTATGGCTCTCAATATATCGCACTTGTATAATCGTTATCTACTCGTCGAATGTAACAACGCTTATGCTCGCTGTAGAGCCATAGCGTGCTATGGCTCTCGACTCTCTTTCAAAGACAGAACAATATGTTACCCTCCCACCTCTATAATCCCCACTAACGCACACATATAAACAACGCAGCCTTTATGCCCACTGTAGAGTCATACCGTGCTATGGCTCTCGACTCTCTTTCAAAGAACAAACAATATGTTACCCTCCCACCTTCATAATCCCTACTAACTCAAAACCTTCAACGGCGCAGCCAACATAATAACTATAGAGCAATACCGTGCTATGGCTCTCAAACCTCCATCCCCAAAACTCCCAAACTTAAAACCGGCACCAACTAACCACCACACAACAAACTACTTACAAAAACACTTACATTTTTGTAAGGAAAAATTTGGAACGAAAACAATAAATACACTAACTTTGCAATCGCTAAAAATAGCAAAGCAAATAACTCATATTGCTGCCTGAATAAATGAAAAACAAAAAAGAAGAAATACTATCTGTTGCAGAAGAAGAATTTGCCCGACATGGATATGAAGGAGCCAATATCTCACGCATAGCCAAACAAGTCCATGTTACACATGTATTATTATATTATCATTTCCAATGCAAAGAAAATCTATTCGCACAAGTATTGCAACGCAAAATTGACGGCTTCATCCAATCTGTCTTGCCGCCTGCAGGAACCGAGAACTTATATTTCTTGCAGAACTTGGATAACCTCATCGCACAAAACTTCGACTTTGTCGCAAGCAATGTCGCATTTGCCCGCTTAATAGTAAACGAGGCGAAATCAATACCCTCACTTATCGATATTGCACACAAGCAATACAAGGACTACACCGATCTCTTACAGAATACACTGAACAAAGAAGCAACAGCAGGAAACATCAAACCAACCAATGCCGAACGACTGATATTGAATATATTCTCGCTCAACATTATGTCCGTCTTGGTAATGCCTGAACTCGAAACACTACTGCCCTACGAACAACCCGACAAACATACTCTCCTGATGCAACACAAACAAGAAAACATCCGTTATATACACTTGTTTTTAGGTGTCAATGAATAACCATAGAAAAAGAATGATTATGAAAACAACGAAAACCGCAACAACCGTCCTCTTCACAGGACTGATAATGCTATTATTGTCCTCTTGTACCGAACCGGTAAAAGCACTAATCGGCTCCTATAGTTATACTATCAGCGGACAAGCCACCATCGCAGATACGATCTTGATCATACTACCCAACGAAAAAGGGGCTATACAAATGGAAAAAATACAAAAAGATAGTGTGCTATTGACAATGAATTACTTCAACGGAATAGACGGCGGAGTATATACTACTCAAGGCAAAGTAACCGACAATAAAATAGCACTGACGCCCTTCAAGCGTATAATGACTTTTACTTACAAAGCCACCGAAACAGAGTTGCTTATACCTGTCGAGAAAACCTATACCGAGAACTACGAAGTACAGGTCAGCGGGGTAGGGACTATCTACGACGAAACCATCCATTTCATACTGCAATACAAAGGAAAATGCACAACCAACAATAAGGTAATCAAAGGCAATAACATCCTCATGGTTGCAAAGCGAAACTAATATCCTCTATCTCTATTTTCATCGGACAATGAAACAATATCAGTTCATAGCAATTCCATTCATCCTACTCACAATCTGCTTCTGTACTGCTTGCGACAAGATACAATCCATCAAAAAAGACAAACAGAACAACATCCCCCCACTAACGGTATCGGTACAGAGAGTGGAGACCCAATCATCCTACAATACCCACACCTATGTCGGTAAATTGGAGAGTGCAAGCAGCATACCCCTTAGTATGCAGACGGCTGGACAAGTAATAAGCGTCAGCGTAAAGAAAGGCGATAAACTTATAGCAGGACAAGAAATACTCCGTCTCGATAACACGCAGGCACGCAATGCATTGCAAGCATCAAAAGCCACACTCCGACAAATCGACGACGGCTATCGGCGAGCCAAAAAAGTATTCGCGGAAGGAGGAGTAACAGAGCAAAAAATGGTCGAACTGCGAAGTCAGAGACAGCAAGCACAAGCAATGGTCGCTATTAGCGAAAAGACACTGAACGACTGCGTACTGCGAGCGCCGAGCAATGGAGTATTAGGCGACTTTGATATGCATATCGGACAAGTAGTAGCACCCGGAATACCCATCGCCACACTAATCAACAACGATACCTATAAGGTAGCCTTTGATGTAGCGGAGACTGATATAACCGACTTGCATATAGGAGACAGCGCACGACTATACATAACCGCAATAGGAAAGGATACATTAGACGCACTGATAGTCGAAAAAAACCTGATTGCCAATAACATCTCACATACCTACACCATGAAAGCAATGGTGCTGAACAATTCACTGAACCACGAACTGCTACCGGGCATGGTAAGTAAGGTTTGGCTTAAATCACAAACAGTAATAGGATATACCATACCCGCTGAATGTGTGCAGACACTGAAATCAGGACAAAGTGTATGGGTCGCTGTCAATGGAATAGCACAACGACGAAAGGTCGAAATCGGACAGTATGTAGGCAATAGTGTGCTGATAACAAGCGGATTGCGCGAAGGAGATATAGTCATCACGGATGGATTTCAGAAACTCTATAACGGAGCCAAACTAATTTACTGAGACAGTGAAAAAACGCACACATATAGAAGGAGCAATGCGTAACCATAATATGGTCGCATTAGTAGTTTTGGTTCTCCTATGTATAGGAATCTGGTCTTTGCCGAAGATGAATAAAGACGAGTTTCCACAATTCCAAATCCGTCAAGGAGTAGTAGCCGCAGTATTCCCGGGTGCAACAGCACAAGAGGTGGAACAACAGGTAACCATACCACTGGAGGACTATCTAAATGGATTCGAGCAAATAGACAAAGCCAACACCTATTCGGTCACCGAAGATGGTATTGTCTATGTATATGTCACCATCCGTACTTCCGTAAAGTCATGTGCAGAGGCGTGGACAAGTATTCGCTCCGGATTAGATCTCTTCAAGTCAACTAAACTACCACCGGGAGTACTCCAAGTCGTTGTAATAGACGACTTCGGTAATACCTCGTCTATGCTTCTGGCGGTCGAAAGTGATGAGAGAAGCCCGAGAGAATTGGAGCAATATGCACGCATCCTCTGTACTCGACTACGCACAATACCTGAGATGGGTAAGATTAAAACACTCGGTACACAACAGGAAGAGGTCGCAATCACAATCGATGCAGCAAGGCTGTCCGCTTACGGAATCGATCAAACTACATTGCAAATGTCTATGATCTTGCAAGGATTCCGGACACTTGGAGGTAATCTCGACAATGGACAAAAATTACAGGTAACTATACCCTACAAAAGTGAACAGGAGATTGCAGAACAGATAGTCTGGTATGACCCGATAAGCAATAGTACCATCCGCCTAAAAGACATAGCCTCAATAGAAAGGCGCTACAAAAAACCGACACAGTTCGTAGAATACTATACCGGTGATGAAACAGTCAACATATCTCCCGACCGTTCATGTCTGATAATCAACATGGAAATGATGCCCGGTAATAATATAGTGGCATTTGGAGAGAAGGTCGATAAAGAAATAGCCGCAGTACGACAACAACTGCCACCTGACATACACTTCCATCGTATAACCGACCAACCTAAAGTAGTCAACGATTCTGTGATGTCTTTCCTACGAGACATCCTGCTATCTATCGTGGTCGTCATTGCCGTAATGCTCGTACTATTCCCCTTGCGTACTGCTTTAGTCGCCAGTACAGGCGTCCCCGTATGTACTGCCTTGGCCATAGGAATAATGTACCTCACAGGCATCGAACTCAATACTGTCACGCTCGCCGCACTCATAGTGGTGCTAGGTATGATCGTCGATGATTCAGTCATCGTTATAGATGGCTACTCCGATCTACTCTCGCAAGGACATAGTCGCTGGTACGCTGCAGCCGTAAGCACTCAACAATTGTTCGTGCCTATGGCAGTAGCCACTTGTTCTATCTCGGGTATGTTCTTCCCTATGACACGCATAATAAAAGGACCTCTCGGAGAGTTCGTACAATTATTCCCATGGGCAATTCTCTTCGCACTAACTGCCAGTATATTCTATGCCACTTGGGTCACTCCATATATGGCTACGCGTTTCATAAAAAGAAAAAAAGAGAACGAAATGGGTTGGTTCGAGCGATCACAAAACCACTTCTTCGAATGGTTGCAGGCAAGATATAAGAATCTCCTTACACGCTGCTTCCATCATCCCTACATATCTTTTGCTGTACTCATCATCTGTATTGCCTTGGGCGTATTTCTCATGACGCGACTTAATGTGCAACTCCTACCTAAGGCAGAGCGCGAATGTTTCGCCGTAGAAATACACCTCAAAGAAGGATCTTCCATAGACGAAACTGCCATCCTCGCAGACTCTTTGGCGCGAATGATGAGGGTGGACAAACGAATCACCTCCATCACATCTTTCGTCGGGCAAGCATCTCCGCGTTTCCATGCTACCTACACCCCACAGATGTCGAAGCCATCCTATGCGCAGTTCATAGTGAATACAACCTCATCTCGTGCCACAGCCGACCTACTCGTAGAGATGTCACAACGCTACGAAAACTATTTCCCGAACGCCTACATACGCTTGAAGCAGATTGACTATCAGGCTGCTAAAAACCCCTTGGAAGTACGCTTTCAGGGTGGAGATATGGAGCAAATGGCTCTACTGTCCGATAGCCTTAAACGCTTCATGGCACAACAACCGGAGATGATGTGGGTGCATAGCGATTACGACCAATTCACAGCACAGACCAAGATAACACTGCGAGAAGAAGAAGCAACAAGGTTAGGCGTAACAGAGGCAATGCTATCTGTCTATCTCAGCACACTCACCAACGGAGCCAAAGTAACCACTATCTGGGAAGGCGACTATGGCATACCTGTCTTGCTCTATACCGACGGAGGAAAAGAAATGAAGACCTCCGATCTAAGCGATGTAATGATACCTACGGCTTATCCGACAATATGGGTCCCACTGCGACAAGTGGCGGATATTACGCCAGAGTGGCATCGCTCCTCCATCGAACACCGCAACTCTGTGCCGACTATCACGCTCGGATGCGACCTACGGGGACAAACAAGCCAAGTGTCTGCAGAGAAAAAAGTGAAAGACTGGATTGAAACCAACCTCAGCGACCTGCCTCCCGACATCACTATTTCCTATGGCGGACTCACGGCTATCAACGACGAGATGATTCCCGAAATCCTCCTGAGCGTCGTGGCGGCACTGTTTGTCATGCTTGTCTTGCTGCTCTATCACTTTGGCGACATCGCTCTAGCCTTGCTCACGCTCTCAAGCAGCATCCTGTGTTTCTTCGGCGCATTCTTGGGATTATACATCTTTAGAATGGATATATCCATGACCGCCGTCTTGGGTATCGTCAGCCTGATAGGTGTCATCGTGCGTAACGCCATCATGATGTACGAGTACGCAGAAGACCTTCGCAAGCACAATGTACCGGTAGCAGAGGCAGCCTACGAAGCAGGACTACGCCGTATGCGTCCTATATTCCTCACAACGGCTACTACCGCACTCGGAGTCATCCCTATGATTATCGCACGCACAAGCCTGTGGATGCCTATGGGAGTCGTGATTTGCTTTGGCGCATTGTTCACCCTACCGCTCACACTCACCATGTTGCCTATCACCTATTGGAAAATGTATCAGCATAAGGACAAGAAAAAGGCATAAACAATGAAACTCACATTACGAACATATATCTCTTGCTTATTGCTTTCTTGCTCGGTCGGACTTCTTGCCCAACAGAGCGTAGATACGGTCGGAGTAACACTCACACTCGACTCTTGCCTCGCCTTAGCCAAACAAAACAACAAAGAACTGCTCAAGGCAAGACTCGACATCCAAAAAGCACAGCAAGTCAAGGCACAAGCATTCACCAAGTATTTCCCGCAGGTAAAAGCGTCGGCAATAGGCTTTCACTGCCTGCATCCGCTCGTAGAGATTGGAATTGACGACATCAACAATGCTTCCGTCCGAGACCTTCTCACCATGCTCTATGGCAACTATGGTGCAGCCTTGGGCTTGGAGAACACTATCTCCCTCTTTCAATACGGATACCAAGTCGGAGTAACGGCTCTGCAACCTGTCTATGTGGGAGGAAAAATCGTTACCGGTAACCGGTTGGCACAAGTAGGTGTCCAAGCCGCTGAACTGCAAACCGACATCACAGAGAGAGACCTTCTCGAGCAAGTCGAAGAAAGTTATTGGTTGGTCGTCGGACTAACCGAAAAACAGAACACGCTCCAAGCAGTAACCAACCTCTTGGATACCATCCACCGTACCGTCAACGCTGCCGTCAAAGCCGGGTTGGCTCTACAAACTGACCTCCTACAGGTCGAACTGCGACAATCTGAAATACAACGAACTCAGATTCAACTCAACAATGGACTCGCACTGTCTAAAAGAGCGCTTTGGCAGTCCCTCTCCCTCGATCCCGACCAAGAACAACTCGGCAACATCCGCTTGGAGTCTGTCCATACCGATACCATCCTCCTCCCATCCTCCAACAACGATGTAAGCGACCTTCCCGAAACCAACCTCCTGTCCCTGCAAGTACGCGCTGCTGAACTCCAGCGACGAATGGCTATTGCCGATGCTCTGCCGCAAGTGGCAATAGGGGCGCACTACGGCTATGGCAACATACAAACCAACCTCTTGCGCAATGGCTTGGGCAGCAAAACAGGCAATGGAGCCCTGTTCCTCACCGTATCTGTACCCATCACCGATTGGTGGGAGAAGGGACATAAGATACAAGAGAACAATATCGCCATCCAACAAGCACGCCTCCAACAAGCACAACTCACCGAACAACTTGCTTTGCGGACGCAACAAGCCTACGATAAAATGATTGAGTCGTATCTGCTCGTCTCCGAAAGTCAAAGGGCATTGTCTATTGCCCAAGAGAACTATCGTTTGTCAGAGGTCAATTACCATGCAGGAACATCTACCATCACCGACCTGCTCACTGCGCAAGCAGCGTTGTTGCAAGCCGAGAACAACCTCACGGATGCTAAAATCACCTATCAAGTCAACTCCCGACGATATACCGACCTCACACCTTCCACGCCAACCCCGTAAACACAGACCTGTCGCTCTGCCTCACAATCCCCTCAATTCCTCTTTGCAGATAGATTGTTAATCATTCCTTGTTGGTTATCGGTTGTGCTTGACTCCTCGCCGATGTTTCTCTTAACGCTTATGCCAGCCGTCTCATTGCCCCACCGATGTTTCCCTTAACGCTTATGCTCGCTGTAGAGCCATAGCGTGCTATGGCTCTCTATGTATCGTAATTGTATAATCGTTATCTACCCATCGAATGTAACATCGCTTATGCCCACTGTAGAGCCATAGCGTGCTATGGCTCTCAACTCCCCTTCGCAGGAAAAACAATGTGTTACCGTTCCACCTTTATATTCCCCACTAACCAACTATCAACTTTCAACGAAACAATCTCCTAACTTCTATTAACTTTCCACTCTCTACTTTTAATCCTCATTCCTCCTTCCTAATTCCCGATTAAATAAAACCTCCTTCCCCAAATGCCCTATCAATCATACCAATTCCAAAGGTTTAATATAGGACGAATATAAGATGAATATAGGAAGAATATAGGAAGAACCTACAAACTATCTACCAACCCTATAGAAAATAGCCTTCTTGGTGTATTAAGAATTAACACCTAATTGTTAATTCTTACTTATTAATTGTTGGCACTCTCAAATCTCTTTCGAAGACAAAACTATATGTTCCCGTTAAAACCAATAACCCCTTTCAACCCATTAAACTATTCCAAAACTTCTAAATTCCTAAACTTATCACCTCCAAAACTCCCCTCAATCCTCAACTCTAACCACTCTACCCCTCTAAAAACCAATCTTCCAACCAACTCTGGCGCACTTTTTGCTAATAAATACCCGAAAATAAATCAAACAATATATGCAAACAAAAACAATCCCCGTCCTACTACTCACGGGTTATCTGGGTAGCGGTAAAACAACACTCCTCAATCGTATCCTAACTAACCAAAAAGGAATCCGCTTCGCAGTGATTGTTAACGATATAGGCGAAGTAAATATCGATGCCGACCTCATACAAAAAGGAGGGGTGGTAACGGCTCAAGACGATAATCTGGTAGCCTTGCAGAACGGTTGCATCTGTTGTACACTCAAAATGAATCTTGTAGAGCAACTGCACGATCTGTGCGCACAACAAGCCTACGACTACATCGTTATCGAGGCATCTGGTATATGCGAACCCGCACCTATTGCACAAACACTATGTTCCTACCCGCAAATAGTTGCCAAATCAGAAGCCCCCGTGCCAGTATTAGACAGCATCGTCACAATAGTGGATGCCCTCCGTCTAAAAGACGAGTTTGCTTCCGGAAACGACCTGCAAAAAGACAATATAGGAGAAGACGACCTCGCTTCATTGGTCATACAACAAATCGAATTCTGCAATCTAATCTTGCTCAACAAAGCCTCTGAGGTAACATCCAACGAGTTGCGACATATACAGGCCGTCATTCGTGCCATCCAACCCAAAGCGGAGATTATTCCTTGCGACTACTGCGATGTATCGTTCGATAAACTGCTCAACACCCGTCTGTTTTCCTTTGACAAAGTGGCAGGCTCTGCTGCATGGATAGCAGGCGTAGAAGGAGATATCGACGAAGACGACCACGACGACGATGAACACGACCACGATCATCATCACCACGACCACGAACATTTCCATAATGAAGAGGAAGGCGAAGCACTCGAATACGGTATATCTACTTTCGTCTATTATCGACGCAAACCTTTAGATTTGAACCGCTTCGATGAATTCGTAGCACGACATTGGCCCAAAAGTGTCATACGCTGCAAAGGAATGTGCTATTTCGATACAGAATACGATATGTGCTATGTCTTCGAGCAATCAGGCAAACAGTTCAACCTCAGACAAGCAGGGGCATTCTATGCCACAATGCCGAAAGACGAACTCCAACAAGCATTGGCACACGACCCGATGCTACGCCGTGATTGGGACGAACAGTATGGAGACCGTATGCAGAAACTTGTCTTTATCGGACAAAATATGGACAAAGAAGCCATCTGCAAACTCTTGGACGACTGTCTGGTATAACCCTACTGCACATAAACACGCTTCACACGCTGTGACACAGAGGTCAGTATCTCGTAGGTGATAGTGGATAACTTCTTGGCTAATTCCTCGATGGGTAAATCGTCCCCGAATACAACTACTGCATCACCTGCATGGGCGTCTGTACCTGTAACATCAATCATAGCCAGATCCATACATACGTTGCCCAACACCGGACAACGCTTACCCCGTACCAGTACCTCACCGCCATAATTGCCGAAACGACGGTCAAAGCCGTCTGCATAACCGATAGGTATAACAGCCACCTGCCTGTCTTCTTGCAGAAAAGTATGCCGTCCATAACCGATACTTTCCCCTGCCCTCACAACCTTAACCGAGAGTATAGTCGTGCGTAGTGTACATACATTGCGCAAATGTTTTTCAGGGATAGCACTGAAACCATACATACCTATCCCCAATCTGCAACCATCCATCTGATAAGCAGTGAATCGTTCTATACCGGCGGAATTAAGTATATGTTTCAAGATAGTATGTTCAGCCGTATCCAAACGCTGCTTCAAATAATCTGCACAACGCCCAAAACGCTTGATCTGTTCATGCGTAAAAGCATCAAATTGCACCTCGTCAGCACCAACCAAATGCGAGAATACCGAATTCACCGATACTACCGACTGCGAAGCAAGTATATCCGCCAATTCTTGCATATCATCCCATTCAAACCCCAATCGGTGCATACCCGAATCAATCTTGATATGTATAGGATAATGCTCCACTCCTTCTGCCTCCGCCACTTCTATAAAGTGACGAAGAGATTCAAACGAATAGATATTAGGCTGCAAATTATTTTCAATAATCTTTCTAAGTGCATTCTCTTCAGGATCCATGATAATGATAGGAAGCGTAATACCTGCACGGCGCAACTCTACTGCTTCATCGCACACGGCTACTGCCAAAATATCTGCCAACTGCTCTTCCTGTAAGCACTTCGACACTTCCACATAACCTGTACCGTATGCAAAGGCTTTAACCATACATATCAAACGGGTATTAGGCTTAAGTAACGAGCGGAAATAACGAACATTGGACGCAAGAGCCGTAAGATTGATTTCCATCACGGTCTCATGAGTCTTCTGCATCAACATTTCATTGATGCGTTCTTCCGTATAACCCAAATAACGCAACACCGCTGCACAAGTACGCACATTCTGATGCGAGGACTCTTCTATTACAATCTGTGAATGACGGAACAAGCGCATTTTTTCGTCTCTCTTTTCATCAAGCGAGGTAAAATTCTCGCAGTGTTCTTCTCCGATATAAGTAACAACACCTATCGTCGGACGAATGATACGCTCTAAACGATCCATCTCACCACGCTGCGATATGCCTGCTTCAAAGATACCTAATTCTGTCTGCTCCGTCATTTGCCAAACAGACAAAGGTACACCGATCTGTGAATTAAACGACTTGGGAGAACGGGTAATCCTGTAATCATCCTTCAACAATTGATAGAGCCACTCTTTTACTACTGTCTTTCCATTACTCCCCGTAATACCAATCACAGGGCAATGATATAGGCTGCGCTTATAAGCGGCTAAGTCTTGTAATGCGTACAACGAATCGGCAACGAACAGAAAAGTAGCGTCCGTCAATCGTTCTGCCAATTGCCGATTAGCCTGCGTCGTATTCAATACAAACGCCCTAACTCCCATCGTATAAAGATCTTGAATATAGCGCGCTCCGTCATTCTTTGCAGTCTGCAACGCAAAAAATAGCGTCTGCAATGGGGCTGTATGCAATTCCCGTGAGTCCGTAAGCAGATATTCAATATCAATATCTGCTGCAATACGGCTTTCTGGGGACAACAACCTTACTATAGTGGATAGTTCCATATTTCTTATTTTATAGTTCCAAAAATCTACATTCTTACATCCAACATTCTCCATCAATCCCTCTCCGACACACCCTCCAATCTCATACCTCTATCCCCCGTATCACCCCTATACTTGCAAGCACTCAGAAATTAATGCGTTTCACTTTATAACCCAATTCTGTAAGTAGTTGCGTCACTCGTACACGCACATCACCTTGTAAGAGAATCTCTCCACCTCGCACCGACCCACCTACCGCCAATCTTCTACGCAGGCATTGTCCTAATTCTTCTATCTGCTCATCTGTACCGGTATGTTCTGTGATGAGCGTAGCCGTTTTACCCTTACGCTTATCCAACTCCACACGAAGGCGTGGCAAATGTTCTATCGTCGAAGATACTTCTTCCTTATCTTCACCTTCCGCCTGAGGCATATCAGGCAACAGACTTGCTAATTGTTCCTGCCAATCCATATAACGATTTCCTTTACCTGACTTGCAATGCTCAAATCCTCAAAGTAGCATTGTGTATCAATTGCTATTTGTTAATCACTAATAAGTTGTGTGGCTATCGTATAGATAAGAATACCTGCTGTAACACTCACATTAAGCGAATGCTTCGTGCCGTATTGCGGGATCTCTATACATCTGTCGGCAATATCTACCACCGCCTGTTGAACACCAAATACCTCATGTCCCAATACGATGGCATACTTCTCGCCCCGTACAGGGTGAAAGTCTTGTAAAAGCGTACTCCCATGCACCTGCTCCACAACAAGTATCTGATATCCTTTATCCCGCAAGCGTTCTACAGCGTCCATCGTTTCTTTGCAATAGGTCCAACGAACGGTCAGTTCTGCACCCAATGCCGTCTTATGTATCTCCGTATTAGGAGGCGTACAGGCTATCCCGCACAACACAATCTCTTGCAAACGGAATGCGTCTGCCGTACGAAACACTGCCCCTATGTTATGTTGACTACGGACATTATCCAACACCACCACAAGAGGTACCTTCTCTGCTTGGGCATATTGCTCTGCAGAGAGCCTGTTCATCTCAACTGTCGTCAGTTTCTTCATTTCTCAGATACCTTTTCACTAACTTGCCAATCCTCTGCATAGAGTTCAAACTCACGAGCCTGAATGCTGTCCCCCTGCAAAAGCGATTGTTCTGCTTTCTTCAGATAAAGAGAGGCAATATGCTCTTGTAACTGACTTTTTAGCAACAACATATCTTCTTGCTGCGGTTCCAATGTCAAGGACAGTTGCAACAAGTCCCATGCAAACAGAGCATCACTTATCTTCTCCGAGCCGACATATAGCCGCAACCTGTCATTGCACTTCTCTAAAAGAACATCCCTGTTCGATAGGCGTTCCCCTTCTGTTACAAGATACTTCCCTAAAAGCAAAGTATAATATTCCTTCGCTGCATCTACATCGTGCGATAGCAATGCCGCATCGGCTTTTACCTTCAGCAGTTCCACTACCTTCGACCGTGCTGCGTCATAGTGTCCCGTGTAGTAACTTATCTCTGGCTGCCACACCCAACGGTCATTCGCTCCACGCAACGGCAAGGGTATATCTCCGAAATGACTGTTTATCTCGTCCAAGAGCCTGTATATCTCACATCGCTGCATCGCCTGTTCAAGGTCGTCCTCATCCGATAGGTCCAGCAACTGCCTTCGCGTACTCTCTTGCATCTCATCCCAATGCCGGTAAATAAAATCAGCGGCGATACGGTTAGTCGGTTGCAAGGTCAGAATATAGGTTGCCGTATCCATCGACTCCAAGTAACTATCTGCACGCCAAAGACGCTCCATAGAAACAACTAATCGCGATATCTTCGGTCTGTTCTCTTTCTCTTGAGCAGAGAGAGGTAACAGCAGAACGAACAAAAACAAAGTCAAATAGAGTCTTTTCATAATGTATATCATTTTCTTGCCGGTGGCGTATCTCTTTCCGATACTATAGAACCAAATAGTCTTGCGGCTTGCTAAAACAACGCTTCGCCTCCCCAAAGATTATATCTCTCACTTCCTGCATATCCAAACACCTACCGCACTCTTCTTGCATAGAAGTCGCCGACTTGTCCCTGAAACCGCAAGGATTGATATGTGAGAAGTACGATAAATCGGTATTCACATTCAATGCAAAGCCGTGCATCGTAACATAACGAGACGCCCTCACGCCTATCGCACATATCTTCCTTGCCCGTTGGCTGTGCGGCTCTATCCACACTCCCGTAGCACCCTGCAAACGCTCTCCTTCAATATCGTAATGAGCCAACACCTCAATAATAACCTGCTCCAAAAGAAAGATATAGTTCTTCAATCCCAAATGAAACTGTTCAAGGTCGATAATAGGATAACCTGTCCATTGACCCAACCCGTGAAAAGTAATATCCCCACCTCGATCTACCCTCAGAAGTGTTGCCCCCAACCGAGCCAACTCCTCCTCCGAAAGCAGCATATTCGACGCATCCCCGTGCCTTCCTATCGTATAGACGGGCAAATGCTCACACAGGATAAAATCATTCTCAGGCAACAACCCGTTCATCTTCATCTGCAACTTGTCTGCAAACAATTGTTCTTGCCTTGCCCATGCCGTACGATAATCTATCCTCGACCAATCAATGCAATGTATCTCAGGTTTCGTAGGTTGCATATATCAAACATTATACCTATTTTTGCAGTGCAAAGATACAATGTATTGGTGAAATCTACAAATAAAATACCTATTGAACTTCTCGCACCTGCCCGCGACAAAACTGTCGGCAAGGCCGCCATTGACTGTGGCGCAGATGCTATCTACATCGGTGCTGATCGGTTCGGAGCCAGACAAGCGGCAAACAACACCCTGAAGGATATACAGGAATTAGCGGAATATGCCCACCGGTTCGGAGTAAAAGTGTGGGTCGCACTCAACACCATATTGCACGACAACGAACTCCGCGAAGCCGAGCATATCGCATGGGATATGTACCACGCCGGTGCCGATGGACTGATAATACAAGATATGGGGCTTCTCGAATGTCATCTGCCGCCCCTTCGACTCCATGCCTCCACACAATGCAACAATACCTCTCTCTCCAAGGTACAATGGTTGGAACAGGTAGGGTTCAAACGGGTCATACTTGCCCGTGAATTGGGAATATCCGAGATTACGGCGATACACAACAATACCCGCATTGAGTTGGAAGCCTTTGTACACGGTGCCTTGTGTGTGTCCTACTCTGGCGAGTGCTATCTTAGCGAAGCCCTGCAAGGCAGAAGTGCCAATCGGGGCGCGTGCGCACAACTGTGCCGTATGCCCTACGACCTCTTGGATGAACAGCACAACTGCATCGCACAACAGAAGTATGTCCTTTCCTTGCACGATATGGACAGAAGCCAATACCTTCTTCAACTCCTCCAAGCAGGCGTCACAAGCCTGAAGATAGAAGGACGGCTCAAAGGCGAAGACTATGTACGGAATGTCGTATCCTACTATCGGAAAGCGTTAGACAACATCTTTCAAATGCCCGATTCACCCTACACTCAGGCAGCCAAAGGAGTGGTACATACAGGCTTCATTCCCGACCTCAACAAGACCTTCCGACGGGGACAAGTCGATTATTTCCTGCACGGCAGAACGCCCCGACTCGCCAACTGGGACACACCCAAATCAACCGGAGAATATATTGGTAAGGTAATACGACAAACACCCGACTATATCGAGATAGATACCTCCTGCGACCTCCATAATGGCGACGGCATAACCTTCTCCGACAAGGGATTTAATGTCAACAAAGCAATTGCCAACAAAATCTATCCCAACAAAATGCCTCTGCTGAAGCAAGGAACTCCCCTTTACCGTAACCTCGACAAGCAGTTCCTCGACAGTATGCTCCAAGCACGCACTTCCCGACGGATTCCCGTGCCGATACTTCTCAAACAGATTGACGGCGGATACCTGCTCCAAATAGGCAACCATCGTCAGATCTTCCAATATGTAGCCTCACCAGCCGATAAAAAAGAACAAGCACTGGCGAATATCCGCCAACAGTTGCAGAAATTGGGGGACACCGTCTATCAGCCCGCACAGGTACAAATCGAGGTTGACTTCATACCCTTCATACCAACGGCTACACTCAACCAATGGCGCAGGCTCACATTGGCTGCTACGCCCGACGAACCCGCAAGGCAATCTCCCTCAATAAACCCTCAGCCACCCGTCATTCATCATCCTGCCTTGCCCGCTGACATGCCCCACGACTATCGCCTCAATGTCCTTAACCACAAGGCGCATGCGTTCTACTCGCAATGTGGCGCCAACGACATCGAATCGGCGTACGAAGCCAATCATACCAACACGGCTACGCTCATGCGCTGTAAGTATTGCATTCTCTACGAGATGGGGCAATGTCGCAAAAACCATAAACCGACCAATGCCAACCACCCCGCCTACCTGCGAACGCAAAACGGCAAACTGTTGCGCTTGCACTTCGATTGCAACCGATGTGAAATGCGTATCGAAGCCGTACAATCCTAATCCCTGTAATCCTCTGCTCCCTGTGTTTGTCAATCCCTGAACCTTCCCTTCGGAAAACCTGCTCCCAACTACTCTCAACCCTCAACCCTTCATACCAAACTCCTATCAATCATTAACTTTCTCCTCTCTACTTTTAATCATCTCCCCTCCCTCCTCATTCCCTAATCCCTCAAACTTCCCTTACGCCAAGCCCTGTCAATCCTACCTGTTTCGAAGGTTTTATATAGGACGAATATAGGATGAATATAGGATGAATATAGGACGAACTATTAAATCATATAGGAAACTGCTCTCCATACATATTAATTATTAATTGTTAATTGTTAATTTATGTATGCTGCAGAGCCATAGCGTGCTATGGCTCTCAACTCCCCTTCGCAGAATAGACAACATGTTACCGTTTTACCTAATTAACCCCTTCAACCCATTAAACCACGCATAAACACATAAACTCCTAAACTCATCAACTAAATAACTTCCCTCAACGCTCAACTCTAAACTCTCAACTCCTTTCATCTTCCAACTCATCAACTACTTCAACCAACTTAACTACCCCTAAACTACTAAACTCCTAAACTCACCAACCAATAGCAAATCCTTTTTGCAAGATTTTATCACCCATGCACATTCTTTCCCTCTTTTAATAAATCACCTGCCAATATCTAATCTGCTCACAACCGCAATCAATCAATTTTATTGATTTCTGTCAATTATTACACATACACCATCGATAGGCGAACTACCTTTGTACCAAATAACCCTAAAACGATATCCATTATGAAACGATTTTTTCTTTGTTTAGCAACATTAGGGCTTCTACAGGCGAACGCACAACGAACACAAGTGTGGGATTTCGGCGCAGAAGCATTAGACAACAACCATTACGAGAATATGCTTTCAGAAGCAGAAATCAACTCATGGTATGGCGAATCAGTTACACCGGGCACAGTAGGAGTGCCACTGCCTTCTTTCACGGCAAACGATACGGTCAATCTCACTTACAACACCAACGGAGCAAGCAATCACCGTCTGCGTACAACCAACACCAATCTCTCACGCCACGATAATAAATCGCTCAATGATGCTGAAAACAATGTCTATACAGGCTATATCTATTCCAATTCCGGTAGCCAGCCAAAGGTCTATATAGAGCAACGCTATCAAGCAGGCGACAAAATATGTTTCTATGTCGGATCTAATGGCGGAGAGGAAACATACCAACTGACAGCACCAAGCGGCGCTACACAAACAGCAAAATACACGGCTTCGGCTAAAATAGAAAAGTTGACCTTCTATATCGGCGAAGACGGACTACACCGCCTCTGTGGACTCGACGAGAAATTAGTAGTCGCGCGTATTGAACGGACACCTGCACAAAATGGAACATTATCAGGGAATATAACCTCCGAACAGACACTACCGACCAACTATGGTATCGTCTTCACTAATACTTTGAACAACGCTATATACACAGCCACTGTTACTGGCAACGCCTATCAAGTGGAGTTGCCGTTAGGCTATACCTACGAACCGTCCCTGATCAACGCGAATGGCTTTGTCATAAGCAATAGCGAGCAGTTCGAATTTAATGCCGATGGGCAGACAAAAGACTTGCAGATAGTCAAAGTAACAACTTGCGTGGTAACGGGTAGCATCACAGGACTACCTGCCGACGAACTGTCCAAATTAAGCCTGCAAGCACAAAAGCCTGAAGGAAAAGTCTTCGAACCGACGATCACCATCAATACAACCGATCGCACATATAGTGCCACTTTGGAACAAGGAGTACAATACACTCTCTCTGCTATCGGAGTAAACGACTATCGGCTGACAACAACCACACTGACAGGCAACGAAGGACAAACGGTTGACCTTCCTTTTGAAAAGAAAACCCTATGGACAGTTACTCTCAAAGGCACCCTGCAAATAGAGAACGAGGTGGTGGTAACGCTCGCCGACAAAGACTTGAAGGATATACAATTCGTCTTCGATAATCTCAACGAGGAGGGATATACCTACACCTTCACGGGAACCAACGATATTTCGTTACGCGACGGTGTTTATTCTGTCCTATGTAACAGCGTCCCCGATTCTATGAAGCAAATGCTTACTTCGAACCTGAAAGTATCAGGACAGGTAGTAACCAAACAAATCGACTTTATCAAGAATATGCCTGTTGTCGCTGTACCGTATCGCAGCACGCTGAATGTAGGCAAGAACCAAGAATTTGCCACTATCAACAAAGCATTGGAATATGCTCGGAGAATGACAAGAGAAGCAGGTGAGGAAATAAAGTTACTCATCGAACCCGGCACCTACGAAGAAATGTTGCTCATCGATATACCGAATATCACACTGTGCAACGCCTCTGCAACACCGTCACTCGAACTAATGAACGGCGGCGTAGATATCAACGAGAATGCTGTCCGCATCACAGGATATTACGGCTGGGGATATAGTTACTACAGTATGGGAACCGACTATTTCTACGACGAGCGCACACTGCAAGTAAACAAGGAAAATGGCTATTTCTCGGTTGCTAACTCCCAACAAGGTGCCGCACTCTGGAATGCAACGGTAGTAGTGGCTGCCAAGGACTTCACTGCAAAGAACATTATCTTTGAGAACTCCTTTAATCAATATATCTCTGCCCGTGAGGCAAACGATGTGTTAGTGGAAACAAAAGAAAGCAAAGGCGCGCGTCCTACTACCGTTGGTAATACCGATGTGCAGGCTCGCAAGTATCGTGAGCGTGCGTGCGCTATAGGTTTTAGAAAGACTGCAGATCGCGCGCAACTCTTAAATTGCCGTGTCATATCTCGCCAAGACGCTATATATGGCGACGAGGGATGTCGCGTGGCCGTTGATGGAGGCATACTGAATGGTGCCTGCGACTATATATTTGGCGGCATGACACTAATCTGTCGCAACACACGATTGGATATGTTAGTAACAAGCGACGCAAATGATGTAGCCTACCTGACTGCCTCGAAGACAAGTGCAGCAGGGCGTGGATATCTCTTCTACGAATGTAGTGTAGGGAGTGCAACTCCTTTGAAGGATATGGTAGAGACCGAGACAGCACAGCCGGGCTATTTAGGCAGACCATGGGATCCTAACGCGGAAACAATATTCTTTAAGACAACCATAGGAAAAAGCAGAACGGGTGCTTCCTTGATCCTGCCTATTGGCTGGAGCAATGGTCTGGTGTCGCAAGGTTCTAAAAGGAGTTACGAATATGGATCTATAGAACAGGCAGGCGTTGACAATAGTGATAACCGCGTCGAATGGTCAACGGTGCTGATATACCCGTCATTCCCGGATGGAACAGAGATACGCCTGTACTACTTTACCAAAGGGAACGACGAATGGGACCCGTTCAACGATAAGAATACAGCCGTAGAACAAACTGCCGAGACTGCTTTTCGGGTAAACCAAACAGAAAGAGGAACACTATATATAACCCCTATGCAAGGCGACACATCAGTACAGATATACAACCTTGATGGCATGCAACTCTATTCGCATACTCTGCGTGGAGAGAGTGAGATAAAATTAACAATGCCTACAGGAGTATATATCGTAGTTGCTCAAAACAACCACAATCAATATGTGCAAAAGACTTTCTGGAACAACTAACATAGGTTGATGCTACTCATCAGAAAGAGGCTGTCTGACAAATAGGGTCTGACAGCCTCTTTTCGGTATGGGTTGTATCAATGAGCAAACTTCTGCCAAGGATGTTTGCTTGCAGGTCTGTTTATGTTGCGAGGTTCTTTCAACTTGTCTTCGTGAAGCGGAGAACGAGCGGAAGACGAAGGTTGCGACTTGCTCCTTGCACTCCTGATGATAGATTCTTGCGCAATAGTATCAACGCTGATAGTAATAGAGTCTTGCATCTCAGGAAAGGCGATATATCGAAAATCAGAACGCAAAGGTTGCTCTTTTATCGAATAATCGGCGTAGGGTTCCGGTAGAGTGATATAGAGTAGCATAGGTTGATGATGAATAATCGACAGAGGAATAGAGTCAATAGGTACACTCTTGTTACGACTTGCATAAAAATCTCGAGTGATGCGTGTAGATTCTTCCTGTATCCTATCATTGTCCTTCTTTAGTCGATCCACCACTTTCCCATAGACAATGCAGAATTGTTTGGGGTTATCAGTATACCAGACTAACGATGAATCAAAACACGCTTGAGTGACGCTGTGTTTCATAAGGATAGACTCATAATAAGCGTTCACCTCTTCTTCCTTACCCGTATTATAGCCCGCCGCTTGTAGAACGCCCTCTGCAGTATGTAGGTCGTATAGTATCGCCTCCATCTTACGAGGGGACAACACAGAACGAGGTCGTGTAGTACATGACGACAACAAACCAAGTAATAACAAGCAACTAAATAGCAGTATCTTACTTTCTCTTTTGGATCGATAAAGAGGCATTGAGGTCTTTACTGTAAAAGAAGATAATAATGAATACAGCAACAGTAATGAACGAATCGGCTAAATTGAATACAGGTCGGAAAAAGATAGTTTCTCCTGCGGTATTATGTATGAGCGGGAAATAAAGCATATCGACCACTTTACCATAGAACAACGAAGCATACCCTCCTTGAGCAGGGAATAGCGTTGCTACTTCCCATGGTGTAGATGCAGAGAATACGATGCCATAGAACAAGCAATCTATGATATTGCCTAAAGCCCCTACAATAACAAGTACAATGGTTATGATATATCCCACTCGTGCTTTTTGTTTGATAAGACGATGAATATACCAGATCAATACACCTACCAATACTAAACGGAACAATGTAAGAAACAACTTACTGAACCACTCGATACCAAAAGCCATCCCGTCATTTTCTACAAAGCACAAAGCCAACCACGGGAATATCTCGTGTATCTCTCCCAATCGAAAGTTCAACTTGATATATACCTTCAGCGCTTGGTCTGCAACCAATAGAAAAACGACCAATGCGGCTACTATCCAACGAATAGCTTTATCAGACAATCGTTGCTGAGTGCTACTCATTTCTTCTTTTCTTTAGCCTCAATACTAAGTGTCGCATGAGGTACAACACGGAGCCGTTCTTTGGGGATCAGTTTACCTGTCTCGCGGCATATTCCGTAGGTCTTATTTTCTATACGCACTAATGCTGCCTTCAGGTTCTGTATATACTTCATCTGGCGTTGGGCTAACCGTCCCATTTCCTCTTTGTTTAATACTGAAGCCCCTTCTTCAAGCACCTTGAATAGGGGAGATGTGTCATCATCTCCGTTACCCTCATTAGCGACCATTTGGCGCAGATGCTCGTATTCTTCTTGCGCCTTTGCTAATTTATCGACTATAATCGCACGGAACTCTTCTAATTCCGTATCGGAATAGCGTTTCTTTTCCCTCATAATACGAATAGTTTAGTTTTCTTTAGCGGACAAAGATACACTATTTTTTCGTGTGATACAAGTTATTGTTATTTTTTTGGCATAATTCTTGCCCCTTTTGCGACAAATCAAATTTCGATATGAAGAAAATACTCACATTTACATTGCTTTTTGTTAGTCTATATACCTATAGTCAGCACAAGTTGGCAGGAAAGGTTGTGGATAAAGAAACCGGCGTACAAATAGAGATGGCGACAGTACGCTTGTTCTCTTATTCGAAGGGGGACTCTACTCTTGTGCATGGACTACAGACGGATATGAATGGTGGGTTCAGTATTGCTAATGTGCGTGATGGTAGTTACAAGTTGATAATTAGTTCGGTGGGGTATTACGAGTATGTGCAACCTGTTACTATGTCCGGTAAGGATATTACCCTTCGTACAATCTCTATGAAAGAATATGTGCAGCATTTAGCAGAGGTGAGTGTTCAAGGTCGTGCAGCAGAAATGACGGTGAAGGGAGATACGATAGAGTATAATACTGCGGCCTACAAAGTAAGTGAGAATGCTATGGTAGAGGATTTGCTTAAAAAGATGAACGGAGTACAAGTGGATCAACAAGGTAATGTTACCGTTAATGGTGAGACCATAACAGCAGTGCGTATAGATGGTAAGAAGTTCTTTGGTAATGATGTGCAGTCGGCTACAAAGAATATCCCTGCAGATATGATAGAAAAGATACAAGTGATAGATGAAAAGTCGGAAACTGCTAAATTAACCGGCTTTGAAGATGACGATACAGAACATATTATCAATCTTACATTGAAGGCCGATAGAAAGAAGGGTGTGTTTGGTAAATATACAGGTAGTGTTGGCTCGGATATGGTAACAGAGAATGAAGGTTGGATGAATTATGGAGATAGAGAGTATGGTGCTACTGCGGGTGAGCGTACAAAACACTTCTTTAATGATGACTTCCGTTATAATGCGAATATCTTTACCAATTTGTTGTTGGGAGAGAGTCAGACTACTATACTGGGTAGTGCAAATAATACGAATGAGGTTCGTATGCAGCGCGGGCGAGGTAACTTCGGTAAAGATGCAAATGCCGGTATTACAAGGAGTGAGAATTTAGGTGTGAATACGAATATAGATTTGAATGATAAGATAACGAAGAAAGACAGTAAGACAGAGTTGCTTGTTGGCGGTGATGCTGCATTGAGCCATTCTCATAACACTACTCAGTCAGAAACGAATAAGGAATCTTATACGGAGGATTATACTTACTTGAACAATGATACAACGAAGCAGTTATCTGATATCTACGATGTTAATGTGCGGCTTGAAATGCAGTATCAGATAGACAGTATCAACAAGATTATTTTACAGCCTACTTTTTCTTATACGGGACAACGACAGAGCGGTGTAGAAGATTACAGTAACTATCAAGGAGAGTCCCTTTTGAGTGATGGTTACCAAAGTACTTTGGATTCTACTCGTGAGATTAGTGCTAAATTGAGGTTGACTTATAATCATAAGTTCTCTCGTCCTGGCAGGTCTCTTACATTTACCGGAAATGTTGAGTATGTGGATAATCGCGGCTATACGAAAACTTATGCGTTTGACAGACTGAGCAACGTTGCTCTTGTGGATCAGTTTACCCAATCGAACAACGGTAAAGCATCGTACTCTATTCGTGCCTCGTATGTAGAGCCGATCTACAAGACTAATCACTTGTTGGAAATAGCGACCGGCTTTTCAGGTAGCAACCGCAATTCACGGAAGGACCAATATTCAGCGAATTCCCCTTTATTGGGTGAGAATAGTTATGCGTACGACAGTACATACAGCAACCAATTACGCAATGACTTGTATACGGAGCAGTTGGAACTTAATTACAGGTGGCTTACTCAAAGGAGCGATCTTACTGTAGGTGCGCGAGTATTGGCATCGCAAACTCATTCGATAACTTTTTATGGCGGTATGCTGGCTCGTGATACGCTTATCAATACATGGAATGTATCTCCCAATGTCAATTTCCGTTATAAGTTCGGTAAGAAAGAGTTCGCCCGTATTCGCTATCGTGGTCGTCTGACCCAGCCTACTATTACGCAGATGGAGCCTGTAAGGAACAATTCTGATGCGATGAATGAAACTGTAGGCAATCTGTCTCTTCGTCCTGCGTTCCGACATAACTTTATGGCTATGTATTCCCGCTTTAATCAAGACAAGTTCTCTTCTATTATGACGGGAGTAAGAGGCTCTCTTACTCAGAATGCGTTGGTTGGTAATACGATCTATGATCAGACAGGTAAGCGATATGAACAGACTGTCAATGCTGATGTTATCCCTTGGAATATCAATGCAGATTTTATGTATAATACTCCTTTTGCGAAGAAGTTGTTTCAGTTTAACACTCGTACGATGGTGTCTTATAATCAGCGTGTGGCTTATGTGTTGCAGCAACAAGATGCGACGGCTATTGTTCAGATGATTGAGAGTAATACTTTGCCGAAAGGTATTGCGTCTTATACCGGTAATTTGCAGGTATCTGAAGACTTCTCGATACGCTTTACGCACGATGTAGTAGATATCGGTCTGCGTGCTAACGGTACTTATAGCCGCACCAGTAATTCAACGACCGCTAAAAGTGTGAACAATGTATTTGATTGGGGTGTTACGGGTGATATAGAGTTTCATTTACCAAAGTCGTGGAATATATCGGCTGATTGTGGTTATACTGCGCGTTACGGATACAACTTGACTGATGTGAATGAGATTATTCTGAATGCCGCTTTAGAAAAGAGTTGGCGTAATGCGACCTTATCGTTAGAGGTGTATGATATACTTCATCAGAAGAAGAATATTGTGCAGGTGGTTAGTGACAACTCGGTGCAATATGCGAAATATAATACTCTGCCGACCTATTTTATGTTGACCTTTACCTATAAGTTGAACAAGATGGGTAGTTTGAAGGCTACCGGTATGGGCGGGCATATACAAGAGATGCTTGAGAGTGGTCGTGAGCCAGGTAAACCCGGCGGTGTTCCACCGATGGGTCCTCCTCCTGGTATGTAGTTTGATAGGACGATTTGATGATTGAACAATTATAAGACAGGCTACCGATGAGGGAAGCCTGTCTTTTTTCTTTTGGTTGTGCAGGGGATGTCAGAACTTGAGTGCAAGTCCGATGCCCGAAGCACTGCTTTGCAGGTTTAGTGTAAGCGGTGTACGAGAAGGGCACTTCTCATTATATACTTCGTGTGAATTGTTTCTTTTGATACTTCCTACTATCAATAGAGGAATGGAGGCGTCTATCATAAGCGAGCCTGTTGCCATTATGGCGTAGCCTGCGGAGTAGTAATATCCTCCGTAGGGGCTATCCATCATCCCTACTGCTCCGACGCAATAGATAGGTAGTCCTATCAATAGCGTTGTGCCTAATCCTGCTCCAAACAAGCCCCAACCTGCTTTCCACAGCCGATTGCCTTTTTGGTAACTATACCATGCCTCTGGGCAGTCCTTCTGAATAAAGCGCAAGTAAGCACTTTTGTCCATTTCTGTGATGTGGTCGCCGCAGTGTAGGAAGTAGGTATCGTTGTCTTTTGCTATATAGGTGAGTGGGGCATAGAAATCGTAGTTTCTGTGGTAGCGTGCGGTTGCAGCAGGCTTGGTTGTTGCTTGTGCCTGTTGTTGTGCAACAGAGTCGTTGAAGACTTGTATGTCTCCATTTTCGAACAGGACAGAGTTGATTTCGTTTGTTTCGATGATAAAGGTAGGTCCTTCCTGATAGGCAAATTTCTTGTACTTGATTTCCTTGTTCGACACTTCTTGTATTTTCGCTTCAATTCGTTTGGCATCTTTAGTGATGATCAGATCTTGAGCGGATGCTGTTAGTCCGAATAGCAGAGTAAGCAGCAATAACAGATTCTTTTTCATAGGTTTGTTTTTGTTTGACGGTTTGATATATTTTTGGCAAAGGTAGGAGTTTTTTTCGAGAAAAACAATAGTTAGTCGGGAGAAGTTGAGTGTATAGAGGTGAGGGGGATGAGTTGATGGGTTTAGGAGTTTATGTGTTTATGCGTGGTTTAATTGGTTGAAAGGGTTAGTTGGGTGTGAGGGTAACATATTGTTTTTCTTTTGAAGGGGAGTTGAGAGTCATAGCAAGATGTTCTTCATTTCTTTTGCTTGAACAAAAGAAACGAAGCAAAGAAAATTCATC